>JBNMHE010000228.1:0-1010 GCA_050872585.1 Rhodocyclales bacterium | reverse complement strand
GAGTTATTTTCTGATGCCCAAAAAATGCTATCCCAACTGGTAGAAGAAAAATGGCTTAGCGCCCGCGCGGTGTTGGGAATTTATCCTGCCCAGCGCCAAGGCGATGATATTGTTTTTTACCAAAACAACCAACGCCGCCAAACGCTTTGCACCATTTTGGGATTGCGCCAGCAACACAAGCAACCCAAAGGACGTTTTAACACGGCGCTTTCTGATTTTATTGGCGCGCAAGAAACGCCCGATTTTGCGGCGATGTTTGCCTTAACCGCGGGATTAAACATTGACGAACATTTGCAAGATTTTGCAGGCGATGATTACAACCAAATTTTATTAAAAGCCTTGGCAGACCGCTTGGCAGAAGCGGCGGCGGAATTTTTGCATTTTCAAGTGCGCACACAATTTTGGGGTTATGCGCCCAATGAAACTTTAAACAACGAACATTTGATTGCAGAAAAATTCCAAGGCATACGCCCAGCGCCCGGTTATGCCGCTTGCCCCGACCACAGCCAAAAACGGCGCATTTTTAGTGCCTTAAATGCCAATGAAATTGGAATGACTTTAACCGAATCAACCGCCATGCAACCCGCGGCTTCCGTTTGCGGCTTGATGATTGCGCACCCTTTGGCGCGTTATTTTGCCATTCCCAAAATTGGAGAAGACCAATTGTTGGATTGGGCAGCGCGCGCAAAAATGGATGAACAAGAAGCACGCAAATGGCTCGCCCCGATTTTGTAAAATTTTTTTTGATTTTTAAATGAATACGATTTAAAAAAATCCACGGTCAACGTTAAATTTTTTTGAAAAAAATAAGACGTTTACCGTGGATTATTCTAATAAAAACCCATATTCATAAATTTTGGGTTCAATTTTTTGTGCCAATATTTTTTGCGCATTTTTTAAATCATTTAATAATTCTGTATATTTTAAATCTTCCGATTTTGGATTCATTCGCCCTTTATCACTTCGCCCTTGGAAAAATTCTTTAATATCATAAAAAGACGCATTGCGAG
>JBNMHE010000227.1:0-1017 GCA_050872585.1 Rhodocyclales bacterium | reverse complement strand
ATCTAATTCTTCATCGTTTTTTATTGTTTGAAAATTTAATTTATCATTTTCAATTGTTTTATTATTTTTATTATTTTCATAAATTATATTTTCCAATGGATTAAAAAAATCTTTTGCATTAGAAAAAGAACCAATAAACAAAACCAACCCGATTAAAAATAATAAAATTCCAATTCCTTTTAAAAAACGTTGAATGGAATTTACATCGGTTTGCAAAGAATCAAATGTTTTTAAATAAACGGAAGTAATAATCAATAAACTTGCCCATAAAAACATTAAAATTTTTGTTTCTAAAATAGGATTTAAAATCCACAATGCCAAACCTAATAAAATAACACCAAATGTTTTTTTAATATAAATCATCCACATTCCTGTGCGTGGTAAAATTGAAGCACCTAAAAAACCCACCAAAATTAAAGGCAAACCCATTCCCAAAGCCAATGAAAAAAGCGCAAAACCGCCCAAAAATGCATCGCCCGTTTGCCCAATATACATTAAAGCGCCCGCCAAAGGTGCTGCCACACAAGGTCCAACAATTAAAGCCGATAAAATTCCCATGATAAAAACAGAAAATCCACCGCCTTTTTTATTTTTTATTTGATGATTTAATTTGTTTTGAATCAATGAAGGCATTTGTAATTCATAAAAACCAAACATTGAAAAAGACAACAAAATAAAAATAAACGCAAAAGAAAATAAAACAAAAGCATTTTGTAAAAATTGAGATAATAAAGTTCCACTTAATCCGGCAAAAATTCCTGCCAAAGTATAAGTTAATGCCATTCCCAAAACATAAATTAAAGACAATAAAAAATGATTTTTTTGTTTTGTATTTTGGGAATGTTGTTGAATAATAATCCCGGATAAAATGGGAATCATTGGCAAAACACAAGGCGTTAAAGATAAACCAATTCCTGCCAAAAAGAAAAAGAATAAATTGGTTAAAAAATTGGTATTTTTTAATTGATTTAAAATTTGATTGGTTTCATCTTTTTTATTATTTATATTATTTAAATT
>JBNMHE010000226.1:0-1022 GCA_050872585.1 Rhodocyclales bacterium | reverse complement strand
GTTGACCGTGGATTTTTTTTAAATTTTTTAATTTAAATTCAATAACATTTTTTCATGTTCGGTAAAATGCGAAACATCCAAGCCTTGTGCGCATTCTCGCCATTGTTGAATTCTTTCACGCGAGGCATTTTGCCAAAATCCGTGCGTGGATAAGCTTAAAGGCAAGCCCATATAATTGCCGTAAAGATTGTGCAAATAAATGTGGCAATCATTGGGCGCAAAAAATTCCAATCCTTCAAAACGCACTTTGCGCAAAGGGAAAATATCATCATAAACATGAAAAAAATTGGTTCTGTCATATCCAAAAAGAGTGCATTCAATTGCTGGAAACAAAAACGCATTGGAGGGAATATTTTGATTTTGCAAAACTTCTTGACGATAAACCGCTTGCATATGTTCGCGCCATTCATTCGCAACAATATCGGCACCCACTTGTTTAAATTGTGCTGGATTGAGCAATTCCAAAGAGCAACAATGAGAGTGAAATAATTTTGCCCACTTTTGGCGTGTTTCTAATGGCGGAATGCGCGAATCATTACCAAAATCATAAGGAAAAACATCCAAATTAAAATTGGAATCTTTAAACACCGCGCGCAAAATTGCATCGTGTGATACACCAAAACCATCTTTTTGAAACAAATGAATGATTTTTTTTAGTTTTTCATAATCTGGGCGCGGCATGGCAATATCGGCATCGTCATCCCAAGGAATGTAAGCTTTGTGTCGAATGGCGCCCAAGAGCGTGCCAAAATCCAACCAATAGGTTAATTGATGCGCATCCAAAAAATCCGTAAAACGCTTTAAAACAGCCAACCCTGCCAATTGAAATAAACGCAAATCGCCCGTTGGTGCGGGCATTTGCAAAGGCGAAAAACACGCACTGATTAGGGAATAAACTTCATTTGTGCGCAATAAGATTTTATCTAATGCTTGATGCACCGCGGGAAAATTGGAATCACCGCGCAAGCGTTTAAAGCAACTTTTCAAGTAACCAGAGAAAGATCTCTCTCTCTCTCTCTCTC
>JBNMHE010000225.1:0-1039 GCA_050872585.1 Rhodocyclales bacterium | reverse complement strand
GGTTTATTAGGCCTTATTCCGCTTTTAACCGGATTAGTTGGTTTCTGCCCTTTGTATTTTCTTAAAAAGAAAATGAAACCGTATTGCCCCATTTGCAAATTAAAAAACGGCAAAAATTCTTGTTCGTAAGATAAAATCAATTTGTTTTTTAAATGAAATTTTCTTTTATTTTTTGAAACATTTTCAAAAAAAATCCACGTTGACCGTGGATTTTTTGCTTTTTTGAAGATGGTTTTAATTGTAAAATTCTGGCTTTGACAACTTTTTCCAAAAGAGAATCAAAATGAATCCCAAAACCACTGATAATGCCAATGACAACAACATTGACGAAGCCGAATACTTTGATTTGCTTTTGGAAAAATATGGCGAAACTGCCCAAAACAAACGCCAAAAAGGCGATTTTTTGAAAAACTAACGCAAATTATTCTCCAAGAATCCGCCGTTTTTAAAGAACGTTTTAATTTTGAAGAAGTCTGGTTGTGGTCGGATTTTTCCAAGGAATACAACATCGACAAAGGCGATTACGGCAGATTGATTACCCAAAAAAATCAAAAATAATCTTTGATTTTGTTATTTGTGATGAAGCGCACCGCACGGCAAGCTCCAAACGTGAAAAAGATGCACAAAGCAATTGGACAAAAGTTCACCATCAATTAAAAGCACAAAAGCGGCTTTATATAACTCGCCGATTTGCATTTGAATTACGAAGCCTTTGCCGACCAATCTCGCGCCCGCGTGGTGGTTTCAAAAGCCAACAAAACGCATTTAAAAGATTTGGTTGCAAAAGATTTCCAATTGACAACCATCAAATTTTTAACTGATGACAAAAGCTTGTTGCAATTCAACGATGTTTTGAAAATTGCCGACATTCCCAAAGAATGCTATCAATGGCAAATCCGCCCCGCCGTGCATTGGATTGTGGAGCGTTACCGCGCCACGCCAAATACAAATCCAATTTAGCCAACGATTTTGTTTGCGAAAGCGGCGCCTTAAAAGGTAAAAAAGGTGGCGAATATGCGTTTTATTTGTTGTTAAGCGT
>JBNMHE010000224.1:0-1046 GCA_050872585.1 Rhodocyclales bacterium | reverse complement strand
GGTCTACCCCCCCCCCCCCGAATTTAAGGCGATGGCAAAGGTGATTTTGGATGAAGCAGAGCAGCCGATATTTTCTTTAAAATCGCACAAGCCCACATTGGGCAAAGAATTTTCCGTTGCCGTGCCGATGGATAAAAAATCAAAATCGCGCGCGGCATAAAAGTTATAAAGGTATTCCGCCAAAAAGTTAATGGGAGAAAGCGCTTTGTATTGTTCCAAATGTCCCCAATAAACCACATTGGCAACTTTGGGCGTTAAATGTTGCACCCAAGCGGCGGCAATGGCAGTGCCGTTTTTATTTTGCACAGCAAAAAAGTCGCTTGCCACAATTTGCGCGGTTTGCAGCACTTCTTCTTCGGTTAAACGCAAGGGAAAACCGCGCTCTTTGCGGTTTTGGGCAATGATTTTATAAACTTCGCCGCGATGCGCGGTTTTCAAATGGTTGCGTGCTTTGCTTTTTAAAAAAGTGTCGTAAGTAATATTTTTGTTCAGCGGTAATTCGTAATTGATATCCCAATGTTTCACCGCAAAACCTGCGCAAAATAAGGCGTTTTGCAGTTTGGCAATGGCAAGCGGATGGTAAATAGCCGGCGGGGTTTGAATCACAATTTCCTTGATGGCATTTGCTTTTGCCCATTCCAACAAGGCGGTGATGGCTTGATGAAAAAACGCAATGGACGTTTTGCCCGACAATTCGTTCAACATTCCAAAAGTGGCAGAAAAAGGCAATTTTAAAACGCCGTTTTTTAAACCCATCGCCAACACAAAACGATTTTTGCTGGCATCCTTCAACACAAAAAGTTTTAAGGCATCCACTTTGTGGGCGTTGAGTTTTAAAAATTCTGCCGATTCAAAAGCGCAAACATTTTTGGGCAAGAGTTTTTGGTAATCGGCAATGGCAATTTCGTTTAAAATCATAAAAATCCACGGTCAACTTAAAAAAATTTTTAAAATTAAAAAAACATTATCAAAACACAACTTAAAATAAAATGCAAACAATTAAAATAATAATTATTATTTTTTTTAACTTTTTAAACAAAACTTTT
>JBNMHE010000223.1:0-1046 GCA_050872585.1 Rhodocyclales bacterium | reverse complement strand
TCCGCATTAAATGCCGTGCAAACGAGCGGATGCAGTTGAATGGCTTTGCCTTCAATTAAAGTTGGTTCAAAGGCTTGTATACCCAAACGGTGCAAGGTTGGCGCACGGTTAAGCATCACGGGGTGTTCAGTGATGACTTCTTCTAAAACATCCCAAACTTGCGGTTCTTGGTTTTCCACCATTTTTTTTGCGTGTTTGGAAGTAGCGGCATAACCCAAACTTTCCAGTTTATGATAAACATAAGGTTTAAACAATTCCAACGCCATCAATTTAGGCAAACCACATTGATGCAGTTTCAACTGCGGGCCCACCACAATCACAGAACGGCCAGAATAGTCCACGCGTTTGCCCAGCAAGTTTTGGCGGAAACGCCCGCCTTTGCCTTTGATCATATCCGCCAAGGATTTCAAAGGACGCTTGTTGGCACCCGTCATCGCTTTGCCGCGTCTGCCGTTATCCAACAAGGAATCCACAGCTTCTTGGAGCATTCGTTTTTCATTTCTGACAATCAAATCTGGCGCTTTTAATTCCAAAAGGCGTTTTAAGCGGTTGTTGCGGTTAATCACGCGGCGATACAAATCGTTCAAATCGCTGGTGGCAAAACGCCCGCCATCCAGCGGCACCAAAGGACGCAATTCGGGCGGCAACACGGGCAAAACTTCCAAAATCATCCATTCGGGTTTGATGCCTGAACGCAAAAAAGATTCCAAAACTTTTAAGCGTTTGGCTGTTTTTTTGCGTTTGGCTTCCGATTTGGTCACTTCCAATTCACTTTTTAAACGTTCTATTTCATCAGCCAATTTAATGTTTTGTAAAAGCTCACGCACGCCTTCTGCGCCCATTGCCGCTTTGAATTCTTCTTTGGTGTATTTTTCAACCAATTCTAAATATTGTTCTTCACTTAATAATTGGCCTTTTTTAAGATCTGGAATCATGCCCGGGTCGGTGACCACGTAAGCTTCAAAATACAACACGCGTTCAATATCGCGCAAAGTCATATCCAACACCAACCCCAAGCGGCTTGGCAAAGATTTTAAGAACCAAAT
>JBNMHE010000222.1:0-1075 GCA_050872585.1 Rhodocyclales bacterium | reverse complement strand
TTGATGCGCAATGGCCATCCAAACCAAACCTTCTGGTTTTTCAATGTGGTTTTCTATAAAATTGCCGGGCCCAGCAATGCCGCTTGTTGCAAGAGCCCAACTGGCATTGCTTTTTGTAAGCGCCCCTTGCGCCATTGCACACACGCATTCTTTGGAAACAACGCCGTATTTTTCAATCAGAGCAGAATCCACATTCAAAATGCGTTTTTTCATCCAAGGCGTATAAACCACAAAAGCGCCCAAAAACCAACGGGATGCGCCCGCTTGACGTGTTAAAACTTCGGCAATTAAGCCGCCCGTTAAAGATTCTGCGGTGATTAAGGTTTCTTTTTGTTGAATTAAACAATCCGCAATTTGAATAAGCGTTTGCATCATCAAAATTCTTTTAAAATAAACTTTATTCTAAACTCAAAAAGGAATTTTCAAATGAAAAAACTTCTTGTTTTGGCATTTCTTACAAACAGCTTTGTGGTGCAAGCACAAATGTCTGTGGATTTATCCGCATCGGCAAGTGTTTCCGCCCCAAATGATATGGTTAAAGTGACCGTATTTGTGGAAGAAAACGGAGAAAATCCAGCACAGTTGGCCAAAAGCATCCATCCCAAAATCAACAATATTATTCTTTTGGCCAAATCCAAAAAAAACATTCGCACCAAAACCACTTACCAAAGAAGTTTTCCCATTTACGAAAAAACACAGTTGAAAGCCTGGCGCATGCGAAGCGAGGTGGAATTGGAAAGCGAAGATGTGCCCAGCATCTCCTCTTTAATTGGTCAGCTGCAAGCGCAAAATGTGGGCATTGATTACATTCAACAAATGCCCTCACCTGAAACACGGCGCAAAGCAGAAATGGAATCCCTTAAAAAAGCCATTGCCGATTTTCAAATGCGTGCCCAAGAAGTGGCCAATGTTTTCAAAAAACCTTATAGAATCAAAACCTTAAACCTTAACCAAGAACGAGTTGGCCATTTTTACCGAAGCAATGCCATACTTTTGGAAGCCAAATCGGCTGCGCCGGATGCCGCCATTGAAACGGGAGAATCGCAAATCAGCACCGCAATCAGTGGCGTAATTG
>JBNMHE010000221.1:0-1082 GCA_050872585.1 Rhodocyclales bacterium | reverse complement strand
CTGTAATATAACGCGCCAAAGCTTCCACACCTTGCAAACGCAAAATGTCGTGCGGATCCAAACCATCGCCTTCCACAATTTTTTCGCCTTTGTTGACCACTTGACCATCATGAACCAACAACACGCGATCCTTGGCAATGGCTTTTTCCCAAGTATCGCCTTGTGAATCGGTGATTTGCAGTTTTTGCTTGCCTTTGGTTTCTTTGCCAAAGGTAAACGTGCCTGTTCTTTCTGCCAAAACGCTCGGCTCTTTGGGCGGACGTGCCTCAAAAAGCTCTGCCACGCGCGGTAGACCGCCAGTAATATCGCGGCTTTTACGGGCAGATTCGTGTGGCATCCGCGCCAAAACGTCGCCTGCCTTAACCTTTTGCGCATCTTCTACCGAGATAATCGCGCCAACTTGCAAGGTCATCGTCACAGGTTTGTCGCTATCCAACATTAAAACAGGCTCGCCATTTTCATCCAACAAATGCACCAAAGGACGCACGCCTTTGGCTGCGCGCCCGCCACGTTTGGAATCAATCACGCGCAATGTGGCATTGCCTGTTAAATCATCCGTTTCTTTAATAACGGTTTCCCCTTCCACCACGTTTTCAAAACGCACAATGCCCGCGTATTCCGTGATGATGGGGTGCGCGTTCGGGTCCCACGTGGCAATGATTTTGGTGGCTTCAATTTTTTGGGAATCGTCAACCAAAAGCGTTGCGCCATAAGGAATTTTGTGGCGTTCGCGCTCTCTGCCGAGATCATCCACAATGACCACTTCGCCCGAGCGAGAAATCACAACCTTTTCATCGCCACGCGAAACATAACGCATACCTTCCAAGCGAACCGTGCCTGCCGATTTACTTTGTGCTTTGTCGGCAATGGTATCAACAGCCGCGGCACCACCAACGTGGAAGGTGCGCATGGTTAATTGTGTGCCGGGTTCGCCAATAGATTGCGCAGCAATGACGCCAACCGATTCGCCAACATTCACCATATTCCCGCGCCCCAAATCGCGCCCATAACATTTGGCGCACAAACCATAGCGGGTTTCGCAAGTCAAAGGCGTGCGCACTTTGACTTCGTCTCCACCGAGT
>JBNMHE010000220.1:0-1132 GCA_050872585.1 Rhodocyclales bacterium | reverse complement strand
TAATTTTTAAAAAACAAGGTTTGATAAAACGTGAAAAACACACCCAAAATTTTGGCGGTAACTTCGGGCGAACCAGCGGGTGTTGGCCCTGATTTGTGTGCGCATTTGTTGAATTTTGAAGAAGCGCGTTTGGTGGTGTTGGGCGATATTGATTTAATCCAAAGCCGCGCCAAAGTGCCGTGCGTGTTGTTTCAAAAAGAAAATCCCAAACCCCAAAACGCTTTGGAAGTGTTGCACATTCCTTTAAAAGAAAAGGCACAAGCCGGCGTTTTAAATGTTCAAAATGCGCCTTATGTGTTGAATTTGTTGGATTGTGCGCTTTTAAACATTGTCAAAGGGCAGTTTGATGCTTTGGTCACTTTGCCCATTCACAAAGGGGTGATTTGCCAAGCAGGTTTTGATTTTACGGGCCATACGGAATATTTGGCGCAAAAAACCGCCGGTTACCCTGTGATGATGCTTTTGGGCGAACAAAAAAACGGCGCGGGCATTTTGCGTGTGGCGCTTGCCACCACGCATTTGCCGATTCAAAAAGTGCCGCAAGCCATCACTTCTGATTTATTGATTCGTGTTTTAAGCGTTTTGCTGACCGACTTGCGCGCCAAATACAACCTTCCTCAACCTGTGATTAAAGTAGCCGGTTTGAATCCGCACGCGGGCGAAAACGGCCATTTGGGCAAAGAAGAATTGGAAACCATCATTCCCGTTATTCAAACGTTTCAACAACAAGGCGCACAAGTTTTGGGACCTTATCCAGCGGATACGTTGTTTCAACCCACACAATTAAAAAATACCGATTGCGTGTTGGCAATGTATCACGACCAAGGTTTGGCGCCGTTGAAATACGCCACTTTTGGTCAAGGCGCCAATGTTACTTTGGGTTTGCCGCTTATTCGCACCAGCGTTGACCACGGCACCGCGTTGGATTTGGCTGGAACACAAAAAGCCAACCCGCAAAGTTTGAGGGTGGCCATTGACCAAGCGCTTTTGATGTTGGAATCATCAAAATGTTAAGCGTAGAAAAACACGAGCGCGATGCCGCAAATTTAAAATATGTTTATCCGGTTTTGTCGCGCCGCGCAGGCGGCGTTTCTTTGGGAATCAATTTAAACACCAACCGCGCGTGCAACTG
>JBNMHE010000219.1:0-1145 GCA_050872585.1 Rhodocyclales bacterium | reverse complement strand
TTCAAAATGGCATCCGCCGTTTCAAAGCCGATGCCTTGTTGGTTGAGCAACCACTGGCGCGAAACATTTTTTTGAAAATTTTCAAAAGTGCCAAAATCGCGCAAAATGTTTTGGGCCAAAAGAATCAAACGCTTTGATTTTTGCCGAAAAAAACCGCTGGGTTGAATGGCTGATTCAATGGATTTTTGGCGGGCAAGTTTTAAAAGTGCGGTATCAGAATCGGTGCTTAAAATTTGCGCATTTTGAAGATTTTTCAACGCCAATTCCACATTTTGCCAACGCGTGTTTTGGGTCAAAATGGCAGAAACAACGACTTCAAAATGCCCGGCATTGGGCCACCACCAACTTGGTTTTTGGTTTAACAAATGGAGATTTTTTAATTTTTTTAAAATTTCAAAACTCGTCATTTTTCAAAAAAAACAAAGGTTGACCGTGGATTTTTGCGGTTTTTAAATTTCTTGCATTTTTTGCAAATGGTAAAGTTTGGCATACAAACCATTTTGCGATAAAAGTTCGGCGTGCGTGCCTTCTTCTTCTTTTTTGCCTTTGTTTAAAGTGATGATTCTGTCGGCATTTTCAATGGTTGAGAGCCGATGCGCAATCACAATGGTGGAGCGGTTTTCCATCAAACGTTCTAATGCTTTTTGCACATAGCGTTCTGATTCGGTATCCAAAGCGGAAGTGGCTTCATCCAAAATTAAAATGGGCGCATTTTTTAACAAAGCGCGCGCAATCGCCAAACGTTGGCGCTGCCCGCCAGAGAGTTTGACGCCGTTTTCGCCAATTAAAGTTTCAAAACCTTGCGGCAGATTTTCAATAAATTCCAAAGCATAAGCGGCGGCGGCGGCGTTTTTGATTTCTTCCAAAGAAGCGTTGGCTTTTTCGCCATAAGCAATGTTGGCGGCAATGGTGCCGTTGAACAAAACCACATCTTGACTAACCAAAGCAATGTTGTGGCGCAAACTGGATAAGGTAAAAGAATCAATGGCTTTGCCGTCTATTAAAATTTGACCAGAATCCGCATTAAAAAAACGCGCCAACAAAGCGGCAATGGTGCTTTTGCCCGAACCAGAAGGCCCAACCAACGCCAAAACTTCGCCTTTTTTTAAATGAAAACTAATGTTGTTTAAAGCGGGTTTTTCAGA
>JBNMHE010000218.1:0-1159 GCA_050872585.1 Rhodocyclales bacterium | reverse complement strand
CAAACTACTTTTTCCCGCGCCATTTTTGCCAATAATACCCACTTTCCAACCCGATTGAATCTGCACATTGGCGTTTTCAAAAAGCAATTTTTCTTGGCGATAAAGCGTGAGGTTTTTCAAAATAATCATGATTCAAAATCCACGGTCAACGTTTAAAAATTTTAAAAATTTTAAAAATTTTCCAACCATTTTTCTAAATCACGGCGCTGTTTTTTTTCTGGTCTGCCGCGCCAACCCAATGCCGGTTCTTTGGTCAATTGTTGTATTTGTTGCGCTTTTTCACGCTCTTGAATGCTTTGAGGCGTTTCTTCATAAAGCAATTGTGCCAAAGATGCTTTTTGCCGTTGCGCATGAAATGCCAATACTTTGATGTGTTGCATGTAATTCTTTTGCGTAATTTCTATAAAATCGTTTATTTTAATGTTGTAAGCAGGTTTGACAATTTGCGCATTCACGCGCACTTTGTGCGAAAGAATGGCTTGCTGCGCCAATGAACGTGTTTTAAAAAATCGGGCAACCCAAAGCCATTTGTCCAAACGTTGATTCATTTTCTTCAATTTTTTTCAAGGAGTTCAACATGCGTTTTTTATTAGAAGATTCTCTATTGCTTTTGGTGGATGTGCAAACCAAATTGGTCAATGCGGTTGCACAACGCGATGCGTTCATTGCCAATTTAAAAAAATTGTTAAATGGAATCAATGCATTAAGTGTTCCCGTGATTGTTACCGAACAATATCCCAAAGGTTTGGGCGGCACGTTGCCCGAAGTGTTGGATTTGGTCAAAGATGCGCCGTGTTTGAGCAAACAAACATTCAGTTGCGTGGATGACGATGAGATTTTTTCAGCCATTCGCAAAACCAACAAAAAAAACATTATTTTGGCAGGCATTGAAGCCCACGTTTGCATTGCGCAAACCGCCATTGATTTAAAACAAATGGGATTTAACGCTATGGTTTTAAGCGATTGCGTTTCTTCGCGCAGTTTGGAAGACAAAAACGTGGCTTTAAAACGTTTTCAAGCGGAAAACATTTTTTTGGGCACTTGCGAATCCATTTTGTTTGAATTAACGCGCACGGCAACATTGCATGCGTTTCGCTCCATTTCCGATATCATCAAAGGCTAGTTTTTTTAAAATAAAAAAGACGTTGACCGTGGGTTT
>JBNMHE010000217.1:0-1200 GCA_050872585.1 Rhodocyclales bacterium | reverse complement strand
CAAATCGTTTTAAAAGAAAAAGCCGATTTGGGCATTGCCTTTGATGGCGATGCCGACCGACTGCATGTTGTTGATTCTTTTGGCAAATTGTATGACGGCGATGCGTTAATTTATGCCATTGCCAAAAATCGCCACCAACACAACAACTTACAAGGAGTTGTGGGAACACAAATGAGCAATTTGGCGCTAGAAAATGCTTTAAAAAACATGGATGTGCCTTTTTTGCGTGCCAATGTAGGCGATCGTTATGTTTTTGAATTGTTGCGGCAAAAAAATTGGTGCGTAGGTGGAGAAAACTCCGGTCATATTTTGTTGCTGGACAAGCACACCACAGGCGATGCATGCATTGCGGCTTTGGAAGTGTTATCGGTTTTGTGTGAAAACAATACCGATTTGCCGACTTTTTTGGGCGATTTTCATTTGTTTCCGCAAGTCTTGGAAAATGTTCAGTTGCATTCCAATCACAAATGGCAAAATAATCCAGCCCTGCAAAATGCACTAGCCCATGTTCAACAAAGTTTACAAAACGGCAGAGTGTTGTTGCGCGCCTCCGGCACTGAGCCACTTTTGCGTATTATGGTTGAAGGGGAAAATGTTCAACAAGTGCAAGAAATGGCTTTATTTTTAAAAGAAGTGGCACAAAAAAATGCGTAAATTTTGGTTTTTATTCTGTTTTTTATCCGCTTGTGCGCATCAACCTACGGATCATTTAAGTTTGAATCCAACAAGCGAACCAACCCAACCGCAATCGGCATTGCCGCAAAACACAGCGCGCAGCATTTTTTACCAAACCAATGATGTTGCCGTGCCTTTGTCTTCTCTTGCTTTTTTACAAGAAGAAGGCGCGCGTTTAAAACAAAATCCCAAAGAAGCCTTGAAAATTGTGGGTTACACGGACGATGAAGGTTCCAGCGCTTACAATTTGGCCATTGCGCAACGCCGCATTGATGAAGTGGTGCAAGTTTTAAAAAAAGCGGGCGCGCGCGCGCAGCAACTGCAAACTTATGCCGTAGGCAAGGAAAAAAGTTTTTGCCTGAATGATTTAAACTGCAAACGCCAAATGCGCCGCGTGGATGTGGAAATTTTAAAGTATTAAAACAACAAAAAAATTTCAAAAAAAATAAACGTTGACCGTGGAAAAATATTTCAATTCAAAAAAATCCACGGTCAACGTTTTTTTATTTTTAAATTATTTAAAAT
>JBNMHE010000216.1:0-1293 GCA_050872585.1 Rhodocyclales bacterium | reverse complement strand
TGACCGTGGATTTTTTTTAAGCTAAACGTTGAATAAAAAATTCAACACATCGCCATCTTGCACAATGTAATCTTTGCCTTCCGAGCGCAGTTTGCCGGCTTCTTTGGCGCCAGCTTCGCCCTTAAAACGCACAAAATCATCAAAAGCAATGGTTTGCGCACGGATAAAACCACGCTCAAAATCAGAATGAATAACGCCTGCCGCTTGTGGCGCAGTGGCGCCTTTTTGAATAGTCCAAGCGCGAACTTCCTTAATGCCCGCGGTAAAATAGGTTTGTAAGCCAAGCAAATCATAAGCCGCACGAATCAAGCGGTTTAAGCCGGGTTCTTTCAAACCCAAAGAATCCAAAAATTCCGCTTTGTCCGCCTCATCCAAAGCCAAAATTTCGGCTTCAATGGAAGCGCAAATGGGCACAACCAGCGCTTTTTCAAGTTGTGCTTTTTCTTGAACTTTGTTTAATAACGCATTGTTTTCAAAGCCATTTTCATCAACATTTGCGGCATACAAAACAGGTTTTTGGGTAATCAAACAAAAAGGTTTTAAAAGTGCTTTTTCTTCTTTTGAAAAATCCAAACTGCGCACGGCGCGTGCTTCATTCAAAGCCGCAAAGCATTTTTCCAAAACAATCACCTTGGCTTTGGCTTCTTTGTCGCCCGCTTGTGCGGGTTTTTTATAACGATTGAGCGCTTTTTCAACCGTTGCCAAATCTGCCAAGGCAAGTTCGGTGTCAATCACTTCAATATCGCGCAGCGGATCCACGCCGCCCGAAACATGCACCACGTTGTCATTTTCAAAACAGCGCACCACGTGGATGATGGCATCGGTTTCGCGGATATTCGCCAAAAATTGATTGCCCAAACCTTCACCTTTGGAAGCGCCTTTGACCAAACCCGCAATATCCACAAACTCAACGGTGGCGGGCACAATGCGTTCGGGTTGCACAATTTTTGCCAAATCATTCAAGCGCAAATCGGGCACTTCCACAATGCCCACGTTCGGGTCAATGGTGCAAAATGGGTAATTTTCCGCGGCAATGCCCGCGCGAGTTAAAGCGTTAAAAAGCGTTGATTTTCCCACATTGGGCAAGCCCACAATGCCGCATTGCAAAGCCATTTTGTTATCCTTTTTGAATCAAAAAGAGCGATTATATAATCAAAAAACATTCCACAATCTTGCTTGTGTTAATATTACCGGAATAAATCTTGCGAATTTTTGCAACAATTTCATCGGCAGAGTATGTTTTATGATGTACGGATTTTGCCGAAGCATATATGCGTTCTACGAATTCTAGAT
>JBNMHE010000215.1:0-1304 GCA_050872585.1 Rhodocyclales bacterium | reverse complement strand
TTCTTTTTCTATTGCCAAAGTGGGCGAAAACCCGCGCGTGCATTTTGCGGCAATTCCAATGGGGCACGAATTTACAACATTCGTTTTGGCATTGTTGCAAGTTAGTGGCCATCCGCCAAAAATCTCAGATGAAACGGCGGAATTTATAAAGAATTTAAACATTCAAGCCCGTTTTGAATTGTTTGTTTCTCTTTCTTGCCACAACTGCCCCGAAGTGGCGCAAGCCATTCACATTTTGGCGGCATTAAACGAAAACGTAGAAACCGTGTTAATTGATGGCGGTTTATTCCAACAAGAAGTGGAAAATCGCCAAATTATGGGCGTGCCAAGCTTGTGGATGAACGGCGAAAACCTGCACCAAGGCAGAATAACTTTGGATGAATTGTTGCAAAAGTTGGATTCTTCCCACCAAGAAAAAGCGCTTGAAAAACTTGAAACCCAAGGAACGCTTGACCTTTTGGTTGTTGGTGCTGGCCCTGCTGGCGCCGCTGCCGCTGTTTATGCCGCGCGCAAAGGTTTAAACGTTGCCGTTTTGGCAAGCCGCATCGGCGGGCAGATTATGGATACCTTAACCATTGAAAACTTTATTTCAGTTTTGGAAACCGAAGGCCCCAAACTTGCCGCCGCATTAGAAGCGCATATGCAAAAATACAATGTGCCGATTCTGCTTGGCACGGCAGAAAAATTAGAAAAAACCGAAAAAGGCTTTGCCGTGCAGCTTGCAGGTGGAAAAGTTTTGAATCCACGTTCGGTAATTTTGGCGTGCGGCGCCAAATGGCGTGATTTAAATGTGGAAGGCGAAACCGCTTACCGCGCGCGTGGCATTTGTTTTTGCCCGCATTGCGATGGTCCTTTGTTTAAAGGCAAAGATGTGGCGGTGATTGGCGGTGGCAATTCTGGCGTGGAAGCCGCCATTGATTTGGCGGGCATTGTCAAACACGTAACCTTGTTGGAATTTGATTCTCAAATGCGGGCGGATACCATTTTGCAAGAAAAATTAAAATCCTTGCCCAATGTCACCATTCACACCAATGCGCAAACCTTGGAAGTGTTGGGCGATGGCGAAAAATTAACCGGCATTTTGTGGCAAGACCGCAATTCTCAACAAAAAGAAACGCTGCCGTTATCGGGTTTATTTGTGCAAATCGGCTTGGTGCCCAACACGGCTTGGTTAAAAGGCACGCTCAATTTGAATAATCGTGGCGAAATTGAAACCAATGCCAAAGGCGAGACATCTTTAAACGGCGTTTTTGCCGCAGGCGACTGCACCACGCAAACTTTCAAGCAAATTATTATTTCAATGG
>JBNMHE010000214.1:0-1311 GCA_050872585.1 Rhodocyclales bacterium | reverse complement strand
TTTTTTGGCATAGAAATCAACGATTTTGCGGTATCGGTTGCCAAAACGGCGTTGTGGATTGCGGAATTACAAATGCTTTTTGAAACGCAGATGATTTTAAAAAAGGAATTGGATTTTTTGCCGCTTAAAAATTACACGCATATTGTGGAAAACAACGCCTTGCGGCTGGATTGGAATGAAGTTATTCCCGCCGACAATTTAAATTATATATTGGGCAACCCGCCTTTTTCGGGTTTTAATTATCAAAGCAAAACGCAAAAAGAAGAATTAACAACAATTTTTCCAAAGGTAAAAAATTTGGATTATGTTTGTTGTTGGTTTAAAAAAACATACGATTGATTGGATAAAAATCTAAATATTCAAGCGGCATTTGTAGCGACTAATTCTATTTGTCAAGGCGAAATCGTGCCACGTTTTTGGAGTTTTTTGCCAGAAGTAAGTATTGATTTTGCGCACCGCTCTTTTGTTTGGGATAGCCAAGCACAAGGCAAAGCGCACGTGCATTGTGTGATTGTGGGATTTTCAAAAAATCCACGGTCAACCAAAAAAATTTTTGAAAATAATAAAGCAATGCTCGTGAAAAATATAAATTATTATTTATTAGATTTTCAAAATATTCTTATAAAAAGCAGAGCCAAACCAATTTGTAATGTTTCGCCGATAATAAACGGAACAAAAACAACAGATGGCGGGAATTTAATTATTGAAGCAGATGAAATTGACGATTTTTTAAAAAAAGAACCCAAGGCAAAAAAATTTATCCGCACTTTTTTGGGTTCGGCAGAATTTATTAACAACAAAAAACGTTTTTGCTTGTGGTTAAAAGATGCTGAACCCAGCGAATTAAAACAAATGCCACTCGTTTTAAAACGCATTGAAAAAGTGCGGGATTTTCGCTTACAAAGCAAAAAACCAGAAACAAGACAAAGGGCAGAAACACCAACACTTTTTGAATTTGAAAGTGTTTCAAAAACAAATTATCTTTTAATTCCACGAGTTTCAAGTGAAAACCGAAAATACATTCCCATCGGTTTTATGCCGCCCGAAGTGATTGCCAGCGATAGAAATCACATCATTCCCAACGCCACGCTTTACCATTTTGGCGTTTTAACCTCCATTGTTCACAATGCGTGGATGCGTGCCGTTTGCGGCAGGTTAGAAATGCGTTACAACTATTCCAACACCATTGTTTACAACAACTTCATTTGGCCTTGTGCCAACGAACAAGAACAAAGCCAATTAAGCGCTTTGGCGCAAAACATTTTGAATGCTCGGGCAAAATTCCCCAACGCTTCTTTGGCGGATTTATAC
>JBNMHE010000213.1:0-1341 GCA_050872585.1 Rhodocyclales bacterium | reverse complement strand
CAAAATTAAAAACGACAACATTTTTGCGCAAGAGCATCTTAATGAAGAATTAAAAGCTATTTTTGAATCCATTGAAGCTTCAACCATCGGCACAGATAGTGAGCGCAATTTTAAATCTTTGTTTAATGATTTTAAATTCAACGACAAAGCCTTGGGGCACTCGGTTATTGAGCAAAACAACAAACTGAAAAAAGTGCTTTTTGCCATTGATGCGCTTGATTTTGGTGATATTACAGAAAGCAGCATTGATTTGTTTGGTGATGCTTATGAATATTTAATGCGCATGTATGCCAGCAACGCAGGCAAAAGCGGTGGCGAATATTTCACGCCGCAAGAAGTTTCAAGATTGCTTTCTGAATTGGCTTCATTTGGGCAAAAAGAAGTCAACAAAGTTTATGACCCAGCTTGTGGCAGTGGTTCATTGCTTTTGCAAGTGGCAAAAGTTTTGGGCAAAGACAACATCACCAAAGGTTTTTTTGGGCAAGAAATTAATCTGACTTCTTATAATCTTTGCCGAATGAATATGCTTCTTCATCATATTGATTTTAATCAAGTTTTTATTGCGCACGGCGATACTTTGCTCAATCCTGATGTTAGTCATAAAGAAGAAGAACCGTTTGACATTATTGTTTCCAATCCACCTTACAGCACCAAATGGGAAGGCAAGGACAATGCCGTTTTGATGCGCGATGTGCGTTTTACGCCAGCAGGCGTTTTGGCGCCCAAAAGCAAAAGCGATTTGGCTTTTGTGATGCACATTTTAAGTTGGTTGAGCCCAAAGGGCGCGGCGGCAATTGTTGAGTTTCCGGGCGTTTTATACCGCGGTGGCGATGAGGCAATCATTCGCGAATACCTTGTAAAAGAAAATTACATTGATTGCATTATTCAACTGCCTGAAAATCTTTTTTATGGCGTAACTATTGCCACTTGCATTATTGTGCTAAAAAAGAACAAAAGAGAGGCAAAAACGCTTTTTATTAACGCCAGCGAATTTTTTGTTAAAGTGACCAACAAAAACAAGTTAAGCGATGAAAACATTGCGCAAATTTTGGCGCTTTACAAAAAGCGTGAAAATGTGCCGCATTTGTCCGCACTGGTTGACAACCGCGACATTTTAAAAAATGAAGCCAATTTAAGTGTTTCAAGCTATGTTGAGGCAAAAGATATGCGCGAAGTGGTGGATATTCACGCTTTAAATAATGAAATAATTGAAATTGTTGCCCAACAAAATGCCTTGCGCCAAAAAATAGATCGAATTGTGGCGGCTTTGGAAACGGCGTAAATGCGCAAACCAATCAGCACGCCACACGGCGCAATTATTGGCAAAACGCAAAGCAAACT
>JBNMHE010000212.1:0-1373 GCA_050872585.1 Rhodocyclales bacterium | reverse complement strand
AATTTTGTGTTTGTTGTGTTCTATTTTGTTGGCGTATGGGACGACTATTTTGATAGAAAATCCCTTGCGCTTTGGAAAATTCAATCGCCTCAAAGTGTTCGGCTTGTCTTTGGTGATGGTTTTGATTGCCGCCGCGGCGCATCTGACACAACAAAACATTTTATCCAAACGCAACAACAATGACGGCTGGTTTTCGGATGTGTGGAATTTGCCCAATCATTTAAGAGAGCGAGGCAACCGCCATGCCAAACACCAAATTTTACTTTTTGGTGATTCGCACATTCATCATTTTGGGCGGCAGTTGGAAGCGCAACTGGGCAATAGTTTTGCTTTAAATGATATGACTTTGGGAAATTGTTATGTGGGCAATGAACGCACTTATTTGCCAGCCGTTTGGGGCGACCCGCCCGAGCACCATCACGAATTGTTTAAAAAATGCAATGCTGTGCGCCACGCTTTAAAAGAACAAACGCCTGAAATTGTGATTACCGGCAATTACGCTCGACTTTACAAAAACTTGCCGCACAATCAAGAGAGTTTTCACCAAACCATTATGGACAAAGTGGCGTTATTTCGCACGCCACCCAAATTGATGATTTTTGTAGGCGATGCCGGAGAAATTGACCATTTTTGTGAAAAAAGCAATTTGCGCCGCTTGAAATACAAAGACCGCCATTGTCCGCCACCGGAAAATCAACAAACGCATTTGGATTTTATTGAATTTTCCCAAAACGGTAATTTTCCACCTTTTGTGCGCTTTGTTTATCCTTTTTTGAATTTGTGCAACAAAAACGGCCAATGTCGCGCTTATGAAGAAGATGGCAAAATGAATTTTTGGGACAACAACCATTTGACTTTCTCGGGCGGCAAAAAAACGGTGGAACAAATTGCCCAAATTCTTCAAGAATATGTGGAAAACCAAAAAGAATAAAAAAATCCACGGTCAACGTGAAAAATTTTTCAAAAAAAATTGGGCGTTGACCGTGGATTTTTTCATTTTTTTTCAATTTTTAAATTGATTAAAAAATTGTTACAATTTTTTTTACTAAAAAACAACAAATTGGCACGGTTTATGCGAGAGAGAGAGAGAGAGAGAGAGAGAGAGAGAGATTTCTCTTTAAAATCAAAAGTTTGTGGAAACGCTTGCGCGGCGATTCCAATTTTGAAGCACTTCATCAAAAACTGGATTCTTTAAACGCACGATTGCTTTATTTGGAAAAGCGGCAAGCGTTGTTTCAAAATGCGCAATTGTTGCCCAAAGCAAGTGGCGACTTGCGTTTGCATCAAATGGCATCGGTTGCATTGTTAAAGCGTTTTACGGATTTTTTGGATGCGCATTCCATCCATTATTGGCTTGATTTTGGCACGCTTTT
>JBNMHE010000211.1:0-1409 GCA_050872585.1 Rhodocyclales bacterium | reverse complement strand
GATTTCTTCTTTTTGAAGAATAATGCGCCCCCATTCTCGGTTGGTCTCCCCCGTCCATTTGTTGGTGGCATCAATGCCCATTTTGGCGCCCAAACCTGCCACAGGCGAGGCAAAATCCAAATAATCAATGGGCGTATTTTCAACCGTCACCGTATCCCGCGCGGCATCCACGCGCGTGGTGAGCGCCCAAATCACATCGTGCCAAGAACGGATATTCACATCATCATCGGTAATGATAATGAATTTCGTATACATAAACTGCCGCAAAAAACTCCACACGCCAAACATCACGCGTTTGGCGTGCCCGGGATATTGTTTTTTGATAGAAACAATTGCCAAGCGATACGAACAACCTTCGGGCGGCAAATAAAAATCGGTAATTTCAGGGAATTGTTTTTGCAACAGCGGCACAAATACTTCATTTAAGGCGGCACCCAAAACAGAAGGTTCATCGGGCGGTTTGCCGGTGTAAGTGGATAAATAAATGGGATTTTTGCGGTGCGTGATTTTTTCAATGGTCAAAACCGGAAAAGTGGCTTGTTCGTTGTAATAACCGGTATGGTCGCCAAATGGGCCTTCAATGGCTTGGTCATCGGGGTAAATAAAGCCTTCCAAAACAATTTCCGCGCGTGCAGGAACAGTTAAATCGTTGGTTAAACATTGGGTTAATTCGGTGGGCGCGCCGCGCAACAATCCTGCAAATTGGTATTCGCCCAAAGAATCGGGAATGGGCGTAACTGCCGACAACATTGTTGCTGGATCGCAACCAATCACCACACTAATGGGGAATTTTTCGCCGGGGTATTCTTTTTGAAAATCCGCATAATCCAAAGCGCCGCCGCGGTGCGAGAGCCAGCGCATAATCACGCGATTTTTGGCAATCACTTGTTGGCGGTAAATGCCCAAATTTTGCCGTTTTTTGTAAGGTCCTTTGGTTGCCACCATTCCCCAAGTAATCAACGGCGCGGCATCTTCTGGCCAACAATGTTGAATGGGAAATTGGTTTAAATCAACGGCATCGCCTTCCAAAACCACTTCGTGGCAAGGCGCATTGTTGATGATTTTGGCGCGCATATTGAGCGCTTGTTTGTATAAAGGAAATTGCGAAAACGCCTCTTTTAAATTTTCGGGTGGACTAGGTTCTTTTAAGGCGGACAAGGTTTTGCCCAACTCGCGCAAATCTTCAAGGGATTGTTTGCCCATTCCTAACGCCACGCGCTCAACAGAACCAAACAAATTGGCAAGCAAGGGAATGTTGTGGTGATTGGGATTTTCAAACAACAATGCGGGACCATTTTTTTTCAAAACGGCATCGCAAAAAGCGGTGATTTCTAATTTGGGCGAAACGGCAAAAGGCACGTGTTTTAATAATTGGCGTTGTTTTAAATCGGCAACAAATTCACGTAAAT
>JBNMHE010000210.1:0-1513 GCA_050872585.1 Rhodocyclales bacterium | reverse complement strand
TCGCGAAGGTGGCAGAACGGTTGGTGCCGGCGTGGTGAGTAAAATTATCGAGTAGGAAGTAGAAAGAGGAAGTAGAAAGCAAAAATCCACGGTAGATGCGCAATTTTTTTGAAAAAAATTCAGCGTTGACCGTGGAAAATCGCTTTTAAAACTTAAAGGCTTGGAGTTAGGGGTATAGCTCAACTGGCAGAGCGTCGGTCTCCAAAACCGAAGGTTGGGGGTTCGATTCCCTCTGCCCCTGCCAAAACGCAAAACGTGTTGATATGGCTGACAAAATAAAATTTACCATCGCGCTGTTGTTGTTGATTGCTGGCATTGTGGCATTCCGCTGGATGACGGATGCCGCCATTGTTTTGCGCGTTTTGGCGGTAGTTGCAGGCGTCGTGTTGGCAGCGCTTGTGGCATGGCAAACCACGCACGGCAAACGCTTTATGGTTTTTGTCAAAGAAGCCATTGTGGAAACGCGCAAAGTCGTTTGGCCAAGTCGCAAAGAAACCGTGCAAACCACGCTGGTTGTTTTTGGTTTTGTGGTGGTGATGGCATTTTTCCTTTATTTAACAGACAAAACCTTGGAGTGGGTGCTCTACGACTTGGTCTTGGGTTGGAGGCAATAACAATGCGCTGGTATGTGGTGCATGCCTATTCGGGTTTTGAAAAAAGCGTGATGCGCGCAATTACCGAGCGCGTGCAACGCCTTGGAATGCAGGATAAATTCGGGCGTATTTTGGTGCCGGTTGAAGTGGTTGAAGAAATCCGCGCTGGGCAAAAATCAACCTCGGAGCGTAAATTTTTTCCGGGGTATGTTTTGGTGGAAATGGAATTAAACGATGAAACTTGGTATTTGGTGAAAAACACACCAAAAGTAACCGGTTTTGTCGGCGGCTCGGGCAACAAGCCAACACCAATATCCGATGCCGAAGTGGAAAAAATTTTAAAACAAATGCAAGAAGACCGCCCGCGCCCCAAAATTATTTTTGAAGTGGGCGAAACTGTTCGGGTTAAAGAAGGTCCTTTCACCGATTTTCATGGTTTGGTGGAAGATGTGAATTATGAAAAAAGCCGTCTTCGCGTATCCGTTACCATTTTTGGGCGCGCAACTCCTGTGGAGTTGGAGTTCAGTCAAGTGGAGAAAGCCTAAAAAAATAAAAAAAATTGTAGGTTTACCGTGGATTTTCACGTTTTTAAAAAGGTTTTATCCATCGCCTTTTAAAAGCAAAGATGGAAAAGAGGAGTGCGTTTGAGGTTTTAATCGCACGATTGCACTCACGGATAAGGAGTAAAAACAAATGGCCAAAAAAATTGTTGGCTACATTAAATTGCAAGTGCCGGCGGGCAAAGCCAACCCGTCTCCCCCGATTGGTCCAGCCTTGGGTCAGCGCGGTTTGAACATTATGGAATTTTGCAAAGCCTTTAATGCGCAAACGCAAAAAATGGAACCGGGCTTGCCGATTCCTGTGGTGATTACCGCCTTTGCGGATAAATCTTTCACCTTTGTGATGAAAACGCCGCCGGC
>JBNMHE010000209.1:0-1559 GCA_050872585.1 Rhodocyclales bacterium | reverse complement strand
TGCCGAACTTTGCGCATCGCCTGCAAAAAAACGGGCAAATTGAAGAATGTTTGGTTGCCGATTTGAACGTGGGCGATTTTGTTTTAATCAAACCCGGGGAAATTATTCCAGCCGATGGCGTGGTTGAAGAGGGCACATCCGCAGTGGATGAAAGTTTGCTCACAGGAGAAAGTCGCGCAATTCCTAAATCATCGGGCGACAATTTAACGGGCGGGGCATTAAACGGCGAATCGGCGCTGAAAATGCGCGTTTTGGCTTTGGGCGAAAACACCAAACTTTCTGCCATTATTCGTTTGATGGAGCGCTCATCATCGGATAAGCCAAAAATCGTGGTTTTGTCGGATAAAATCGCTGCTTATTTTGTGGCGGCGGTGTTGATTTTGGCGTTAAGCGTGGCAACTTATTGGTTGGCGCACGATTCAAGCAAAGCCTTGTGGATTACCGTCTCTGTTTTGGTGGTGACGTGCCCGTGTGCTTTGTCGCTTGCCACGCCCGTGGCTTTAACCGTTGCAACGGGTGCCTTGGCAAAGGATGGCATTTTAACAACCCACGGTCACGCCATTGAAACCTTAGCCCGCGCAACACATTTTGTGTTTGACAAAACGGGAACTTTAACGCGCGGCGAGTTGGCGCTTCAAAAAATTATTGTGTTGAAGGATATGGGCGAATCAGAGGCTTTGAAAATTGCGGCGAGTTTGGAAGTGGCATCTGAGCATCCATTGTCGCGCGCCATTTTGGCAAAGGCTAATGCTTATTTTGAAAATTTTATGGCGTTTACCGTGGAAAATTTTAAAAACCAAGCGGGTTTTGGCGTATCGGGCGAAATTGATGGCAAAAAATACGTTTTGGGGCGGCTCAATTGGAATGATTTTAAAAAAAACAAACGCTTAAAACCTTTTGTTGAAGCGGGCGACACCTTGATTGTATTAAAACGCGATGAAACACCACTTGCCGTTTTTGCGTTAAGCGACACCTTGCGCGATGATGCGCCCGCTTTGATTAACGCCTTAAAAGAAGCAGGAAAAACCGTGGTTTTGCTCACAGGCGACTCGGATTCGGTTGCGCAAAAAATGGGCGAGCGTTTGGGTTTTGATAAAACAGCGGTATTTTCCGAACAATCGCCCGAAGGCAAACACAAGGTGGTAGAAAATCTGCAAAAAATGGGCGCCGTGGTTGCAATGTTTGGCGATGGCATCAACGATGCCCCAGTTTTAGCCCAAGCGCAGGTTTCTATTGTGATGGGTTCTGGTAGCGAATTGGCGCGCACGCAGGCGGATTTGATTCTTTTAAATTCAAAATTATTTTCGGTTTACCGTGGAATTTTGCGCTCGCGCCGAACGTTAAAAACTATCAGCCAAAATTTGGCTTGGGCAGTGTGCTACAACATTGTGGCATTGCCTTTGGCAATGTTAGGTTATGTCACACCGTGGCTGGCGGGCATTGGGATGTCGGCAAGTTCGTTGTTGGTGGTTTTGAATTCTTTGCGCATAGGAAAAAAATAAATGGAAGTGGTTTATTTGTTGATTCCCGTTTCGTTGATTTTGGTTTTTATCATTGCA
>JBNMHE010000208.1:0-1665 GCA_050872585.1 Rhodocyclales bacterium | reverse complement strand
GTTTTGCCCGTGTTGCCGCCCGAATTGCGTCCTTTGGTGCCGCTGGATGGCGGGCGTTTTGCCACCAGTGATTTGAACGATTTGTATCGCCGCGTGATTAACCGCAATAACCGCTTAAAACGCCTTTTGGAATTAAAAGCGCCGGATTTGATTGTCAGAAATGAAAAACGAATGCTCCAAGAAGCCGTGGATTCCTTGTTGGATAACGGCAGACGCGGCAAAGCGATGACTGGAGCCAACAAGCGTCCTTTGAAATCCTTGGCGGATATGATCAAAGGCAAAGGTGGGCGTTTCCGCCAAAACTTGTTGGGCAAACGCGTGGATTATTCTGGTCGTTCTGTGATTGTGGTGGGTCCGCAGTTGAAACTGCATCAATGTGGTTTGCCTAAATTGATGGCTCTGGAATTGTTTAAACCTTACGTTTATCACAAACTGGAAAGTTTGGGTTATGCCGCTACTTCCAAACACGCCAAAAAAATGGTGGAAAACCAAGAGCCGCAAGTTTGGGATGTTTTAGAAGAAGTCATCACCGAACACCCTGTGATGCTTAACCGTGCGCCAACCTTGCACCGTTTGGGTATACAAGCCTTTGAACCAACTTTAATTGAAGGCAAAGCCATTCAACTGCATCCGCTCGTTTGCACGGCATTTAATGCGGACTTTGATGGCGATCAAATGGCGGTTCATGTGCCGTTGTCATTAGAAGCACAAACAGAAGCGCGCACATTGATGTTGGCATCCAACAATGTTTTGTCGCCTGCCAATGGGCAGCCGATTATTGTTCCATCCCAAGATATTGTGTTGGGGCTTTATTACGCCACGCGTGAGCACATCAACGCCAAGGGCGAAGGCATGTATTTTAGTGATGTGAAAGAGGTTGAGCGCGCCTTGGTGAATAAAATCGTGGATTTGCATGCCAAAATTACGGTGCGCATTGCGCAATATGAAAAAAATGCACAAGGTATTTTTGAAGAACATTTCAAACGTTTTGAAACAACGGCGGGAAGAGCGTATTTGTCGCGTATTTTGCCCAAAGGTTTGTCTTTTTCTTTGATTGATAAAGCTTTAAAGAAAAAGGAAATCTCCAAACTCATTGATGAAGCCTTCCGCCGTTGCGGTTTAAAAGAAACCGTGATTTTTGCGGACAAACTTATGCAAAACGGCTACGCCTTGGCAACCAAAGGCGCAATTTCGTTTTGCTCGGACGATATTTTGGTTCCCAAACAAAAAACCAAAATCATTGAAAATGCCGAAAAAGAGCTGGAAGGCATTCAGCGCCAATATTTTGATGGTTTGGTCACCGATGGCGAACGCTACAACAAAGTGGTAGACATTTGGGGCAAAGCGGGGGATGACATCGGCAAGGTGATGATGGAGGAATTGAGCAAGGAAAAGGTCAAAGACCGCTTAGGCAAAATGGTTGACCAAGAATCGTTCAACTCCATTTATATGATGGCGGACTCGGGTGCGCGTGGCTCGGCGGCACAAATTCGGCAGTTGGCGGGGATGCGCGGTTTGATGGCAAAACCCGATGGTTCCATTATTGAAACCCCCATTCGCACGAACTTTCGCGAAGGTTTGAATGTTTTGGAATACTTTATTGCCACACACGGCGCGCGCAAAGGTTTGTCGGATACGGCGTTGAAAACAGCAAACTCTGGTTAT
>JBNMHE010000207.1:0-1680 GCA_050872585.1 Rhodocyclales bacterium | reverse complement strand
CCTTCAATTTCTTTTTTTAAATTTTCCAAACGCCTGCCTTCTTCTTCTCTATCTTTCAAAGAAATTTGGTCGCGTCCATGTTGTTTTTTAATATCACCATCTTTAACTTGCCCGACTTTACGCATTAAATCTTTTCCGCCGCCTTTTAAAATACTGTTGGCATCGCCTGCTCCAGAACCACCGCCCACACTCACGCGCAATGGATTTTGAAAAAACTTAGCAATTCCACCCAAATCACCCGCCGCCGTAGAACCCAACAACCACATCAAAAGAAAAAACGCCATCATTGCGGTCATAAAATCGGCATAAGCCAATTTCCAAACGCCGCCATGCGCACCACCGGCAACAATTTTTTTCTTTTTAACAATAATGGGACGGGTTTCTTCGGCCATTATTTAACCTTTGCGTGCTTTTAATTCCGCTTCTAATTCTAAAAATCCCGGACGATCATGCGAATTCAAAACTTTTCTACCAAATTCAATTGCCGTTTGTGGCGCATAACCAGACATAGAAGCAATTAAAACTTGTTTAACCAATTTGTAGACGGTGGAATCATCTTCGGCTTTTTGCGCCATAATGGTTGCCAAAGGTCCCACAAAACCATAACAAATCAAAAGTCCTAAAAATGTGCCAACCAAAGCACCACCAATCATTTTTCCCAAAACTGGTGGCGGTTGGCCAACCGAACCCATCACATTGACCACGCCCATCACGGCAACCACAATCCCAAAACCGGGCGTGGCATCGCCCATTTGTGCCACAGCATGTGAAGGATGCAAACTTTCATGGTGATGCACTTCCAATTCGGCTTCCATTAAATCGGCAACTTCCATCACATTCAAATTGCCACCGACCATCATCCGCAAATAATCGCAAATAAATTCCATCAAATGGTGGTCACTCATTATTTTAGGATATTTGCCAAAAATGGCGCTGCTTTGTGGGTTTTCCACATCACTTTCAATGGACATTAACCCTTCTTTTCTTACTTTGGCAAGCAATTCAAAAAGCAAAGCCAAAACATCAATGTAATAATTTTTATTTCCTTTTGAACCTTTTAAAGCCGCAGGAATAGCAGATAAAGTGGCTTTAATGGTGGTGATATTGTTGCTTGCCAAAAAATAACCCAAATCCAAACCAATTAAAGCGGCGTATTCGGTGGGCACCCAAAGCGCAAGCAAACTTCCATGAATTGCATATGTGCCCAAAGAGGCAGCCAAAACCAGCACGTAACCAAGCAATAAAAACATTTTTGCCTCACATTTTGAATGTGCTTTTATTTTACGCTATTTTGATTTTTTTTAAAATAAAAAATCCACGGTCAACGTTAATTTTTTTTTAAATTTCATTCATTATTTTTAAAAAATCTTCGGAATTTTTAAATCCAACTACACGATTTTTTTCTAAACCATTTTTAAAAAATAAAATTGCCGGAGGTCCAAATAAGTTAAAACGTTTTAAAATTTTTTTTTCTTCCTCTTGGTTATTAGTTAAATCTATTTTTAATAATTTAAAAGTTTTCATTTTATTTAAAACATTTTCATTTTTAAAAGTATAACGTTCCATTTCTTTACAAACAACACACCATTCTGCTGAAAAATCTAATAATATATTTTGATTTTCATTTTTTAAAATAAAATCTAATTCTTCATTGTTTTTTATTGTTTGAAAATTTAATTT
>JBNMHE010000206.1:0-1688 GCA_050872585.1 Rhodocyclales bacterium | reverse complement strand
GATATGGTCACTGCTTTAAAAACAAAGAGCGGATGTTATTTTCCTTACGCCTTTCGTGGCAGTTTCAGAACTGGCGATACGTCTTTTAGCTCAGATATGCAGGATCGCCTCAATGGCGTAGATACCCAAGGCGTTCCCATGCGTTTGACAGATTCAACCCCACAAGGTGCTTGTTCTTTTGATTTAGAAAAGACGCGCGAAAGGGTTTACTACATTATGGATTTGCAGTGTCCAACAATAGATGAAACTAATGGCAAGAGCTTTGATGCCGATTGTTCATACCCCAACAATCTTACAACGGGTAGCGTTGGGGCAAACAAAGCAGGTCTGGTGACTGTGACACAAAATCCCAATAACAAAACAGACGAGGTCGAAGTTATTGAACCGGGAGTGGCGTTAGGTGAGCGCATAGGTCTTGGTTGGCAAGGTGCGGGAGTTAAAATCAATAATGTTGACATCCCTACTTTTTCGGTTCCTTTAATCCGAGTTTCCGTGCGGGTAGATGGACCGCGCGGCACGCGTTATTACCGCCAACAAATGATTAGCCTTTTCCAAAATCCAGCTAAAAAATAGCTGAAATACGACAAGGCATAAAAACAAACCTGCCCTTTTCGGCAGGTTTTTTTGTAAAAAAATCCACGGTCAACGCCCATTTTTTTTTAAATCATTTCATCAATCAAATAAAATAAAAAAATGTGAAGTTGACCGTGGATTTTTTGATTTGGTTAATTTATTGCACTTTTACCACCGAGCCACTATTTTGTTTTTGCACAAAAACTTGAACAGCAATGCGTTCTTGCATGGCTTCAATGTGCGAAATCACGCCCACCATGCGCCCTGCCGCTTGCAGGCTTTCCAAAGCCTTCATCACCAAATCCAAAGAATTTTTATCCAGCGCACCAAATCCTTCGTCAATCAAAAGCGTATCCGAATAAAAACCTGAAGAATCATTTAAATTTGCCAAACCCAAAGCCAGCGCCAAGGAAACCAAAAAAGTCTCACCGCCCGACAAACTTTTGACCGAACGCATGCTGCCCAAAAGCAAATCTTTAATTCCCAAATTCAAAGAATCTTCACTGCGCACCAGAGCGTAACGTTTCCACAAATTGCCCAATTGTTGATTGGCTTTGTGCAAAAGCACATCCAAGGTATATTCTTGCGCAAAACGCCGAAACTTTTCTCCCTTTGCCGAACCGATTAAATCATTCATTCCAGCCCACAAATTGCATTCTTTTTGGGCTTGTTGCAGTTGATTTTGGAGTTCTTCAAACTCTTTGCATGCGTTTTGCATCTCGGATTTTTTGATTTCTTTTTCAATTTTTTCACTTTCCAAAACATGAATTTCATTATTTTTATTGTTTAATTCTAGTATTAAACCATCAAAATTTTCATTTAAATTTTTTGGTTTTTTATTTTTGTGATTTTTTAAATCATTTTCACGTGTTTTAATTAAAATTTCTATTTTTTCTTTTTGTTTTTTTAAATTTTCATAATCATTCCATTTTTGATTAAAAACATCTTTAGGTTGATAAAAATAATTTTCTAAATCATCCAAAATAAAATTCAATTCTTTCATTTTTAAATTTAAATTTTCATTTAAATTTAAAAATTCTTCATTTATTTCATTTTGATTACAATTTAATTCTTTTTCTTTATCCAACAGTCTTTGGCATTGCATTTTTAAATTT
>JBNMHE010000205.1:0-1715 GCA_050872585.1 Rhodocyclales bacterium | reverse complement strand
TCCCGCAAGCTCAAATACCTTTTATTTTTGTATGCCTGCATTTACAGCAATTTTGAAAAAGACATCAACCCTGAAAACAAAAGCTTGGAAGTGGAACATATTTTGCCCAAGGCTTGGCAAAATGCGAATTTCAAAGAGTGGAACAAAGAAAGCCACGATGAATATTTAGAACAAATCGGCAACAAAATATTGCTTGATAGACGAAGCAATAGCAAATGCGCCGAAAACTTTTTTGCCCAAAAACAAAATATTTACAAAGAATCGAAGCATTTGAAAGAAGTGGCAGACTTGGGCAATCGTGAGAAAAATGTTTGGGATAAAGAAGACATAAAGAACAGAAACCAAACAATTTACAAAAGGCTCAAAACTTTCCTTGAAAGCTAAACGTTTTTAAAAGGAAAACCCCCACGGTCAACGGCTTATTTTTTTGAAAATTTTTGAGCGTTGACCGTGGAAAATCGCTTTTGTTCAATTTTCAATATTTTTTTGAAAAAAATTCAATTTTTTTTACTTTTAAGGAGAAACACCAATGCCAAAATATGCGCCCAAAACCAAAAGAGCGTTGCAAAAACTACTTGCCAACCCTGATGTTTATTTGGGCGATATTGATACATCCAACATCACGGATATGTCGGGGCTTTTTGGTGGCGACTTTGAAACTTCCCGAGTGCATCGCACGGATTTTTCAGGCATTGAAAAATGGAACACTTCCCAAGTGAAAGATATGCGCTGTTTGTTTATGGGTTGCCAAGATTTCAACGAACCTATTGGTTGTTGGGATGTCTCCAACGTGGAAAATATGTCTTCCATGTTTGAACATTGCCACGCTTTTAACCAACCACTTGAAAACTGGGATGTTGCCAAGGTCAGCGATATGAGTGCGATGTTTCTGCGCTGCTTCGCATTTAACCAACCGCTTGAAAAATGGAATGTTGCGGCGCTGAAAAATATGGACAATATGTTTTTAGGCGCCCGCTGTTTTAAACAAAATTTGAATACTTGGCATGTGAATCCGCAATGTTTGGTGAAAAAACCAGCAGAAAAAAAAGCGCAAAAAGAAAATAACATCCAACAAAAAGAACAAAACGGGCGATTTCCTATTTTTTATGCCTTGCAAAGTTATTTTCAAAATGAAAAATTGGAAATGATTCAACAACAATTGGGCTACAAAAACGCCGACAAATGCAGTGCAGCACTTAAAAAATTTGCAACGTGCAAAGAATTAACCGCTTGGTTGCACAAAGGACATTTTGATTTTACGCATACCACTTTAAGTATTTTAGAAAAATGCAAAGCAATTTTGGCGCAAGGTTTGATTGAAAACGCCACATTGCCAGCATTTGAAGCGGAAATAAAAAAAGCGAATGTTGAAATTCAGCGTTGGCGAGATTTTAGGCGCAGCTATATTCGTGTGCAAACGGATTTTCGGCGCCAAAATCAACCCATTTTTGCCTTGGGGTTGAGTTCGGGAATGCTTTATATCGATTTGCCGATTAAGGACGAGTGGCTAACCGAAGAAGTAGAAGCCGTTCTGCCCAAAATTCCGGAGATTGTGCGCCGCCATTACCAAAGCCACGAAGGGCGGCTGAGCTATCCATTTACAAGCAATATCGTAGGGTATAGCCTTTATTTGAAAAAAGGCAAGCAAACAACGCCTTATTATTTTGATACCGAAGGCAACCCAACAGAATCGGAATCGCCCAAAGACACTCACC
>JBNMHE010000204.1:0-1786 GCA_050872585.1 Rhodocyclales bacterium | reverse complement strand
ATTAAATAAGGATTGATATTTTTGGCGACAATGCTTTGCGCATTTTCAAAAATTTTTTTGGTTGACCGTGGATTTTTTGAAAATCCCACAATCACACAATGCACGTGCGCTTTGCCTTGCGTTTGGCTATCCCAAACAAAAGAGCGGTGCGCAAAATCAATGTGGAATCCTTTTGCAAAAATCGGTTGCCACAAAAGCGCCACGTTTTCGCCTTGGCAAATGGAATTGCTGGCAACAAAAGCGCATTGCACGGGGTTGTTTTGAATAAAATCGGCGGCTTTTAAAAACCAGCCGCAAACATAATCCAAATTGCCCGCATTTTTAATGTTTTTGGCAACGTTGAATAAATCTTCTTTTTGTTCTTTGCCCATTACACGTGCGCCCGAAAAAGGCGGGTTGCCCAAAATATAATTTAAATTATCAGAGGGAATAACCGCATTCCAATCCAGCCGCAAGGCGTTGCCTTCCACAATATGCGTGTAATTTTTCAGCGGCAAAAAATCCAAATCTTTTTTTAAAATCATCTCCGTTTCAAAAAGCATTTGCAATTGCGCAATCCACAACGCCGTTTTGGCAACCGATGCCGCAAAATCATTGATTTCAATGCCAAAAAATTGCCCCAAATGCACCAAAACAGGCGAAAACTCCAAATTGTTCCAAAACAAATCCGCATTGCCTTGGTTAATCGCTTGCAAACATTCATTTTCCAAACGCCGCAAGGAAATATACGTTTCAGTCAAAAAATTCCCCGAACCACAAGCCGGGTCCAAAAAATTCAAACCCGCCAACTTTTTTTGAAATTGCCGCAAATTCTGCGCCCTTCTTTTGCCCAACGGCGCATTCAACAATTTTTGCAATTCTTCCTTTAAAGAATCCAAAAACAATGGGTCAATCACCTTGTGAATGTTTTCAATAGAGGTGTAATGCATGCCGCCTTGGCGCCGAGTGGCTGGATTCAACGTGGATTCAAACATCGCACCAAAAATGGTGGGCGAAATACCCGACCAATCAAAACCCAGCGAACAATCTTTGACCAAAATGTTGAAAATCTCTTCGTTTATCGGCGGAATTTCATCATTTTGCGCATTGTCAAACAATCCACCATTCACATACGGAAAAGCTTTTAATTCTTCTTTTAAAGAAAGCGGACGTTGTTCAATAGGCGTGTTCAAAATTTTAAAACATTTTTCCAAGGCTTCGCCCGCATTTTCCGCCTTAAAACCTTCCAAATAATGCCCAAGTTGATTCATTTTTGGAAAAATGCCCGAATCTTCCGCATAAAAACAAAATACCAAACGCACACACAATTTGTTTAAATTTTTTAAAACAAAATCATCATCTTTGCGATTTTCGCCGTATTGTTTTAATAAGGCTTCATGCAATTTTCCAATCAGTGTTGCCGCTTGAATGGAAATATTTTTTTCTTTTTCAAAAATATTTTGGTTTTTGTGAATTAAAAAAGAAAAATGGTCAAAATGTTTTGGCAATTCTTTTAAATAAAAAACTTGCGGTTTTTGTTTCAAAGGATTGTTTAAATTAAAATCATAAATATGAAATTCCTTAAAATTGCAAATAATAATAAAACGTGCACGTTCATTAAAAGGCAATGCCGCATTGTAACGATGCGCTTGTTCAAACGGCGTTAAAAAAGAACCGTCTGATTGTTTTTGCGCTTTGTTTAAATCTATTTCTTTGGATTTTTGTTCAATTAAAACTTTGGTTTCTTTTAAATAAGCATCAATAAAAGAAGTGTTTTTTAAACCGACTTTTTTTTCAAATTCAATTT
>JBNMHE010000203.1:0-1789 GCA_050872585.1 Rhodocyclales bacterium | reverse complement strand
CAACAAAGGAAAGTATTTTTGATTGGCTTTCATCGTTAAAATCAAGCATTCTTGCGGCACTTTTAAAAAACTTTCATCAAATGTGCCTAAAAAAATCGCAGGATTTTCAACCAAAGCCGTGGTTTCATCCAAAAGTTCGGAGTCGTCTAATGGTTTTAAGACTTTGCCGATTTTTTTAGAACATTCATCGGCAACTTGGATAAGCGCTTCGGCAATCACCGCGCGGCGTTTTTCAAAATGGGCAATCACCGCGCCATCGGTTTTCAAGCGTTCTTCGTATTCCTTTGCGTTTTTAAAAACAATTTCAGGCGTTTTTGCCGCAAAGCGATGCCCTTGGGTTTTGTTCCCCGCGGTTAAACCCAATAAAGTAATGGGCAAAATTTCATCATCCAACATTGCCACCAAGCGATGCGCTGGCCGCACAAAATGCGTGGTTGTCCAACCATCTGCGGCTTGGTAGCTCATCATTTTGGGAATGGGCAAGGCATTCAACACTTTGGGTAAATCCACATTTAAAAAATCCGCCAGCGCCGTGCCTGTTTGCGTTTGGGTAATAAAAAGCGTGTTGTTTTCGGTTTCCAACGCGGCAGATTCGGGATTTTCCACGCTCAATGCTTTTAATTTTTTTAAAAGTGCCGCGGTTTTGTTGCCGTTTTCATCCAAACCGATTTTAACCGGCATCAATTTTTGGCGAATGGTTTTGGGGGCAGACACTTTTAAAACGCCGTGGATTAAAACCGCCAAACGCCGCGGTGTTGCAAAACCTTGAAAAGTTGCCGAATTTTCTAAAAAATCATTGGCTTTTAAATGATTAAAAATCGGCGAGGCAAAATGTTCGCCCAAGGTTTTTAATGCTTTGGGCGGCAATTCTTCGGTAAAAATTTCAATTAAAAGCGTTTTCATTGCATTCTTTCTAAAATTTCGGCAGCGTGCGCGGGCTTGGCAAGCGGAAAACCCAAACGGGCGCGGGATTTCAAATAACTTTGCGCAACCATTTTGGACAAATTGCGAATGCGCATCATATAAGCGGCGCGCTCGGTCACAGAAATGGCTTGCCTTGCATCCAATAAATTAAAGGTGTGGGCGGCTTTTAAAATTTGTTCATAAGCCGGCAGCGCCAAGTTTTGTTCAACCAAATGTTGGGCGTTTTTTTCAAAAGCGTTGAAACTTTCAAACAAAAAAGGCACGTTGGCTTCTTTAAAATTGTAAGTGGATTGTTCTACTTCGTTTTGGTGATAAACATCGCCATAGGTTAAATGTTCAGTCCATTTTAAGTCGTAAACATTTTCAACGCCTTGCAAATACATTGCCAAACGCTCCAAACCATAAGTAATTTCGCCGGTAATCGGTTTGCAATCAATGCCGCCCACTTGTTGAAAATAAGTGAATTGGGTCACTTCCATTCCATTCATCCACACTTCCCAACCCAAGCCCCAAGCGCCAAGCGTGGGGTTTTCCCAGTTGTCTTCCACCAAACGCACATCGTTGTTTTTTAAATCAAAACCAAGGGCTTCAAGCGAACCCAAATAAAGGTCAATGATATTTTCTGGCGCGGGCTTTAAAACCACTTGGAATTGATAATAATGTTGCAAGCGATTGGGGTTTTCACCATAACGCCCATCTTTTGGGCGGCGCGAAGGTTGCACATAAGCGGCGCGCCAACACTCTGGCCCAATGGCTTTTAAAAACGTTGCGGTGTGGCTGGTGCCGGCACCGACTTCCATATCATAAGGTTGCAAAAGGGCGCATTGTTCTTTTGCCCAATAATTTTGCAAAGTGAGAATAATAT
>JBNMHE010000202.1:0-1854 GCA_050872585.1 Rhodocyclales bacterium | reverse complement strand
ATTAAAATCAATTTAAAATCAATTAAAACAAATGAAAATGAATAAAAAATTTAAAAAATTGAAAAATAAAACACAATTTTTTTAAATTAAAATAAAATCATTTCATTGATGAATATTGATGAACCTGGATTAAAAAACGTTTTTTTACCGTCTTTGTCTGGCGAACACAGCAAGCTGGTCCCACCCCTTCCCATCCCGAACAGGAACGTGAAACGGCTTCGCGCCGATGATAGTGAGCATTCTCGCTCGTGAAAGTAGGTCTTCGCCAGACACCCCTTATTCTTAACTCTTGACAATTAACCCGTTTTATTCTCAATAAAACGGGTTTTTTGTTGCACATTTAAAATCTTTAAATAATAAAAATCAATTTGTTCTGTTTCATTCTCCATGTTTTTTTTAAAAAAATTTACGTTCACCATGGATTTTTGTTTTATTTTTAAAATTAAAAAAATGTTTTAGAATAACCAATTCTTTTTTTTTACTTTTTTCTTTTAAGGAGAAAATAATGAAATTCTTATTGAAATGTGCAAGTTTGTTTTTGTGCTCAATGCACCTTGCTTTTGCCGCTGTTAATCTCAATACGGCTAGTCAGCAAGAATTGGAAACTATCAAAGGTATCGGCAAAGAAAAAGCCAAAAATATCATTGAATACCGAAACCAAAATGGCCCTTTTCAATCTATCCAAGATCTTCAAAATGTCAAAGGCTTTGGTGAAAAATCTGTTGAAAAATTAAAAAATGACCTTATTCTCAATGAAAATGAAAATAATCATTTAAATCAAAACGAAAATAAAAAAGAAAACAAACAAGAAAACAAACAAGAAAACAAACAAGAAAACAAACAAGAAAATAAACAAGAATAATCCATTTTCCATTGATTAAAAAAAATCCACGGTGAACGCCAAAAAATTTTGAAAAAAATTTTGCGTTGACCGTGGAAAATCGCTTTTTTTTTTAATTTTCAATATTTTTTTGAAAGAATTCAAAATGAATGCAGAAAAATCTTTGTGGAGTCAATATTGTCAATTGCCAAAAGACAAAAAGGATGAATGGCGTGAATGCAGTTTGTTTGTTGCTCGCCACCGACTCGCCCGAGCTTTTAATGGCATTACAGTCTCATCTGCAAGCAAAATTAGCGATAAATTGGTGCGTGGCTATTCCGTTGGAATGCGTTTGTTTTTGGCTTACAACGCCTTGGAAATGGCGGCGACACTCAAAATCAAAAACAAAACCAAAAAAGAAAAAGATGATTTTTATCAAGCAATGGCGATTGATGGCAAGAAAAATCACCAAGATTTGTTGAATGCTTTTCGTGCATTTTTAGGAGAAGGCGAAGAAAGCGACAAAAAAGGCAAAAACATTTCTGAAAAAATGAAGCAATCATTAGAGAAATCCGCCGATTATTTTGCTGATTTTTTAAATGGAAAAAACGACAATTTGGCAGTTTTGGCGCGTTCCATTCGCCATATGTTTGCACACGGTTCTTTTACGCCTAATGGCAACAATCTTTTAAAAGCAGACAACATAGCGCTTTTTGAGGAATTAACTGAAATTTTGTTAAAAAAAAGCCGTGTAATGTTTGATGATTATTTAAAAGAAATTTTAAATAAAGAAAAACAAAAATAAAAAATCCACGGTCAACCGTTTATTTTTTTTGAAAATTTTTAAACGTTGACCGTGGAAAAACAAAAAAAACACAATGTTGTTTTTTTTGTTTTGCGTGAAAATTGGTTTTTTGAATCAGAAAATGCGGGAGGGGGGTATCATAGCTACGGTGGTTTGGAAACTTTAATCAACACTTGGACAGTGGCAGGTTATGTTTCTTATTTGTGTGGCGTGCCTTTGAGAATGCCCT
>JBNMHE010000201.1:0-1855 GCA_050872585.1 Rhodocyclales bacterium | reverse complement strand
GGTTGACCGTGGATTTTTTAATTTTTAAAAAAATGTTGAAAATTTTGGGCAATTTCGCGTGCGTGTTGGTCGGTTTGGAACAAATGGTTTAAATCGGGATGGTGTTGAATCAACTGATTTTCAATAAAATAATCCAACACTTTTTGGTTGATTTGCGCAATATCGGTAAATAAAATTTTTTGATTCAAAAACAATTCCACCGCAATTTCATTGGCGGCATTGAAAACAGCAGGCGCATTGCCTCCGATTGTTAAAACATCAAAGGCCATTTTTAAATTGGGAAAACGTTTGAAATCCGGTTTTAAAAATTCCAATTGGGCAATGCTGCACAAATCCAAAGCGCCAACACCCGATAAAATGCGCTTTTTGGGATGGATGCTTTGCGCAAGCGCATGTGCGATGGGCGTTTGCATATTGGGCTTGCCCAATTCTGCAATGAGTGCGCCATCTTTGTATTGCACGCCAGAATGCACAATGCTTTGCGGATGAATGATGACCTCAATTTGTTTGGCCGAACAAGAAAATAACCAAAATGCTTCAATGGCTTCCAAACCTTTATTCATCAAACTTGCAGAATCAATGGTGACTTTTTTGCCCATTTGCCAGTTGGGATGTTTCAAAGCGGCATCGGCGCTGATGTTTTTTAATTCTTCCATGCGACAATGCAAAAAAGCGCCGCCCGATGCGGTTAAAATGATTTTTTCGGCCGGAAAACGATCTTTGCAACATTGAAAACCTTCTGGCAAACTTTGAAAAATGGCATTGTGTTCGGAATCCACCGGCAAAATTTGCGCATTGTTTTCTTTGACTGCTTGACAAAATATTTCTCCCGCCATGACCAAAACTTCTTTGTTGGCCAAAAAAATGGTTTTGCCCGCTTTTGCCGCCGCAATGGTTGGTTTTAAGCCTGCTGCGCCGACTATTGCCGCCATCACGCCGTCGACTTGTGGTTCTGTTGCAACCATTGCCAACGCTGATTCACCGCTTAAAATCTCGGTTTTGGTATTGCGTGGTAATAATTTTTTGAGTTCTGATTCGCCGGAAACATTGCTTAGAACCGCAAATTGAGGTTGAAATTCTGCAATTTGCTCGGTCAATTTTTTAATATTGCGGTGTGCGGTGAGCGCAAAAACACAAAAATCTTTTGGATTTTTTCTAATGACGTTTAATGTGCTTGTGCCAATGGAACCGGTCGAACCTAAAATACTGATTTTTTGCATGTCCGCAGTTTTTTTAAAAAGGGTAAGTATAAATGCGCCGCAATGAATTTGAAAATAACGATTCAAAAATGCTGATTCAAATGATGCAAAACATCGCCTTTGGCACGTTGCTTTTGCCTGATGATGTGCCCCATATGTTGCCCATCAGTTTTGATTTTCAGCCAATAGACGATGCTTTGTATTTTCATGGTGCACCGATTGGTCGCAAATTTTCATTGTTAAAAAAATGTCCGAGCGCTTTGTTTTCTGCGGTTAAAAATTTTGCTTATATTCCATCGTCCTTTTTAAAAGGCAAAATGATTCCCACGCAGTTTTTTTATTCGGTTTTAATGCAGGGCGATATTTTTATTGTAGAAGATTTTGAAACCAAAAAAAATGTTTTAGAAAATTTGGTTAAAAAATATGAAAAAGAAAATCAAAATTTTTCTATGGAAAATTTTCCTTTCAAAAATAAAATTAAAGGAACTTTTGTTTTTGGTCTTCACATTAAAAACGCTTCTATCAAAGCGAAATTTGGGCAAAATTTAACACCAGATATTTTTAAAGCGATTGCTGATGATTTGAAAAATCGCAACGAGGCAGGTGATTCAGAAACGTTGCAAATGATGAATTATTTTTGCAAAAAACTTTAAAAT
>JBNMHE010000200.1:0-1857 GCA_050872585.1 Rhodocyclales bacterium | reverse complement strand
GCGTGGCAAATGGCGCAAGCCAAAGCGTCCGCGGCATCGGCTTTGGGCGTTTGATTCAAACGGAGCAATTCTTCCACCATTTTTGCCACTTGGTATTTTGCCGCTTTGCCATTGCCCACCACGCTTTTTTTGATTTGCAAAGCCGTGTATTCCGCCACTTTTAAATTTTGCGTGGTCAATGCCGCCAAAGCCGCGCCGCGCGCTTGTCCCAACAACAGTGTGGATTGTGGATTAACATTCACAAACACTTTTTCTATTGCCGATTCTTCGGGTTGGTAAAGTTGAATAATTTCATGGAGATTTTGAAAAATGGTGCAAAGGCGACTAGGCAAATGCGCATTGCCATTGGTTTTGATGATTCCACTTGCCACATAATGCAACTGGTTGGCTTGTTCATCAATCACGCCAAAACCGGTTTGGCAAAGTCCGGGGTCAATGCCCAAAATGCGCATCGCTATTCGTCAAAAACGGCGGTGGTGTAAATTTCTTGCACATCGTCCAAACTTTCCAAGGCATCCAATAATTTTTGCATTTTGAGCGCTTCTTCGCCTGAAAAAAACGTCTCGTTTTGCGCTTTCATTGTGATTGCCGATTCTGCGGCTTCAAAACCTTTTTGCGCCAAAGCGTCTTTCACTTTGAAAAAATCGGCGGGTGATGTGATGACTTCAATAGAATGGTCTTCTTCATCTATTAAAACATCGTCTGCGCCAGCATCAATTGCCGCTTCCATTAAAGCGTCCGCATTGGTTTGGGGCGAAAAAAACAACTGCCCGCAATGTGTAAATTGAAAAGCAACCGAACCTTCGGTGCCCAAATTGCCGCCGTGTTTGGTAAAAGCGTGGCGCACATCGGCTACGGTGCGCGTTTTGTTATCGGTTAAACAATCCACAATCACCGCCGCGCCGTTTGTGCCGTAACCTTCATAACGAATTTCCACATATTCCACGCCAGCCAATTCGCCCGTGCCTTTTTTGATGGCGTTGTCAATTTTGTCCTTGGGCATATTGATGGCTTTGGCTTTTTCCACCGCAACGCGTAGCCGCGGATTAAACGCCACGTCGCCCCCAGCCATTTTGGCAGCCACCGTGATTTCTTTGGCAATTTTAGAAAATGCCGCGCCGCGTTTTTCGTCTTGTCTGCCTTTGCGGTGTTGAATGTTTGCCCATTTGGAATGTCCAGCCATTTTTGTTCCTTTTTTTAAAAACAAGCTATTTTAAAAAAATCCACGGTCAACGCGCAAAAATTTTCAAAAATTCATCGTTGGCTAATTTTAATTTAGAAAATTCCACAATTTTGCCGTGGTAGCGCGCCAAAATTTGCGCTTTGGAATAATTGGTCGGGTAGAGTTTTTTTAAATCGGAATCGTTTAAATCGCTTAAAAAAGCAACGCAATCGGCATAATTTTGAACGGGAATTTGTAAGCGTTTTAAAAATTTGAGCGTATAAGAGTCGCTGACAAAAACCGCCTTCAAACACGCAAAATTCAAAATGGCATCCGCCGTTTCAAAGCCAATGCCTTGTTGGTTGAGCAACCATTGGCGCGAAACATTGTTTTGAAAATTTTCAAACGTGCCAAAATTGCGCAAAATGTTTTGGGCTAAAAGAATCAAACGCTTTGATTTTTGCCGAAAAAAACCGCTGGGTTGAATGGCTGATTCAATGGATTTTTGGCGGGCAAGTTTTAAAAGTGCGGCATCAGAATCGGCACTTAAAATCTGCGCGTTTTGAAGATTTTTCAACGCCAATTCCACATTTTGCCAACGCGTGTTTTGGGTCAAAATGGCAGAAACAACCACTTCAAAATGCCCGGCATTGGGCCACCACCAACTTGGTTTTTGGTTTAACAAATGGAGATTT
>JBNMHE010000199.1:0-1872 GCA_050872585.1 Rhodocyclales bacterium | reverse complement strand
TCATTATTGTTTTTAAAATATTATTTCAACAAACATTTTATCCATTGCCTTTTAAAATGGAGCAAAGAACCGCAATGTGTTGGCAAAAAAACAATTGGTTTTAATGGAAATGAAACCTTTCAAAGTGGTTTTAAAAATTGGAATTTACAAGAAAAAAACTTGTTTAAAAATGAATTAAAAAAACAATACAAAAAAATTCCTTTTGATTTTCAAAATAGAAAAGAATTTTTAAAACAAAAAATTTTAAAACATATTGAAAACAATCCACACATTCAATTTTATTTTATTTTGCCAACACAATCGCGTTTTTTTTATAAAATTCCTTATGCTTGGAACAATGAAAGAAGTCCAGAACAATTTTTTAATCATTACCAAACCATTACTTTATGGTTCATTCAACAATGTGAAAAATACAATAATGTTCAATTTTTTGGTTTGGATTTATTGGATTATGCCGATGATTTAAACAATTATTGGGATGCACGGCATTATTTGCCTGATTTAAATATTTTGCAATTAGAAAGCATTCAAAAACAACAAAACATTTTAAATGCAAACAATGCCGAAAATTATTTTAAAAAATTAAAAGAAAAAATAAAAAATTACGATATTCAACCTTATATTCAACAAATAAAAGAAAAATAAAAAAATCCACGGTCAACGCCTCATTTTTTTTATTTTTAAAATAAAACACACGGCTTCGCCAAAAAAATTTATAATTAGGCATTTTTATTTTGTTGGTGATTTTATGCCTAAAAGAGAAGACCTTAAAAGCATTTTAATTATCGGTGCGGGGCCCATTGTGATTGGCCAAGCTTGTGAGTTTGATTATTCCGGCGCACAGGCTTGCAAAGCCTTGCGTGAAGAAGGTTATCGGGTTGTTTTGGTGAATTCTAATCCCGCCACCATTATGACCGATCCCGAAATGGCAGACGCCACTTACATTGAACCCATTACGCCGCGCGTGGTGGAAAAAATTATAGAAAAAGAACGCCCCGATGCCTTGTTGCCCACCATGGGCGGACAAACCGCTTTAAATTGCGCATTAACCTTGGCCAAAAGCGGCGTTTTAAAAAAATGGAATGTGGAATTGATTGGCGCCAACGAACAAGCCATTGACAAAGCCGAAGACCGCGAAAAATTCAAAGAAGCCATGACCAAAATTGGTTTGGAATCAGCACGCTCGGCATTGGCACATTCTATGGAAGAAGCAAGGCAAGTGCAAAAAACCATTGGTTTTCCAACCATCATCCGCCCTTCTTTCACATTAGGCGGCACAGGCGGCGGCATTGCTTACAATATGGAAGAATTTGAAATCATTTGTAAGCGCGGTTTGGAAGCCTCGCCCACCAGCGAATTGCTCATTGAAGAATCGCTATTAGGCTGGAAAGAGTTTGAAATGGAAGTGGTGCGCGATAAAGCAGACAACTGCATTATTGTTTGTTCCATTGAAAACTTAGACCCAATGGGCGTGCATACGGGCGATTCCATCACTGTTGCGCCCGCACAAACATTAAGCGATAAAGAATACCAACAATTAAGAAATGCCTCCATTGCCGTATTGCGTGAAATTGGCGTGGATACGGGCGGCTCCAATGTGCAGTTTGCGCAAAATCCCCAAAACGGGCGTTTAATTGTGATTGAAATGAATCCGCGTGTTTCGCGCTCTTCGGCTTTGGCTTCCAAAGCAACGGGTTTTCCCATTGCCAAAATTGCCGCCAAGCTGGCTGTTGGCTACACTTTGGATGAACTCAAAAACGAAATCACTGGCGGCAAAACGCCGGCAAGTTTTGAGCCTTCTATTGATTATGTGGTCACCAAAGTGCCGCGTTTTGCTTTTGAAAAATTCCAAGAAGCAGACAACACCTTAAC
>JBNMHE010000198.1:0-1880 GCA_050872585.1 Rhodocyclales bacterium | reverse complement strand
CGGCAAGCCCATTTTATTGAGCGTTTCATCAATGCTTTTTTTTGCCGTTTCAAAATCCTTGATTTCTGCGCGAATTTTGGAGGTGATGAAAATTTCATCGCGTTTGACAATGCCTTTTTCAATGGCAAGACGCAAGGCTTTGCCCGTGCCGTCTTCATTGTCATAAGCTTGGGCAGTGTCAAAATGGCGGTAATCGTTTTTTAAGGCGGCATTGATGGCTTCTTGGATTTTATCGTTCGGGATGCGCCAAAGTCCTAATCCTATTTTTGGAATTTTCACGCCGTTTGAGAGTGTAAAAAACTCTGTGATGATTCTTGGTTTTTTCGCCGTTTTCGCCTCCGTTTGTGAAGTTTGCGCGATAGCTGGATTCAAAAAACTCCCCGCCGCAAGACTGACAGAAGCGTTCAAAAATTCTCTACGATTCATTTTTTCTCCAAAGTAAAAAAAATCAAAAAAAAAATCAAAAATCCACGGTAAACCTTCAAAAAGTTTTTAAAAGCTTGCTTTGACTTTTTTCTTGTTGGCAACGTTGTCTTGCAGGCTTTTGTAGGATTTTTTTTCAAAATTTTTGCGAAAATCTTCGCGCAGATTTTGCGCTGCTTCGTTGTTGCGCTCTTGCATGAGTGTGATTTTCTTTTCCAAATGTTCCAATGCCGCTTGGTAGGTTTGGATAGTTTGCAAAATCTCTTCTTTTTGCGCATTCAAAATTTCAATGCGTTTGGGTAAAGATTCATCGCCAATTTCGCACAATTTTAAATACGCCAAAACGCGTTTGATTGGCATTCCCGTCTCGCGCAGGCATCGCACGGTGGTAACCCACAACACATCTTGTTCGGAAAACAAGCGGTAATCGTTGTTGTCTCGCATAATGTTAGGAAACAAACCGCACTTTGCCCAATAACGCAAAGTATGCGCACTGACTTTGGTTTTTCTTTCCAATTCTTTGATGGTGTATTGCATTATTGACTCTCCGCTTTTTTAAGCGCTGTTTGGTATTCTGCATCGCTTACTTTTTTGAGCCAAGTAACGTTTTGATTATTCAAATAACCCGTTAAAGCAATGTGTGCCCCCTTTTCATTGCCTGCGGCACCGTGAAAATGTTCAATATTCGGCGGGCATAAAATGGCATCACCCGGCTCAGTAATGTGCGCTTCGCCATTTTTTGTGGCGGTTAAAATTTTGCCTGCGGTAACAATCAAGGTTTGCCCAGCGGGATGCGTGTGCCAAGCGCTGCGGGCGTTTTCTGAAAATTCCACCAAACCGCCGGAAAAGGGCATCCATTCGGTTTTTTGGAAAATGTTAGTAACTTTTACCTTGCCGCTGAAAATATTATCAGGTCCGTCAAAGCCGCCCAAACTGCCTTTTTTGTTGATTGTTTGCTCTGCCATAGCGCCTCCTGTGATAAACATTGAACAAATAGCGGTTAAAAAAAGTTTTTTCATTTGTTTCTCCCTAAAAATGATGATTTTCCGCGGTCAACCGAAAATTTTTTTTAAAAATCATCGTTCCCCGCGGATTTTTATAAAAAATCACAAGGTTTTCATATCCAAAACCATCCGAAAATCGGCTTTGCCAGCGGCAACTTTTTGGTAAGCGGCATCAATATCTTTAACCGAAATCAATTCAATTTCAGGGTAAATGTTGTGCGCCACGGAAAAATCCAACATTTCTTGGGTCTCGGCAATGCCACCAATCAAAGAAGAATAAATTTTGCGTTGGAATTGCCAAATCATCGCATTCGCATTCAAAGCGGGCGATTCTTTGGGTAAGCCGACAATCGCCATCTCGCCCTTGCGCTTCAACATTTTGTGGTAGGCGTTGATATCGTAATGGTAAGGAATGGTGGAGATGATGAAGTCAAATTCATTGGCAATGCTTTT
>JBNMHE010000197.1:0-1894 GCA_050872585.1 Rhodocyclales bacterium | reverse complement strand
GAAGCCATTCACATTGCGCAAGCTTTGGATGAATTGGATGAAATCCGCCAAGGTTTGCTGCTATCAGAACAAGGTTAAAAGAAAAAAATCCACGGTCAACCGCAAATTTTTTTGAAAGTTTTGTTAAAAAAAGGACAAAGAAAATGGCATCCATCACCGCATTAGGCACAGGTTCCGGCATTGATTTGGAAAGTATGGTAACCAAACTCATGGATGTGGAACGCTTATCCTTTACCCGAGTGCAAAACCGCCAAAAAAGCGTGGAGTCGGAAATTTCCGGTTTGGGGCAGTTGAGCAATGCCTTGTCTTCTATTCAATCAGCGGCAAAAGATTTGTTGCCTGCTTCTTCAACCGCTTCAATGAAAGATACTTTTACCACTTACAAAGCCAGCGTGGTCAATGAAAAAGTAGCCTCAGCCACCTTAAAATCGGGCGCCAAAAACACAGCCACCGGCGGCTATTCTTTGGAAGTGGAACAACTGGCATCATCCCATCGTTTGGTTACCAAAGCGGGTGCGGAAAACAAAATTGAAAATGCGGGCACTTTGAAAATTGAAATCGGTTCTTTGTCGGAAAAAGACGGCAAAAAAACCTTTTCCGCCAACGGCGCCAAAACCTTGGAAATTGAGGTGAAACAAGGCGCTTCATTGTCAGACATTCGTGATGCAATTAATCAAGCAAACGGCGGCGTATCCGCAACCATTATTAAAGGTTCGGGCGGCGAGCAGTTGGTGCTTTCATCCAAAGATACGGGTTTGGACAATGTGATGAAAATCTCCGGCTTGGAAAATTTTGCTTTTGACCCCGCCGCCGCCGATTCTTCAACAAACAAAATGAGCGATTCGGCAGCTGATGGCGGAGCGGCGGCGCAAAATGCCAAATTGTCCATTAACGGCATTGCGGCAGAGAGTTCTTCCAACGTGGTGGAAAATGTTTTGGATGGCATCTCTTTAACGCTTTATGGCACCAATAAAGGTGACCCAACCACTGTTTCCGTATCTGTGGATAATTCCACCAAAATTACAGAAAGTTTGGATGCGTTTGTCACTTCTTTTAATGCTTCTGCCAAAATTATTTCCGATTTGGGCAAATACGACCAAGAAACGGGCGAGACTGGTTTGTTGCAAGGCAGAGCCATTTTGCGCAATTCCAAAACGCAACTGACCAAATTGATTTCTGGCAACAACGGCATTGCGGGTTCGGAATACCAAAATTTGGCATCCATTGGCGTTTCATTTAGCAAAACAGGCGAGTTGCAGTTGGATTCGTCCATGCTCAAAACCGCTTTAAACAGAGATTATGACGGCGTGATGGGCTTGGTGCAAAACACTTTCAAAGGGCTTGATTCGGGCGTGGATAAAATGATTGCCACAGACGGCACGGTGACCAAATCCACAGAAAGCACCAACAAAATTTTGTCGCAATTAAAAGAGCAAGAATCAACCTTGAATACACGTTTGAATAACATTGAATCACGTTACAGAAAACAATTTACCAGTTTGGATTCTTTGGTTTCCAGTTGGAACAACATTTCTTCGTATATCTCGCAGTTGGTAGATAGTATGAATGCCAATTCCGGGGCACGCAAATAAACAAAAATAAAACAAAACAAGTAAAATGAAACCCTTCTTGTGAAGGGTTTTTTTATGTTTGGAACGTTTAACAAACCAACCGCCGCTTATGAACAAGTGGGCATTGCATCGGATGTGGCAAGTGCCGACCCGCATCGCTTGATTTTGTTGCTTTTTGAAGGTGCTGCCGCCGCTTTGAACCATGCGCTTTTTTGCATGGAAGAGGGCGATATTCCGGGCAAAGGGCAATCTATTTCCAAAGCGATTTCTATTATCAACGATGGCCTTTTGGCAAGTTTGGATGTGAAAGCGGGCGGCGAATT
>JBNMHE010000196.1:0-1915 GCA_050872585.1 Rhodocyclales bacterium | reverse complement strand
CGATGTGGTAGCCGCCGTCAATGTAAATGGTGCCGCCGGTGATGGATTTTGCCACATCGGAGACCAAATAAGCAGCCAAAGCGCCCACATCGCTTGGGGAAACCAAACGGTGAAGCGGTGCGCGGTCTTCGGCTTCTTGCAAGAGTTTGTCAAATTCTTTAATGCCAGAAGAAGCGCGTGTTGCCAAAGGTCCCGGAGAGATGGCATGCACGCGGATATCTTTGGGGCCTAATTCTGCTGCCAAATAACGCGAAACGGATTGCAATGCGGCTTTAACGGGACCCATCACGCCGTAATTGTCCACCACTTCGTCTGCGCCCAAATAAGTCATGGTTAAAAGCGTGCCGCCGTTTTTCATTAAAGGTTCGGCTTTTCTGGCCATACGCGCAAAGGAATGGCAAGAAATATCCATGGCTTTCATAAAGCCATCGCGGCTGCAATCGGTCACGCGTCCGTGCAAATCTTCCTTAGGCGCAAAAGCGATGGAATGCACCAAAAAGTCCAAGCGTCCCCATTGTTTGTCAATTTCGGCAAAAACGGCATCCAACTGGTCATCGTGTTGCACATCCAAGGGCATAATGATGGGCGAAGAAATCAACTCTGCCAAAGGGCGCACGTATTTTTCTGCTTTTTCGTTCAAATACGTTACAGCCACATCGGCGCCACACATTTTGAAAGTTCTGGCGCAACCGTAAGCAATACTTTGGTCGTTGGCAATGCCCACCACCAGGCCTACTTTACCATTCAAGTTAAACATCGGTTTTTCTCCAATCAAAGTCATTTTCCTAAAAAAAATTACCGAAAATCGGTATGGCGCAAAATTTTAGCACTTTCTTATACAATAAAATCATTTTATTTTTAAAAATTTGCTTATGAAATTTTCGCAATGGCGTGCGGCATTGGAAGTTTTGAATCAAAATTTAAATGTCAGTGAATCTGCCAAACGTTTATTTGTTTCGCAATCGGTAATTTCCAAACAAATCCGCGCTTTGGAAGCCGAGCTTGGCGTGCAAATTTTTGAGCGTTCTGGCAAACGTTTTGTGGGCACTACGCGTGCGGGCGAAAAATTGTTGAATATGGCAAACCAAATGATGAAAGATGCGCACAACATTGAACGCGCCGCGCGGGAATTTTCGGGCGATTCGGGAGCCATCCGCCTTGCTGCCACGCATTCTTCGCTCAATAGTTTTTTGCCCGCTATTTTTAAAACTTTTAAAGAAAAACACGCCCAAACCGAACTGTTGGTGCAAGAGGGCACTTCTTTGGAAATTGCGCAACAAGTTGCCAGTGCGGAAGTGGATTTGGGCGTGTTGCTTTCTCTTTATTTTAATCATCCGCATTTGGTTGCTTTGCCCTTTTTGGAAATTCCTTTTGTTTTAATTGCGCATCCGAATTTTCCAAAATTAGAATTATTAAATCCAATGCCTTTTCAATTGGAAAATTTAAATTATTTTCCTTTAATTTTGCCGCATATCACATTGGATTTCCGTGAAAAAATTGAAAAAGTTTTTCATTACTATCATTTAAAACCAAAAATTATTATGGATTCTTTAAATACAAACACAATGAAAACGTGGGTTTTAAATCAATTTGGATTGGCTATTTTGCCCGAAAATTCCTTAAATGAAAATGAAAAAGAACAATTTAAAATTTTTAATATCGCTTCTTTTTTTCCAAAAATTCAAGCTCGGCTTTTAATTCGCAAAGGTTCTTTTTTGCGCCGCGCTGAGTATAATTTTATTCAATTGTTTGCGCCGCATTTTAACATTCATTTTGTGGATGCTGCTTTAAATGGCAATCATCAAGATTGTTTTTTGTAATTGATTGATTAAATTAATTAAAAAAATAAAAATCCACGGTCAACGTAATTTTTTTTTAGATTAAAAAAATAAAAAAAATAACGTTGACCGTGGAT
>JBNMHE010000195.1:0-1926 GCA_050872585.1 Rhodocyclales bacterium | reverse complement strand
TTTTTAATTAAATTATTTTTTTTTATTTTTAAATAAAAAAATCCACGGTCAACGTTTCATTTTTTTGAAAAATTTTTTACGTTGACCGTGGATTTTTTTTAAAACACATTTATTTTTTGGCGGCAACTTTTAAATTTTCATTGATTTTATCCAAAGGCAACATGCCGGCTGCGCGCTTGCCTGATTCAAAAAACATGGTAGGCGTGCCCGTGATATTGTGCTGCTTGCCAAACACGCGGTTTTCATCCAAGGCTTGTGTGTTGCAATTTTCATCGCCCGAAGGTTCAATGCCGTTAATCATCCAATCATTCCACGCTTTGGCGCGGTCTTTGGCGCACCAAATTTGTTTGGATTTTTTGTAAGAGTTTTCTCCCAAAATGGGATACAAAAACACATAAATGGTGGTGTCTTTGACTTTTTGCAATTCGGCAGCCAAACGCTTGCAAAATCCGCAATTGGGATCTTCAAAAGTTGCCAATTTGCGCTTGCCGTTGCCTCTGACTTGTTTGATGGCGTTTTCCAATTTTAATTCGTCAAACGCAATGGCAGAAAGTTCCGTTAAACGTTCATAAGTGAGATTTTTTTTCTGTTTGGCATCAATGAGTTCACCGCCAAAAATCACCACTTGGGCTTGTTCATCGGTGTAAAAAATATGGCCATCGGCATAAACTTCATACAAACCCAAATGCCCAGCAGGCGTAATGGATTTAACCTTAACATTAAACATTTCTTGCATCGTGGTGCGAATGTTGTTTTCATATTGATTTTCATCCGCCAAAGCATGTTGCATCCAACAAAAAGATGCCATCAAAGCGCCGAAGGCAAGAGCTTTCATAAAATTTTCCTTTGATTAAAAAGCAAAATTATCCGCATTTTGTGCGGGAAAAATTGTAAAAATATGTGTAAAAAATGTGCTTAAAATCCAGCAGGCGCAGGATTGTTGCCATTGGGTTTGTTGCGCATACGCCGAAAATTATTGGTTCTTGGGCGTTTTTTATTTAAAGAATTGACCGATGCGGCATTTTTGGCGCGCATTCTGTTATTGGAAAAAGGCGCTCCATCGGCTCTGTTGCCGGGAGCCAGTTGAATTTCCAATTCAATAATTTCATCCCATTGTTCATCTGAACGCTCACGTTCAGGAATAGAAAGCAGGTATTTCAAACGTTTGCGTGGGTCAAATACTTCCTGCGCTGGTGCAACATCAACGGGCGCAGTCTCCGCCAACATTTCTGGCGGTATATCAAAAGGATTTTCCATAAGGATTTAAAAAATCATTAAGCGGGCAGTGCGCCCGCTTTGTTGTTTGAAAAACAGCAATTATTTTTTCTTTTTCTTATCAGCCGATTTGGCAGCAGCAGTGTTTGGATTTGCTTCTTTCACCACATCTTTGAAGGTTGCGCCTGCTTTAAAATCAGGAATAACTTTGGCTGGAATTTGCAAGGGTTCACCTGTTTGCGGATTGCGCCCCGAGCGTGCAGCACGATCAACCGCTTTAAAAGTGCCAAAACCAACCAACACCACATCGTCACGTTTGGCAACGGTTTCTTGCACAACATCAATAATGGCATTCAACACTTTTTCAGTCACAATTTGGGTTGCCTCTGCTTTTTTGGCTGCGGCTTCAATCAATTCAGCTTTGTTCATATGCCCTAACTCCTGGAAGTTTAAAAAAATTGTTATTTCAAAACGTGAAAAATCAACGTTTGGCGAAGTGCACTTCTTGGCAATGTTGGATTGGCCTTCAAATGCAGGCAGAATTTTACCTATTTTCAAGCATTTGTGGGGTTTTCAATGAAAAAAAAATTCATCTTGTTGCAAAAATGATTTTTGCTTAAAATTGCAAAATTTTTTTAATTAAGAAAAAAATCCAAAAAGAAAGGGGGTGAAAAAAATGCCAAGCATTCGCGTGAAAGAAAATGAACCTTT
>JBNMHE010000194.1:0-1967 GCA_050872585.1 Rhodocyclales bacterium | reverse complement strand
TTTTGTTGTTGGCATATTATAATTTTTATGCTTTTGATTCTGTTTTTGGTCCGTATTCCAACGGTGCTTTGGTTTTAAATAAAACCAATTTCATGGTTTTGTTGGGATTATTTTTAGACCAAAATCATGGTTTTTTAATGCAAAATCCCATTCATTTTGTAGGCGTTTTTTATTGTGCTTATTTGTATTATTACAATCGTTTTGCTTTTTGGGTTTGGTTGTTGGTTTTTTTATCGTTTGTCATTCCGCATTCTATGCATCCCAACTGGTATGGCGGTGCCAGTTTTGTTGGGCGTTTTCAATGGGCTGCAACGTGTGTTTTTGTTATTCCCACTGTGTTGGGTTTAATTCACATTTTGGAAAAAATAAATCATCAACAAATACAAAATAATTTAAAATTATTTTGTATTAAATTATTTTTTTGTTTTTCTATTGCTTTGCAACTTTATTTTTATCATCGTTATATGCGAAAATTAATTCACATTTTTAATAAAGATGAAAACACGCCATTTGATTCTTATTCCGTTTTTTATCGTCATTTTTTGGATCATTATTTACCGATGTTTTACAATTCAAATTTGGCTTTTTCTTATTTTCCTAATTATTTTTGGATTGGTGTTTTTTTAATTATTTTTATTTTTGGATTTTTAAATAAAGAACGAATAAAAAAATAAAAAAAATAAAGTGTTGACCGTGGATTTTTGAAGTGAAAATATGTTATTTTGTTTTTTGATTAAAAAAAGGAAAACAAAATGGAAAAACAAAAAATTGATGCGCGTTTGATTTTGCGGCAAATTGCCATGTTTTCCGAATTGGAAGAATTGCAAATTGATCAACTTGCCCAAAATTGTCTTTTTTTGAAAGTGAAACCGCACGATTTAATTGTGCAAGAAGGCATGGTTTTAAACGCTTTTTATTTTGTTATTTCGGGCAGCGTTTTGATTTATGCTTGCACCATCCATGGCAAAGAAAAGGTGATTGAGATCATCAAAACGCAACAAAGTTTTGGCGAAGCATTGATGTTTTTGAATCAACAATCGCCTGTGAATGTTCGGGCGTTGGAACAAACGCATTTGCTTTTTGTTCCCAAAAATGCGGTTTTTTCCGCCATTGAAAAAGACAAACAATTTGCTTTTAAAATGTTGGCGGCTTTGTCCAAACGTTTGCATGCCATGCTTTGCGATATTCAAGCTTATACCATGCAATCGGGAATGGAGCGTGTTGTGCATTATCTTTTAAGCGAAGTGCATGATTTCAACGCGTTGAATTGTGAGGTTGCGTTTCAAAAAAACAGAATTGCTTCGCGTTTATCTATGACTCCGGAATATTTTTCACGCATTTTGCATGAATTAAAAAGAAAAGGTTTGATTGGCATTGAGCGCCGTTCTATTGTGGTTTTTTCTGCGCAAAACTTAAAAGATTCTTTATGCAACTTGGCTTAAAAAAAATAAAAAATTAAAAAAATCCACGGTCAACGTGAAAAATTTTTTAAAAAAAATTGGACGTTGACCGTGGATTTTTTAATTTTTAAATTGATTAAAAAATTGTTACAATTTTTTTTATTAAAAAACAACAAACTGGCACGGTTTATGCGAGAGAGAGAGAGAGAGTTCTCTTTAAAATCAAAAGTTTGTGGAAGCGCTTGCGCGGCGATTCCAATTTTGATTCGGTGACTGAAAGTTTTCATTATCTGCGCGCCCGCGTGGAATATTTAGAGCGCATGGTGCGCTTGCCTTTGCAGGCTGAAAACATTCCCAAAGCAAGTGGCGACTTGCGTTTGCATCAAATGGCATCGGTTGCATTGTTAAAGCGTTTTACGGATTTTTTGGATGCGCATTCCATCCATTATTGGCTTGATTTTGGCACGCTTTTGGGCGCCATTCGGCATGGCGGATTTGTTCCATGGGATGATGATTTGGATATTTCCATGACGCGCAGCGATTATGAGCGTTTGCGCCAAGTGATTC
>JBNMHE010000193.1:0-2007 GCA_050872585.1 Rhodocyclales bacterium | reverse complement strand
TGGATAAACGATGAGTGAAACCCATTTTCCACGCCGCACTTTTGCCATTATTTCTCACCCCGATGCGGGCAAAACCACTTTAACGGAAAAATTGTTGTGGTTTGGTGGCGCCATTCAAGTGGCAGGCGAAGTGCGCGCGCGCAAAGCCCGCCGCTTTGCCACCTCCGACTGGATGGCAATGGAAAAGGAGCGCGGCATTTCGGTTACTTCCTCGGTGATGCAATTTCCTTACCGCCAACACATTGTGAATTTGTTGGATACGCCCGGGCATGAAGATTTTTCAGAAGATACTTACCGAACGCTTACCGCCGTTGATTCTGCGGTGATGGTTATTGATTCGGTCAACGGCGTGGAAGCGCAAACCATCAAACTTTTAAACGTTTGCCGTTTGCGCGCCACGCCCATTTTGACGTTCATCAACAAATTAGACCGCGAAGGCAAATCGCCCGTGGCATTGATGGATGAAATTGAATCGGTATTAAAAATTGCCTGCGCCCCAATGACTTGGCCCATTGGAATGGGGAAAAATTTTAAAGGCGTTTATGATATTGCCAATGATTGCGCCAAATTATTTTCAAAAGAAAACGAAGAAGAAAAAACCATCCAAGGCATTCAAAGTGCCGAATTTAAAAACCTGCTTGGCGCTGATTATGAAAACTTTGTATCAGAAATTGAATTATTAAAAGGCGCCGGTGAATCTTTTAATTTGGAAAATTATTTAAAAGGCACGCAAACGCCCGTGTTTTTTGGCTCGGCAGTGAATAATTTTGGCGTGAAAGATTTGCTCAATGCTTTAATTGATTATGCGCCCGCACCGCAAGCGCGCGCCACCAAAACCCGCGAAGTTTTGCCCGAAGAAGCGGAGTTTTCAGGTTTTGTTTTTAAAATTCAAGCGAATATGGACCCCAAACACCGCGACCGCATGGCGTTTTTGCGCGTGTGTTCCGGGCATTTTCAGCGCGGAATGAAGTTAAAACAAGTGGCAAGTGGCAAAATTTTGGCGGTGAATAACGCGCTCACCTTTATGGCGCAAGACCGCAAAACAACGGATGAAGCCTTTCCGGGCGATATTTTGGGCATTCCAAACCACGGCAGCATTCGCTTAGGCGAGACTTTTACCGAATCAGAAAACCTAGAATTTATCGGCATTCCCTATTTTGCGCCCGAGATTTTCAAACGCGCACAAATCAAAAATCCGTTAAAAATCAAACAACTACAAAAAGGTTTACAACAATTATCCGATGAAGGCGCGGCGCAACTTTTCCGCCCGCTTGTCAGCAATGATTATGTGATTGGCGCTTTGGGGCAGTTGCAATTTGACGTGGTGGCGCACCGCTTAAAATACGAATACGGCGTGGATTTGGTTTTTGAAAATTACGCCGCACAGCTGGCGCGTTGGGTGATGGGCGATGCCACGGAATTAGACGCTTTACAAAACCGTTACAGCGCCCAGTTGGCAAAAGACAATGCGGATTTTTTGGTCTACCTTGCTCCCAACAAGGTTTATCTCAATATGGTGATAGAAAAATTCCCAAAATTACAATTTTTGGAAACGCGCGAAATGCTTTAAAAAAAATCCATGGTCAACTTAAAATAATTTTCAATTTAAAAAAAATTTTGCGTTGACCGTGGATTTTTTAATTTTTTTGAAAAACTTGCCACAAAGTGCTGTTTAAATTTTGTTTTAAAATAAAATTATTTTGCAATAAAAAATCTGTTTTTTTGTTTTGAATATTTAAAATAATATAATCTACATTTTTTAAAATATTTTTATCATTTAAAAAAGAAGGGTTTAAATGGATGGTTTTAATGTTTTCGTAGTTTAAAAAAGTATCGGCGGCTCTTAAACTTCTATTGCCAAGTTCGTCCGCAATTAAAAATGTTTTGTTTTTATTTTGTAAAATAAAATTTTGCATTTTTTCTATTTGCAATTTTTCTTCGCTTTTAACTTCGTAAAAAGGTTTAAAATGCCGATAAGCATGGCGATTGTTAGAAAAATTAACAACC
>JBNMHE010000192.1:0-2013 GCA_050872585.1 Rhodocyclales bacterium | reverse complement strand
CGGTTTTGGGAACCACTTGGTTGTAGTGGATATTAAAACCGTGCGCAAATGCCAGCGCCGCGCCTGCTTTGATATTGGGTGCAACTTCTTTTTTGTAGACCGCGGGAATGGATTCGTCTGGCAACAACATCATCACCACATCGGCACCTTTGGTGGCTTCATCAATGCGCGCAACTTTTAAACCCGCCGCTTCGGCTTTTTTCCAAGAAGCACCGCCTTCGCGCAAACCCACCACCACGTCGACACCCGAATCTTTTAGGTTTTGGGCATGCGCGTGCCCTTGTGAGCCGTAGCCGATAATTGCCACTTTTTTGCCTTTGATGAGCGATAAATCCGCATCTTTGTCGTAAAACACTTTCATAAAAAAACCTCGTTTTCAAAAAGTTTCAAAAAAAATCAAACCCTTAAAATGCGCTCGGCGCGCCCAATTCCGCAAACGCCGGTGCGCACCGTCTCCAAAATCAAAGCGGAATCAATGGCGGCAATAAAGGCATCCAATTTTTCAGAAGTGCCTGTTAATTCCACCACATAAGAATTGTCGGTCACATCAACAACGCGACCGCGGAAAATATCATTTAAGCGCTTAATTTCCTCACGATCTTTGCCCGATGCGCGCAGTTTAATCAACATCAATTCGCGTTCCACATGCGCGGATTCGGACAAATCCACCACTTTGACCACATCAATTAGTTTGTTTAATTGTTTGGTGATTTGCTCCAAAACCGCTTCATTGGCAAAAGTTAAAATGGTCATGCGCGAAAGTGAAGAATCTTCGGTTGGCGCCACCGTTAAACTTTCAATGTTGTAACCGCGCGCGGAAAATAATCCTGCCACGCGCGAGAGCGCGCCAGCTTCGTTTTCAATCAAAATGGAGAGAATGTGTTTTTGCATTTTTTATTCCTTTTCCCCTTGCGCCAAAATCATCTCGGTTAAACCTTTGCCAGCGGCAACCATCGGCAACACATTGGCTTCTGGTGTAATCATAAAATCCATAAAAACCAAATCGTCTTTGTATCGGGTAAAGGCTTCTTTTAAAGCCGGTTCCACTTCTTCCACTTTTTCAATGCGCATACCAATATGCCCATAAGCGCGTGCCAAATCTTGAAAATTCGGCAATGAAGTCATATAGGTTTGGGAATAACGTTTGGAATAAAACATTTCTTGCCATTGACGCACCATTCCCAACATTCCGTTATTCAAATTGATGATTTTAATGGGCAAGCCAAATTGCTTGCAGGTGGAAAGTTCTTGAATGTTCATTTGTATGGAACCTTCACCGGTTACGCACACCACCGTGTCTTTGGGATTGGCAAAACAAGCGCCCATGGCATAAGGCAAACCCACTCCCATGGTGCCCAAGCCACCAGAATTGATCCAGCGGCGCGGTTCATCAAATTTGTAATACTGTGCGGCAAACATTTGGTGTTGCCCCACATCAGAGCAAACAATGGCTTTGCCTTGTGTGATTTCATAGAGTTTTTGAATGACGAACTGCGGCATAATTTGGTCTGCCATTGGATACGCCAAAGAATTTCTTTGCCGCCAAATGTTGATTTGTTGCCACCAAGGCGCAAAATCTGGGGCAGTAAAATTTTGTTCTTCTGCAATTAAACGCTGCAATTCGTTTAAAACATCGGCAATATCGCCCACTATTGGCAAATCGGTTTTGATGCGTTTGGCAATAGAAGAAGGGTCAATATCAATGTGAATCACGTGGCGGTCACGCATTTGTTGAAAATGCGCCACATTGCCAATCACGCGGTCATCAAAACGTGCGCCCACTGCCAAGACCACATCGGCATAATGCATGGCATTGTTGGCTTCATAAGTGCCGTGCATACCAACCATACCCAAAAAATGCTTGTTGTTGGCAGGAAAACCGCCCAAACCCATCAAGGTGCTGACCACAGGCAAATTGAAAGATTCAACCAAATTTTTCAATGGTTGACTGGCATTGGCCAACACCACGCCGCCGCCCATGTAAAGCACGGGTTGTTTGGCACGTTTTAACAT
>JBNMHE010000191.1:0-2034 GCA_050872585.1 Rhodocyclales bacterium | reverse complement strand
GGGGTGCGAATGATTAAAATCTCTCGCGGGTTAGACGTGCCGATTATCGGTGCGCCGCAACAGACGGTATCAACCGCCAAGGTCAACAAAGTGGCACTTTTGCCTGCCGATTTTGTGGGAATCAAACCGAGTTTGCTCATCCAAGAAGGCGACAAAGTGCAAGCCGGGCAAGCGATTTTGAAAGATCGCAACAACCCGGGCATTGTTTTCACAGCGCCTTTGGGTGGCATAGTTCAAAAAATAAAACGTGGCGCACGAAGGATGATTGAATCCATTACCATTGCCACAGACGAAAACGCGCCGCGTGTGGCGTTTTCCAAGCTAACAGATAAAGAAATTTTAAATGCCCAAGCCGATTTTATTCGGCAACGTTTGATTGAATCGGGCGCTTGGGTGGCTTTGCGAACGCGGCCATTTTCCAAAATTCCAACGGCAGAATCAACGCCGGATGCCTTATTTATTACGGCGATAGATACCAATCCATTGTCGGTGGATCCGCGCATTGCGGCAAAAGAGTTGGATCCAACAGGCAAATTTTTTCACGGCGGGGTTGCGGCATTGTCCAAAATCGCGCCGATTTTTTTGTGCCAAGCGCCCGGCGATTTGTGGCAAGGATCGGATTTGCCTAATGTGAAAACCGAAATTTTTGAAGGGCCGCATCCCGCAGGTTTGCCCGGCACGCACATTCATTTTTTGCGGCCAGCTAGTTTAAAACACACGGTTTGGCATGTGAATTACCAAGATGTGATTGCCATCGGCGCTTTGTTTTTGGAAGGGCAATTTTTAACCGAGCGCGTGATTGCTTTGGCAGGCCCAGTGGTGAAAAAACCGCGTTTAATCAAAACGCATTTGGGCGCTGATTTGTTGGCATTAACGCAAAATGAATTAAAAGAAGGCGAAAACCGCATTGTGTCTGGTTCTATTTTGGGCGGGCGCACGGCAAAAGCGGATACGGCATTTTTGGGGCGTTACCACTTGCAAGTTTCTTGCTTGAAAGAAGGGCGCGAGCGCGAAATGTTTCATTATTTCCGTTTGGGCTTCAATAAGCATTCCGTTAAAAATATCTTTATTTCCAAATTGTTGGGCAACAAAAAATTTGCCATGGATACTTCCACCAACGGCTCGGCGCGGGCAATTGTTTCCGTTGGCAATTATGAATCGGTGATGCCTTTGGATATTTTGGCAACGCCTTTGTTGCGTTATTTGGTGGTAGGCGATACCGAAATGGCGCAAAAATTAGGCGCTTTGGAATTGGATGAAGAAGATTTGGCGCTTTGTTCTTATGTTTGCGCAGGCAAATACGAATACGGCCCGATTTTGCGCGATGTTTTAACGCGCATTGAAAAGGAGGGCTAAATGAAAGCCTTACGCAATATGTTGGACAAAATCGCTCCGCAATTTGAAGCGGGCGGCAAGTTTGAAAAATGGAAAGCTTTGTATGAAGCCACCGATACATTTTTGTATCGCCCATCCAATGTAACCAAAAGCAGTGCGCACGTTCGGGATGGCATTGATTTAAAACGCATGATGATTATCGTTTGGCTTTGTGCTTTTCCGGCGATGTTTTGGGCAATGTGGAATGTGGGGCATCAAGCCAATTTGGCGTATTTGGCAAACCCCGATTTGTTGATTTTGGAAAAAAATTGGCGTCTACCGTGGATTTCTTGCTTGGCAGGGTTTAATCCGCAAAGTTGTTGGGATAATTTTATCCACGGTGCTTTTTATTTTGTTCCCGTTTATGCCACCACTTTTGTTGTGGGCGGTTTTTGGGAAGTGTTGTTCGCCAGCATTAGAAAACACGAAGTCAATGAAGGTTTTTTTGTAACTTCCATTTTGTTTTCTTTAATTGTTCCGCCAACCATTCCGCTTTGGCAAGTGGCGCTGGGCATTTCTTTTGGCGTGGTTTTGGCAAAAGAAGTTTTTGGCGGCACGGGCAAAAACTTTTTGAATCCCGCTTTGGCTGGGCGTGCTTTTTTGTTTTTTGCTTATCCGGCGCAAATTTCAGGCGATGCCGTTTGGGTTGCCGTGGATGGT
>JBNMHE010000190.1:0-2066 GCA_050872585.1 Rhodocyclales bacterium | reverse complement strand
CGTGCCAACTTGCAAAATATGGTTACCGGTGTTTCCAAAGGTTTTGAAAAACGCTTGACGCTTGTTGGCGTTGGTTACCGCGCCCAAGCACAAGGTGCAACCTTGAATTTGAGTTTGGGTTTTTCGCATCCTGTGGTTTATACCTTGCCTGATGGCGTGAAAGCCGAATGTCCCACGCAAACTGAAATTGTTATCAAAGGTGTGGATAAACAAAAAATCGGTCAAGTGGCATCTGAAATTCGCGCCTTCCGCAAACCCGAACCTTACAAAGGCAAAGGCGTGCGCTATGCAGACGAAGTGGTGATCATCAAAGAAACCAAGAAAAAATAAGAGGTTTTGATTATGTTTAACAAAAAAGTTGCACGCTTGCGCCGTGCCCGCCAAACCCGCTTGAAGATTGCGCAATTAAAAGCGGTGCGTTTGTGTGTGAATCGCACAAATTGCCACGTTTATGCCCAAATCATTGATGCCGCAGGCAACAAGGTGTTGGCATCGGCTTCCACGCTTGACAAATCTTTGCGGGAAACGCTTAAAAACGGCGGCAACAAAGCGGCTGCCAGCGTGGTTGGCAAGTTAATTGGCGAGCGTGCCTTGGCGTTAGGAATTAAAAAAGTTGCTTTTGACCGCTCGGGCTACCAATACCACGGGCGCGTGCGTGCCTTGGCAGAAGCCGCACGCGAAGCGGGTTTAGAGTTTTAGGAAGGTTTAAAGAAAATGGCGAAAGAGCAAAGAAATCGCAAACAGCAAGCCGATGACCATAATGACGGTTTGCGGGAAAAAATGGTTGCCGTTAATCGTGTAACCAAAGTTGTCAAAGGCGGTCGCATTTTGGGTTTTGCGGCATTGACCGTTGTGGGCGATGGCGATGGCGGCATTGGTATGGGCAAAGGCAAATCCCGTGAAGTGCCGGTAGCTGTTCAAAAAGCAATGGATGAAGCCCGCCGCAAAATGCGCAAAGTTTCGTTGAAAAGTGGCACGGTTTACCACACGGTTATCGGCAAACACGGCGCCACGCGCGTGATGATTCAACCAGCTCCCGAAGGCACAGGCATTATTGCAGGCGGCGCTATGCGCGCGGTGTTTGAAGTTGCGGGTGTGAATAATGTGGTGGCAAAAGCGCACGGTTCTACCAATCCTTACAACATTGTGCGTGCAACAATTGATGGCTTAATGCGTGTGAATACGCCTTATGAAATTGCTGCCAAACGCGGTTTAACGGTAGAAGCGTTGGAGATTTAAAATGGCAGACAAAAAAGTAAAAGTAACTTTAATTAAAAGCATCATTGGCACCAAACAAGATCATCGCGCAACGGTGCGCGGTTTGGGGTTGCGCCGTTTAAACAGCACGCGTGAGTTAGAAGATACGCCAGCGGTGCGCGGGATGATTCGCAAAGTGCAATATCTTTTAAAGGTGGAATAAGATGAGTTTGTTTTTAAATACCATTGCGCCTGCCGAAGGCGCCACCCACAAAGCCAAACGCGTAGGTCGTGGCATTGGTTCTGGTTTGGGCAAAACCTGCGGACGCGGCCACAAAGGGCAAAAATCCCGTGCAGGCGGTTTTCATAAGGTTGGTTTTGAAGGCGGGCAAATGCCTTTGCAACGCCGTTTACCCAAACGTGGTTTTAAATCTTTAACGCGTGCGCGCCATTATGAAGCGCGTTTGAGCGCTTTAAACAATATTCCATCGGATGAAATTGATTTGTTGATTTTGCAAGCAGCAGGTTTGGTTCCGAGCAATGCTTTGTCTGCCAAAATTATTTTGTCGGGTGAAATGACTCGCAAAGTGACTTTACAAGGTTTATTGGTAACGGCGGGCGCACAAAAAGCCATTGAAGCAGCAGGTGGTGTGGTCAAACAACCGCAAGAAAAAACTGCGGAATAAATTTTGAAAAAAAATTGGTGTTGACCGTGGATTTTTTAAAGGAATAAGGGTGGCAAAAACAAAACCTGATACCAGCACGGATAAATTCGGCGATTTAAAACGCCGTCTGTTCTTTTTGTTGGGTGCGCTGGTGGTTTACCGCATTGGTGCGCATATTCCCGTGCCGGGCATCAATCCCAATGT
>JBNMHE010000189.1:0-2066 GCA_050872585.1 Rhodocyclales bacterium | reverse complement strand
ATTGCTGCCGTTATTTTAGAAAATGAAAAATGGTGTGAAATTGACGATATTGCCGATTTAAACTGGGCTGAAAATTTATTTGGCAATCATTTGTTAAATAAAACGCAAGAGCGTTTTGGTGGATTTTGGCGAGAATCCAGTTTGTTGGATTTTGTTTATTTAACCAATCCGTATTACCCAACCGAACGCATTAAAAAAGAATTAAACGCACATTTGGATTTGTTATTAAAAGAATATCCATCTGGTTTTAAAATGCAATCCATTTTGGCCGGAAAACATTTTATTGTTCCTGCTGAAAATATATTATTAGGCAACGGTGCGGCTGAAATTATTCACTCGCTTTCTATTTGTTTAAAAAATAAAAAAATCGCTTTAATTTTGCCTTCTTTTGAAGAATATGCGAATCGTTTTGAAAAGGAAAATTTAATAATTTTTAATCCCAAAAATAAAGATTTTTCTTATCAAGCAGAAGATTTAATTTTGTTTTTAAAAAATAATATTCAAAAAAATAACAAGCCGGATGCCTTTATTTTGGTTAATCCGGATAATCCAACGGGTAATTTTATTGAAAAAAACAAACTCATTCTTTTGGCAGACTTTTGCAAAGAAAACCATATTCTTTTAATTATTGATGAAAGTTTTGTGGATTTTGCCGATATCAAACAAAGTTTAATGGAGATTGATTTTTTAAAACAATATCCCAATGTGTTGATTATCAAAAGCATTTCCAAAACTTATGGCGTGGCAGGTTTGCGTTTGGGCGTTGTGGCAAGTGGTGATGAAAATAAAATTGACGCATTGAAAAAAGAATTATCTATTTGGAATATCAATTCTTTTGCCGAATTTTTTATGCAAATTGCCAGCCATTTTGAAAGCGATTATATTTTGTCTTTAAATTATTTTAAAAAAGAAAGAGAACGTTTTTTTAATGATTTAAAAAGTTTAAAACATTTGCACGTGATTCCTTCTTTTGCTAATTATTTTTTGTGTGAAATTAAAAAACCATTTTTGGTTGAAAATTTAATGCATGATTTGTTTCAAAAAAATATCTTAATTAAAAATTGTTCTTCTAAAAAAGCATTTGAAAATAAACCGTATGTTAGAATTGCCATTAAAGATAAAGAAAGCAATTTAAAATTATTTTTTTGTTTAAAGGAGTTTTTCAATGAATAACCCAACCCGAATTTACAATGAAAAAACTGCCATTGATTCAAATGAAGTTTTGCAGTTTTATCAAGAGCGTTTGAAAGTTAAAGATGAAATCAAACAAATAATGTTAAAAGACAATCATCAATCTTTAAAAGACGCGCACGAAAGAAATATTCAAGAACGGGATAAATTGCACGCCAAATTAAAAAAACATTTTGGAGAAAGTTTTAAATTAAATGTTTTGGATTTGGGTTGTGGCAATGGCCGTTGGGCGCAAAATTTAAATGATTTGGATATTATTCAAACCTATGATGGTGTTGATTTTGTTGCTGGCTTTGTGGATATTTGCAAAAACAAATTTAAAGACGATTCTCGTTTTCAATTTTTTCAAATGCGTTTAACGGATTTGGATTTAAATGTTTTGAAAAAAGAATACGATTTAATTTTAATGTGCGGCGTGTTGGTTTATATTAACGATTCGGATATTCCCAACATTTTAAAAACCATTGATTCTTTGTTGAAAAAAGGCGGTGTTTTTTATTCCGAAGAATCGGTTGCCACCATTGAAAACAGAATGACTTTGAAGAATTTTTATTCCGAAGAACTCAAAACCCATTACAACGCCATTTACCGCACGCCTTCTGAATACGAAGCCTTGTTTGGGCAATATATCCGTGATATTGAAATTTTCGGGGGGGAACTCCTGCTCAACGAGAAAACTGGCGCCCGAGCCGAAACCAACTTGGCAGCATGGTGCATTGCCAAACTATGAATTGCTCTTGGATGAAAAAACCGGAGCGCACAAAGAAACCAACACGGCAGCTTGGGTTTTCATCCGTTGATTTTTTCAAAATAAATTTTTTTTTAAACAAACAAAAATCCACGGTCGACTTTCTATTTTTTTTTTAATAGAAAGT
>JBNMHE010000188.1:0-2184 GCA_050872585.1 Rhodocyclales bacterium | reverse complement strand
TTGCAAGCGACAACATCACGCCATTGACCGCATTGGTGGAGATGGCAAGCAAAGGGCACAAACCCAGCATTTGGGTAATGGAAGTGTTTTGCTTCCAAATGCCGTTTTTTAAAATATTTTTAAAATCAGTGAGTTGCACGATTTTCATCCTTTTTAAAATGTTCGGTTTTGAAAGGAAAATGATGGTCGTGGTGGTTGCGTGCTCGCAAAAAATCGCGGCGATGATGTGCAACAAATTCCACCGCGCGGCTAATTGCGTTGGTTACCGCCCGCGCGCTGATGGTTGCACCCGCGCGGTAGAGAATGTTGCCGCCGTCTTTTTGAATGCGAAAATGTTTATTTTCGTTATTTTTAAATTGTTGCAGCCATTTTTTTTGCGCAACATAATCGCCCAAACCCGGGGTTTCGTGGTGTTCCAAAACTTCTGCGCCCATCAAATGCCCTTTGGCATCAATGGCAATCATCAAGCGAATGTTGCCGCCGTAACCGTCTGGCGCAATGGCTTCCACCAAAAAAGCCGTCACAACACCATTTTTGCGGGCAAATAAAAGTTGCGATTTTTTGCGCTGCCCGAGTTCTTTTTTGGGCGGTAGCGTTAAAAAATCGTGCAACAAATCGTTGTTGTAAGAATCATCGGGCAATAAATTTTGGATAATTTTAAGCCGTTCGGCTTCAATATTTTTGGCGATGGTCTCTTTTGTTAATTGGTGTGCGCCTGCCAACAATGCGCTAAAAATAATAGAAAAAGCCAATAAAATCAACGCACAACGCCGTGCCATTTCCAATGCGGTGTATTCGCTAAGTGGTTTCATTTTTGATTGTCCTTTAAACCAAAAGGAATGGGCGTGGTGATTTTTTCAATGAGCGGGGCGCACAAATTCATCAATAAAATAGAAAAGGCAATGCCGTCTGGATAAGCGCCAAAAAGCCGAATAAACGCACACAAAATGCCAGCGCCCAATCCAAAAACAATTTGGCCTTGTTTTGTGGCGCAACCGGTAACCGGGTCGGTGGCAATAAAAAATGCGCCAAGCATTGCGCCGCCTGAAAACCAATGGAAAAACGGGTTGGCGTAAAAAGCAGAATCAACGAGCCAAAAAATACCCACAATGAAAGTTAAACCGCTTAAAAAAGCAAGCGGCACACGCCAAGGCACGCGGCGCATTAAGCACAAAAACAAACCGCCGATTAAATAAGCCACGTTTAACCACGCCATAGCGCCCCAAGCGGTGAAATCCACCGCTTTAAAATGTTCGGTGGATTTTTGTGCGGTTTTAAAATGGTCTAAGGGCGTTGCCGCCGTTAAGGCATCCGCAGAGGAACCAAAAATTGCCGTGATTTGCGTTGAAAACGGCACATTTTCTTGCCAAAGCAACATCAAAGATGGCCATGAAACAATGGCCACGGCAAAACCCAACATCGCGGGATTAAACGGGTTTTGTCCTAATCCGCCGTAAATGTGTTTGCCGATGAAAACGGCAAAAAAAGTGCAAACCACAATCAACCACCACGGCGCCAAAGGCGGCAGAGCCAAAGCCAACAACAAGGCGGTTAAAACAACCGAGCCATCCGAGATGAAAATAAAAATTGGTTTACCGCGGATTTTTAAAAAAAGTGCTTCCGTTATGATTGCCGTTGCCGTGGCAAGCGCGATTTGAATAAGAATGGCTACGCCAAAAAAATAAATATGCACCAAAATTGCTGGAATGAGCGCTGCCGCCACAGAAAACATCACGCGCCGCACGCTGTTTTTATTGTGAAAATAAGGAGAAGATGGCGCAAGTTTCATAAAAAAACATCCTTTTTTATTTTTCCACGGTCAACGCAGAATTTTTTTGAAAATGATTTTCGGCGTTTTCCTGCATTTTTTCTTTGGCTTTTTGTTCGGCTAATTTTTTGAGTTTTTCCGCCTTTTCTTCTTTTTCGCGCAGTTGGCGCGCTTGCTTAAATTCAAAACGTTCGCGGGCAATTTGCGCCGCTTTTTGTTCTGCATCCTTTGCCCAAATTTCACTTTTGGCAAAACGAAAATAATGCACCAGCGGAATGTTGGCAGGGCAAACATAAGCGCAACAACCGCATTCCATACATTCAAAAAGGTTGAAGTCGCGCGCCGAATCCAAATTTTTGGCGCGCGATGCCCAATACATCGCATAAGGTTGCAATTCGTTGGGGCAAACATTGGCG
>JBNMHE010000187.1:0-2215 GCA_050872585.1 Rhodocyclales bacterium | reverse complement strand
TGCACCACTTCACTGCTCAATTGTGCTTGCCAGAGAATTTTTCCATCATCGGCATTCAATGCCCAAACTTGGCCTTTTTGCGAACCGACAAAAATCAATTCCTCATCAAAACCAACACCAGCTGAAAGCGTGGTATTCAAATGATTTTCCCAAAGTTTATTGCCGTTTTGAAAAGCCACAACTTGCCCTTTTTGATTGGCAGCAAACAAACGCTCTTTCAAAAAAGCCGGATGAAACACATTTTTACCGCCACTGCCCACTTGCACCGACCAAACGGTTTTCACTTCTTTTTGATTGTGCACAACAGGCGATTTTTCCATTTTCACGTTGGGCGCAAACGGATTAAGCGATTGCATGACCGAACAAGCGCTTAAAACAGAAACACTTAACAATAAAAACAAATTTTTTTTCATAGAGATCATTTTGCTTTCACCTTATTTTTGATTCACTTCTTTTGATTCACATCCGATGATTTTTCAACATTTTGCGAAAAATCCACGGTCGACTCAGAATTTTTTTCATTTTTGGTTGTTTCATTTTGGGCAATGGCAGCAATTTTTTGCAAAATGGCTTCATTCAAACTGGCCAGCGCGTTTTGCAATTGCAAATCCGCAGCAATTTTGGTTTGCGCTTCTTTCCAAACTTTCAAAGCTTCTTGCGTTTTGTTTTGCGCCCAATAAATATCACCTTTTAAATCCAAAAAAGCGGGCAAAAAACGCATACTTTGTGGATTTTTCAACACATCCAATGCTTTTTCCCATTGTTGTTCCATCAAGAAAAAATGTGCAAGACGCAATTTTGCCAAATCCTTTAAACTTTTTTCGCCCTTTTCTGCTGCCCAAGAAAGTTGCAGTTGGGCGGTTTTGTTGTCTTTGTTTTCTAAGGAAAAAGCGCCCGCTTCCATTGCCGCCAACGTGGCATAAGCTTGTTTGGGATAAGAATGAATCAATTCGCCAGCCAAAGCCGTTACACGCGCAGAATCTTTATCATGGATGGCAGCATTAAATTGTTGATACAACAACGCAGCCTCATTGGCTTTTTTGTATTCAAACCAAGAAAAAGAATTCCACGCCAACAAAGACAAAGCCACCAACAAAATGGCTCCGGAGACATAATTGCCATACGTGTTCCACCATGCTTTTAAAGCATCCAGTTGTTCTTGTTCTTCTAAATCATAATGCGCCATTAGCGTTCATCCTTTGTTGTGCAATAAGGTTTAAAAAATGAAAAAACTTCTTCATAAGAGAGTTTTTCTTGTTTTTGGGCATTTTCACCGCGCAAGGTTTTAAGCGTATAAAAACCTTGTTGCATTTCTTCTTGCGCCAAAATCAAAGCAAATTCTGCCCCGCTTTGGTCGGCTTTTTTGAATTGATTTTTAAAATTAACAACATTCGGCAACAACCGCACGCCAATGCCTTGCTGGCGCAATTTTTCCGCCGTTAAAAAATTTTGTTTTAAAGCCGCTTCATCGGAATGCACCATAAAAACAAGAGGTTGGTTTTTTTCTTGGTTTTGTAACAACAACATCAAACGCTCCAAGCCTAAGGCAAAACCGCACGCAGGCGTTATTTTGCCGCCCAATTGTTCCACCAAAGAATCATAGCGTCCGCCCGCGCAAACCGTGCCTTGTGCGCCCAAATCATCGGAAATCCATTCAAATACCGTGCGGTTGTAATAATCCAAACCGCGCACCAAGCGGTGATTCATGCAATAAGGAATGTTCAAATCATTTAGGGTTTCTTGCACTTTTTCAAAATGATGGCGTGAAGCCGAACCCAAAAAATCAAACAATTGGGGGGCAGATTCGCAAATTTCTTTTAAATCAGGATTTTTGGAATCCAAAATGCGCAAAGGATTTTGATGCAAGCGGCGTTTGGAATCTTCATCCAAAGCGTTTTCATAGCGCGTGAAATAATCCACCAAAGCGGCGCGGTATTGTGTGCGTTCATCCAAATCACCCAAAGAATTCAAGTGCAAATGCGGTGTTTTAATGTTTAAATTGCGCCAAAAATGCATAGACAAAGCGATGATTTCCGCATCCATCAAAAACGATGAAGAACCCAAACATTCCACGCCCAGCTGATGAAATTGCCGATAACGCCCTTTTTGCGGGCGCTCATGGCGAAACATTGGCCCCAAATAATACAATTTTTGAACATTGTTTTGCGCACCAAGTTGATGTTGAATAAAAGCGCGCACGCACCCCGCCGTGCCT
>JBNMHE010000186.1:0-2247 GCA_050872585.1 Rhodocyclales bacterium | reverse complement strand
GTGAGAAAGTCTCGGCAAAAGGAGCATGGGTTGGAGTTTCAGTTGGAGTTGTTGGAGTTTCAAGTGCGCCACCAACAGATGAATCCCAAGAAGGCGAAGTTGCATTTGAAGCGGATTCTATTGATTGTTGACGATTGTCTTCTTGTGAGAAGGAATCGCCTGCAAATTGTGTCAAGACAGAAGAATCTGCAAGTTTGGAATCGGCACTTAAATTGTTTGAAGAATGATTTCCAAAATCAAAAGCATGCGTTGAAGTTGCTCCTGGGATAGCTGAATGGTCTTGTGAGAAAGTCTCGGCAAAAGGAGCATGGGTTGGAGTTTCAGTTGGAGTTGTTGGAGTTTCAAGTGCGCCACCAACAGATGAATCCCAAGAAGGCGAAGTTGCATTTGAAGCGGATTCTATTGATGGTTTGCGATTGTCTTCTTGTGAGAATGAATCGTCTGCAAATTGTGTCAAGGCAGAAGAAGCCAAAGCATTATCTGTGCCAACAGATGCGGGTTGTTGTGCATCAAAAGAAGATGTTTTGTTTTCTTCTTCCATATTTAACAACATATCTGGAGCGATAAATTCTTCCATCGCATCCGGCGCACTAATCATGCTTTGTGTGGCAAAGTCCAAATCCAAATCGGTGGATGTTTCTTCCAAAGGTTCGGAAGGTTGAATAACTTCTGGTATTTCAGGCGGTGCCGCAACAGGCTCTTCTTGCGGCAAGTCGGCAATAACCGGCGCTTCTTTTTCCAAATTTTTGAATGTTTCCAAAGCTTCTTTTTTGGATTTGCGTGCGGCGGTGCGTTCTTTCGCAAGTTGTTTTTTGGTGGGCGTTTTTTCTTGAGGCTGTTCAACAGGCGCCGTGCGCAAGTTTTCTGCCAAATTCACCAAAGATTCACTTTGTGGAACAGCTTTTTTCTGTTCTAAGGCATCGACCCATTCTTCAAATACTTTTTGCTCTTGGCTAACCATTTCCAAGAGTTCGGGCGTGGCTGGGCGATTTTGTTTTAACCACATATTGTAAGTTTGCTCGATTGCCCAAGCCACTTCACCCAAATCCGATAAACCCACCATACGCCCAGAACCTTTTAAGGTATGGGTGCAACGGCGAATAGTTGTCAAAGCCTCTTGATTGTGTGGGTCTTTTTGCAAAACTTTGTGTTCGTTTTTAAGAGTCTCCAAAACCTCACGGGCTTCTTCAATAAAGATTTCTAATAATTCTTCATCTGGTTCTTCATCTGGCACAGTGACGTTGGATGGGGAAACAGCAGGCGCACTGCTTTTTTCCACGGTCGACTCCAAATTTTTTTCAGAATGTGCCACTTCTGGGAAAGGTTGTGTCAATTCTGGCGTGTTTACTGTTAAATCTTCGGAACCTAATTCCGCCATTGATTTGGGCGAATCAAAAGAAGCATTTTTTGAAGTTTGATAGGAACTTTGTCTTGTTGCCGCGTTGTTTGATGTGTCAAATGCAGAAGCACCCGCAGAAAAACCCGCACTTGAAGCAGAATTTCCCACACCAAAACTTCCTGCAAAATTGGAAGTGGCAGAATTGGAAATGCCATCATTAGAGGTAGTTGTTTCGGCGCTGGTGAAGTTTTTGCCTATTCCACTTATTTCACTTAAACCACCCAAATTGGAAGTTGTGGCCGAAGAAACAGAATCAGATTCAAAAGTTCCTTCATTGACAAAGTTGCCATCGGCTTGGAAAGAATCAAAAGAAGAAGCACCGGGAATGGCATTTTGATGGGAATTGGAATCAGAAATAGAACCAAGAGCGCAAGAAGAAGACCCCGCAGAAAAACCCGCACTTGAAGCAGCATTTCCCACACCAAAACTTCCAGCAAAATTGGAAGCGCCAGCACGAGATTCACCTTGAGCGCTGGAATGCGCATTTGCTAAATTTCCTAAATTTTCAAAACCGCCAGAAGAAGCGCCAGCAAAAGGTTCTTCTAAAATTTCATCGCTTAAAACAGGGATGTCTTCATCTGTTATGGTTGATTGGGTGCCGTTTTGACTTAGTCCACCGCCCAACATATTGGCATTTGACGAAAATGGTGCACCATAAATGGCATTGTTGTCAGAATTTTGTGCAAAAGAAGATACACCACCCGGGGCAGCAACGCCAGCCAAAGAAGCAACACCTTCGGCGGTTGAAGCAGAAGTCAAATCGCCTGCAAAATTGGCAGAAGAAGGCATTCCGGAAGCGGTTGCATTGGTTTTTGCTTCTATGCTTTCTGCAAAAGCGCCATCCGATG
>JBNMHE010000185.1:0-2274 GCA_050872585.1 Rhodocyclales bacterium | reverse complement strand
TTATTTTTCCACGGTCAACATTTTTTTATTTTTAAAAATTTTTGAAAATTTTTTAAGGTTGACCGTGGATTTTTTTAAAAAATTTTTAAGGTTTCATAATGGTGGCTTCACCTTCAATGACCACCGTTTCACCTACGCGGCAAATGGTTTCTAAAATTACGCGTTTTTTTTCCACAATAACTTCTTTCACCGTGACCGTGGTTTTCACCGTATCACCAATGCGCACCGGCGCTTTAAAACGCAAAGTTTGCCCCATATAAATGGTGCCAGGGCCGGGCAAATGCGCACCCAAAACAGCAGAAATAAACGAAGCCGATAACATTCCGTGTGCAATGCGTCCGCCAAAGGGCAAAGTTTTGGCAAATTCTTCATCCAAATGCACCGCATTGGTATCGGTGGAAACACCAGCAAACATAACAATATCGGCATCGGTTACCGTTTTGCCCATGGTGTGGCTCATACCGGGTTTTAAATCGTGGATGGTGTAACTCATTTTTTTCCTTTCTTTTTTAAATAAAAAATGGTTTATTGTGGCACAAAAGAAAAAAGCAATGGCGACAAATTTTGGCGCAATTTTCCCAAAACCAGCGCTTCAATCACAGGTTCAGCATGGAAAACATTATTCATAAATGTGGGTTTGATTTCACAAACCGTTTTGCCCGACCAATAACAATCGGCAATTTTGTCCAAATGTTCCATACAAAGCGATTGCGGCAAGTGCAAATAATCCAACCAAGCAGAATCGTGAAGAGACAAAGTAAAATTTTCTTGCGTTCTAAAACACATCAAAGTTTTGTCTTTTAAAAAATCCTTGTGTTTTTGATAAAACAACAAGGCATCCACACGCGTTAAAAAAAACAAACGCGCATTCAAACGACTGGGCAATTGTGGAAATTTGCGTTGTCTGAAAAACTCCAAATGGTATTCCACAAAATAATTTTGGGCATTCAAAAACAATTGCCTTGTGGAAGGCATTTGTCGATTCAACGGCTTTTGCGCTTCTTTGGAAAAATCTTCCAAATTGCCATTAAACGGATTGTTACTCCAAACATTCCAACCCGTTTGATTTTGTTGAACACAACTCCAAGAATACAATTCTAATTGGGTGCTGCTGTGGTATAAATCACTATTTTGCATAAAATAATTTTAAAACATTATGGCGCAATTATTGTTAATCGGTGCTGGCGATATCGCACAACATTTGGTCAATGACGCATTGCCTTTTCAAAAAATTTACGTATTGCTGCGCCAGCGCTGCTTTGAAACACAAAAAGAACTAACAGAACGCAAAAACTTTTGGCGCGAAAAAAACACCATTCCCATTGTTGCGGATTTAGACGATTTTAAAAGTTTAAATAAAATCAAAGGTTTGGCAGACACCATCGTTCATATGGTTGCGCCCAATCCACTTTTTCAAACCGATAGCCGAACAAAGCATTTGTTGCATACTTTATCGCACAAACCACCCAAAACGCTCATTTATTTAAGCACCACGGGCGTTTATGGCCATCATCCGCATGGTTTTATCAATGAAAACACGCCACCTTCGCCGCTTACAGAACGTGCACTTCGCCGCTTGAATGCAGAAAAACAATGCCGATTTTTTGCCAAAAAATACACTACCAAAGTCTGTATTTTGCGTGTTCCAGCAATTTACAGCGCAACGCGTTTGCCTTTGAAACGCATTCAAAACAAAACGCCATCTTTGATAAAAACACAAGATGTTTACACCAATCACATTCATGCGGGCGATTTAAGCCGCGCCATTTTAGGCGCAATACGCTTTGGCAAAAAAAACAGAATTTACAACATTGTGGATGATTCCAATATGAAGTTGGGCGATTATTTGGATTTAATTGCCGATTATTATCATTTGCCGCGCCCAGAACGCTTGCCTTTTAAACAAATTGAAAAACATTTAAACCAAGCGCAAATCTCTTTTTTAAAAGAATCACGCCGCATTGAATGCGTGCGTTGGCAAAAAGAATTAAAAACAAAAATATATTACAAAAATGTGCAAGATTTTTTAAAAGAACAATTTCCACGGTAAACCCAAAAAATTTTTGAAAATTTTTTTAAGTTGACCGTGGAAAATTATTTAAATTTTTTAAAATTTTAAACAAGGGAGCGGGGATTTCTTTATTCAAAATATTATTCAAATCAATCCATTCACCATTTAAATTTTTTGGTTTGTTTTTTAATACAATTATTTTAGGAAAAATGTTTAAAACACGATGCGTTAAATGATGTGTAAAATTTTGCAAAGTATATTCT
>JBNMHE010000184.1:0-2356 GCA_050872585.1 Rhodocyclales bacterium | reverse complement strand
TGTTAAAATAGACAATGAAAAAAGAGAGTTGGTTTTTCATTGCGAGCTTCACACTGATTTTGGCAACGTGGATTTTTACGAGGTGCTTTAATGAGCGTTTTAAATTCTTTAATTTATATAAATGAAAATGGCTTTCATTATCCTACTTATGAGCAACTTTTAAATTTATTAAAAGAAGAATACAGAAAGATTTATGGCGCGGATGTTTATTTAGAAGCCGATTCACAAGACGGGCAATGGCTTGCAATTCAAGCGTTAGCATTTTTTGAGTTAGCAGAAGTTGCCGCGGCAATCTATAATTCTTTTTCGCCCGCCACGGCAACGGCTGATGCGCTTTCAAGGAACGTAAAAATAAATGGTATTCGCAGAAAAGCGGCAAGTTATTCAACAGTAGACCTTACAATCACGGGCTCCGTTGGGACGGTTATCAATAATGGCATTGCAAAAGATGTCAACGAGCAAAAATGGCTTTTACCTGACCAAGTTATTATTGACAAAACGGGCGAAATTGTTGTCACTGCCCGTGCTGAAAAAATTGGCGATGTTAAAGCAGAAGCGCAAAGTGTCACAAAAATCTACACACCAACGCTAGGATGGCAAGGCGTAACAAACAACGCGCCTGCCATTGTTGGCGATAAAGTAGAAACAGATTTTGACTTACGTACACGCCAATCGTTAAGCGTGGCAATACCTTCGCAAAGCGTCCGTGAAGGCTTGCACGGGGCGCTTTTGACGCTTGCCAACGTTACCCGTTTAAAAATATTTGAAAACGACACAAGCCAAACGGATAAAAACGGAATTCCGCCACATTCTTTTTGCGTGGTGATTTTGGGTGGCGATGCAAAAGAAATTGCGCAAATAATTGAAAACAAAAAAACAATTGGCGCAGGCACTTTTGGAAATCAAAAACAAAAACTTGTGGATGAATATGGGCAAACAAGCATTATTCAATTTTCACGCCCTAGTGTGCAAAGAGTAAAGGTTAAAATAACTTTGCAACCGCTTGAAAATTGGCAAAATGGCTTCCGGGAGATTATTGCGAAAAAGGTTGCTGATTATATAAACAACCTTGAAATCGGGGATGTTCTTTATTTAACAAAACTTTTTGTGCCTGCAAACTTGCTAAACGATGAAAACGGCAAAACCTATGATTTAACAGAGCTAAAAATAGCGAAAGATGGTGTAAATTATAACACAGATAACATTGTGCAGGCGTGGGACGCAGTTTTTGAGTGCCCACTTGAAAACGTTGAAATCGTTGTTTTGCAAGATGTAGAAGAAGAACGATGAAGCTTGACGAATATTTAAATTTAATCACTTCGCAACACAAAAATTCGCCGCGTTTTGTTCAAACGGTTGGCGTTTCTGCTTCAATTCTTTCTGCCGCGCAAGAATTATTTGCCAGATTACCAGAAAAATTTGACGTAGACAATGCCGTTGGCGTGCAACTTGACGCAATTGGGCTTTGGGTTGGCAGAAGTCGCCGAGTCGCATTGCCGCTCCAAGATGTTTATTTTACGTGGGATGACGATGAAAATCTTTCAACGGGGTGGGATGCGGGGATTTGGCGGCAAAATTTTGACATAAGTTCAAAATTTACTTCTTTGGACGATGAAACTTACCGAAAAATAATTAATGCGAAAATTGCATTGAATAGTTGGGATGGCACAAAAAAAGACGCCGTTCAAAACATTTTTCAAGCTTTTGGTGGGAAATATTATGTTATTATCACAGACCACCAAGATATGACAATAAGCTATTATATTGCGGGCGAAAAACTTTCAAAATTAGACAAAGCTTTAATCACAAACGGCTATTTAATGTTTAAGCCTATTGGTGTTAGAATTAGGCAAGTAACTGCGCCACCGCGCGGTGGCAAGCTATTTGCGTGGGACATTCAAAATGAAGCGTTAGACGGTTGGGACGCTGGGAATTTTGGCGCGGTTATTGAAAGAATTTAGTTAAATGGGAAAAGGTAAAACAACTATGGCAAAAAATGAAATTTTGCGATTTTGCGAAAACGACATTGGAACGAATTTACTTTCGCAAGAAGATTATCAAAAAGACGCGCACCGTCTTATTGGGAATCAGCCGGGCATTGCGCGCAGTGCGCTGGTGAATAAAATGTTGCGCCAAAGCGCGACAATCGCCGCGGGGGTCGGGGAATTTATCAAGGACTTAGGGCACGACTGCACAGATAGCGATACGCCGCAAAAAATAAGCCAGAATTTGCGTGAAGGCTTTACTATTTATGGCAGGGTGCCCGTTGCCGTGGCGGATAAAAACAATAAGCCCAATGTAATCACCGCAACTTTTGACGTGCCCGTCTCGCTTACAAACGGGATGCTTGTCGTTG
>JBNMHE010000183.1:0-2382 GCA_050872585.1 Rhodocyclales bacterium | reverse complement strand
TGCCAAGCCTTGCAAATCATTTAACGCATAAGCAAAAAAAGAAAGTTTGCGCGCTTTGGTGATTTTAAAATCCAACTGACGCAAGCTTCCGGCGGCGGCATTTCGGGGATTGGCAAATTCTTTTTCGCCTTTTTCACGTTGAGATTCATTTAAAGCCAAAAAATCTTCTTTAAGCATTAACACTTCGCCGCGCACTTGCATTTTGTCCGGGATGTTGGCGCCTTTTAAAACTTGGGGAATGTTGGCAATGGTTTTGAGATTATCGGTGAGGTTTTCGCCAACTTCACCATCGCCGCGCGTGGCGCCCATTGTGAAAACGCCATTTTCATAAATCAAACAAACCGCCAAACCATCAAATTTGGGTTCGGCAACAAATTCCAATTGCGCGGCTTCTTCTTGGGATAAATTCTCACGCACACGTTTAACAAAACCGGCAATGTCTTCATCATTAAAAATATTGGACAACGACAACATGGGTTTTTCATGTTTGTAAGGCGCAAATTTTTGCGCGGCATTGTGCAACTTTGCACCAACTTTTTGCGTGGGCGAATCAATGCTTTTGAATTGTGGAAATTGCGCTTCCAAGTGGCTTAATTCTTCAAACAAGGCATCGTATTGGGCATCTGAGACCAAAGGAGAATCATTTAAAAAATAAGCCACATTGTATTGGTTCAATAAGTTTTGCAATTCTACAATGCGTTTTTTTGCCTCTTGTTCTTGCAGCATTGCCTTTCCTTTGGAAAAAATAAAATGGCGAAAAATCAAAAATCCACGGTCAACCCAAATTTTTTTTGAAAAATTGTAGCGACTTGACGAAATAAAACAAGAAAATTAAAATCGCATTTTTTTAATCATAACGGACGCGGGGTGGAGCAGTTGGCAGCTCGTCGGGCTCATAACCCGAAGGTCGCAGGTTCAAGTCCTGCCCCCGCAACCAGCACAATGTTCAACAAAAATTGGATTGCGCTTTTGGGCGCTTTTTTATTGCTTAATGTTGCGCGTGCGCAAATTCCAGACCTCATTGCCAATGCCATTTTAAAAACCAACATTCCCACGGACAATGTGGCTTTTATGGTGCAAGAAGTCGATTCCACCACGCCGCTTTTGCAGCACAACATTGCCAAACCGATGAATCCGGCATCGGTGATGAAATTGCTTACATCCTATGTGGCTTTAAAAAAATTAGGGCACCAATACACGTGGAAAACGCATTTTTTCAGCGATTCTGCGCTGGATGAACATGGTGTTTTAAACGGCAATTTGTATATTCAAGGTGGCGGCGATCCTTTTTTAACTTTTGACATTTTAGAAGCCTTGTTTCATCGCTTAAAACGGCAAGGTTTAAAAAGCATTCGCGGCAACATTGTTTTGGATCGCTCGGCATTTAATCTGCCTGATTTTAATCCTTCTGCTTTTGATGGTGCGGGAATGCGTCCTTACAACACGCCGCCCAATGCACTTTTGTTGGATTTTCAAACCATTGCTTTGGAATTTTCAACCGAAAATGGCATTCTCAATGTTGCGCCCATTATTCCTTTGAAAAATTTTCAACTGGATTTTGCCAATGTGGCATTCAACAAAAAAGCATGCGGCAGAGCTTGGGAAAATCAATTAACCTTTCACGCGCACAACACCACTTTGTCCATTAACGGCAAAATGCCCATTTGCAACAAAGAGCATTTTTATATTATGCCTTTTGATGCTTTAACCCACGCCCAAATGCTCATTGGCGGCATTTTGGAAGAAACCCACATTGATTTTAACGGACACATTCAAGACGGCGTTGTGCCCAAAGAATCCACCTTATTGTTGCGCCATGAATCTGAGCCTTTGTTGCAGGCTTTAAAATCCGTCAACAAATACAGCAACAACGTGATGGCGCGGCATTTGTTTTTGAGTTTGTCTTTGGGAAAAAATGCCGCCAATTTAACCAGATCGCGCGTGGTTTTAAACGAAGTTTTGCACCAACAAGGGTTGAATTTTCCGGAATTGGTGATTGAAAATGGCTCCGGCTTATCGCGCCGCGCCCGCATTTCCACCGAACATTTGAATCAATTATTGTTGGTGATTTGGCGCGATTCTTTAATGCCGGAATTGGTTTCCACTTTGCCGGTCATCGGCTTGGATGGCACTTTAAAACGTCGTTACAAAAATCACAATTTAAAAGGCAAAGCGCATTTTAAAACCGGCACCTTGAATGATGCCAAAGCGCTTGCTGGATTTTTCCACGCGCAAAATGGCAAACGTTATGCTTTATCCATTTTAATCCACGACTCGCGCGCTTATGCCGCGCAACCCATTGTGGATGCTTTGTTGGATTGGTTGGATACGCAAAACCTTTAAAGGGTGTTTTTTTAAATTTTTCAAAATAAAAAGACGTTG
>JBNMHE010000182.1:0-2409 GCA_050872585.1 Rhodocyclales bacterium | reverse complement strand
GCCTAATTTTGCCAGGGCGGCAAACACCGAATGTGCGGAACCGCAAGCCAGAAAGCCACCAGCCATTACGCTGTTGCCTTCCTTGACCAAGGCTGCCGCTTCTTGTGCACTGATTAAATTGACAAAACAAAAAAAGAAGAAGCCGCCCTAATTTTTTCTTTTTATAAAATCGGCGCAAAGCCTTGCAACATTTTCATTTTGTCAACATTGAAACGCACACTATTTTCCACGGTCAACGCCAAAAAATTTTCAAATTTTTTTTAAAACTTGCAAAAATTGGACGCAATTTTCAAAAAAATCGAGCGTTGACCGTGGATTTTTGCGTTTTTTTGTAAAAATATTGAAAAAAATTTAACAATCATGCACCGCGGCACCCAAAGTGGCTTGCCGCAATTTGAAGATTTCATCCCGCAAACGAATGGCTTCTTCAAAATTTAATTGCTGGGCGTTTTTCTTCATTTCTTTTTCTAATTTTTGAATATGTTTGCCCAAAGTTTTTTCATCCATTTTTAAATATTCCAAAACGGATTTTTTGTTTTTTTCTTTTTTATTTTGAATGGTTGATTCTTCATCTTTATAAACACCATCAATAATATCTTTTATTTTTTTGGAAACATTTTTTGGCGTAATATGGTTTTGAATATTAAATTCAATTTGTTTTTCACGGCGGCGCTTGGTTTCATTTAAAGCATTTTGAATGGAATTGGTAATAATGTCGGCGTATAAAATGGCTTTGCCATTGATGTTGCGCGCGGCTCTGCCAATGGTTTGAATAAGCGAACGCGTGGAGCGCAAAAAACCTTCTTTATCCGCATCCAAAATGGCAACAAGTGAAACTTCGGGAATATCCAAACCTTCACGCAACAAATTGATTCCCACCAAAACATCAAAAACGCCCAAACGCAAATCGCGAATAATTTCAACGCGCTCAACAGTATCAATATCAGAATGCAAATAACGCACGCGAATACCGTGTTCATTTAAAAAATCGGTTAAATCTTCTGCCATTCTTTTGGTTAAAGTGGTAACCAAAACCCGCTCTTTTTTGGGAATGCGCAAATTGATTTCATTCAACAAATCATCAACCTGCGTTATTGCCGAGCGAACTTCAACGTCTGGGTCCAAAATGCCGGTTGGGCGCACCAGCTGCTCCACAATTTGGCTGGTGTGATTGGCTTCGTAATCGGCGGGCGTGGCGGAAATAAAAATGGTTTGCGGCATCAAGCCTTCAAATTCAAAAAATTGCAGCGGGCGATTATCCAGCGCACTTTCTAAGCGAAAGCCATAATTCACCAAATTTTCTTTTCTGGCGCGATCCCCTTTAAACATTCCGCCAATTTGCCCAATGGTTACATGCGATTCATCAATAAAAAGCAGTGCATCGTCTGGCAAATAATCCATTAAAGTGGGCGGCGGCTCGCCTTTTTTTCGGCGCGAAAGGTGGCGCGAATAATTTTCAATGCCTTTGCAAAATCCAATTTGGTCTAACATTTCCAAATCAAAACGCGTTTTTTGTTCTAAGCGCTGCGCTTCAACTAGTTTGTTTGCTTTGTAAAAAAATTCTAATCGTTCTTGCAATTCTTCTTGAATGCTTTCTATGGCTTTTAAAACGGTCTCGCGCGGCGTTACATAATGCGAAGCAGGAAAAACCACAAACCTTGGCGTGGCGTGGATGATTTTTCCAGTCAAAGGGTCAAACACTTGAATTTTTTCAATTTCATCGTCAAAAAGGCAAACGCGAATGGCGTTTTCTGAATTTTCGGCGGGGAAAATATCAATCACATCGCCTTTCACGCGAAAAGTGCCGCGGTGAAAATCAAAATCCGAACGCGTGTATTGCATTTTGGTTAGTTGGGCAATGATTTGGCGTTGGGAAAGTTCATCGTTTTGGCGCAAAACCAAAATCATTTGGTGATAATCTTCGCGCTCGCCAATGCCATAAATGCAAGAAACGGAAGCCACAATCAAGCAATCTCGGCGCTCTAACAAACTTTTGGTGGCAGACAAACGCATTTGTTCAATTTGGTCGTTGATGGCGCTGTCTTTTTCTATATACAAATCCCGCGCAGGAACATAGGCTTCGGGCTGGTAATAATCGTAATAAGAAACAAAATATTCCACCGCATTTTTGGGGAAAAATTCTTTAAATTCGGCATAAAGTTGCGCTGCCAAGGTTTTGTTGGGCGCCAAAACCAAAGCGGGGCGATTGCTTTGGGCAATCACATTGGCCATCGTAAAAGTTTTGCCAGAACCGGTTACGCCCAAAAGCGTTTGCATTTTTAAGCCATCTTTTAAACCTTCCACAAGTTTTTGGATGGCTTGCGGCTGATCGCCAGCAGCATCAAAAGGCGCACACAATTGCCATAAGCTATTTTGAAAATGTTTTTCCACGGTCAACCCAAATTTACT
>JBNMHE010000181.1:0-2430 GCA_050872585.1 Rhodocyclales bacterium | reverse complement strand
TTGGATTGGGCAGCGCGCGCAAAAATGGATGAACAAGAAGCACGCAAATGGCTCGCCCCGATTTTGTAAAATTTTTTTTGATTTTTAAATGAATACGATTTAAAAAAATCCACGGTCAACGTCAAATTTTTTTGAAAAAAACAATTGGTTTACCGTGGATTATTCTAATAAAAATTCATATTCATAAATTTTGGGTTCTATTTTTTGCGCCAATATTTTTTGCGCATTTTTTAAATCATTTAATAATTCTGTATATTTTAAATCTTCTGATTTTGAATTCATTCTGCCTTTTTCACTGCGTCCTTGGAAAAATTCTTTAATATCATAAAAAGACGCATTGCGAGAATATTTTACTTGATCGTTTATTTTCCACGAGTTTCTTTTATCACTTGCAACTTGATGATAATAAACATAAATTGCTTTGGCAGCGCTTAAAACACTTTGCGCTTCAATAGAAAATTCCATGGGCTTTGTTGGAATAAAAGATTGCGCATTTTTTCCTAAAAAATCATCATTGTTGGATTTTATTCTCCCAGCCATAAAATCTAAAAGAAAATGAGATTCAAAAGATTTATCAATATTTAATTCTATTTCAGAAAATGGAATGAAATGATTGATGCCTTCTTGGCTTAAAATTCTATTTTTTCTGTGAAATAATGCAAAAACAAAACAATTATTTTGAAACTCTTTGTCGTTTTCCCATTTTCCATTTGGAAATAAAAATTGATCATTATGATTGATCCACGAATGCGCAATGGTGTGGCGAACAGAAAAATAAACAAAAAAAGGAATAATATTTTCCTTTGTTATTGTTCTGCAATAGCGAGCTCGTGGTTTTTGGTAAATTGCCAAAATAGAATTATGTTGAAAATCAGGCGGAATATTCACCATTACAGCTAATTTTTCGCCTTTATCATCAAATGTTTTCCAAAACCTTTGAATTGAAGTCTCTCGTCCTTGTGTTTTATAAAATTTTTTCTCGCCGCATTCTTTATATTTCACATTGAAAATCGTTAGTTTTACATATTTAAAGCATTGTTTATTTTTTGTATTCCAAATCAAAAAACCGATTGGAAATTCTCCTGTAACATTGTCAAAAGTTTTTGCTGGGCAAATAAAACCTTTTAAAAACTCGGCTTTGAAAACATCCCTAAATTTAACAAAGTTTGCGGAGTTTATATATTTTAATGTTGAAAAACTTGCCAAAATACAATTAGGAATTTCTTTATAAATACGCATAAAAAATTGCGAAAATAATTCGTTTTTGGCTTGTCCTAATTCTTTTAAATATTTTTCAGCATAAATATTTTTCAAAGCAACACCTGTTTTGTGTTGCCCCGTGCCGATAATCGTTTTGGCGTTTGTTGCTTCTGCATACGGTGGATTGATGAAAATTACTAATTTTTCAGGCGTTTCGTTGATAATTTTTTGTAAATTGTCAGGAAGTTTTTCAAAATCATCATTCAAAAAATCAAATTGAAAAATATGTTTGTCCAAAAGTTTTAATTTTTCGCTTTCCGTATTTTGTTCCATTTTCACAATTTGTTTCATCATCACCACATCATTTAAATCAATGGTTGATGCGAAAATTCGGGCAGGATTTTTTAAACCAACCAACAAATTTCCCGTGCCTGCGGCGCAATCCCAAATATAATATTCATTTTCCCAATTTTCACCAAGCGCATCTTTTAAATATTCTTGCGCTTTTTTAACCCAAACCGATGGCGTAAAAAATGCACCTTTCCTTTCCCGAATATCTTTTGGCGCCAATTTATCTCGGCGATTAAATATTTCCATCCAAAATTGTTCTGCTGGCGGGCGTTTATACATTTTCCAAAAATTCGTATGAATTTCAGGTTTAATAATTTCAATTTCAATATCCAAATCGCGGTCTTTAAAAATGCCTGTATCTTGTTTGTATTTAAAATGGTAAATTTTTTCACCATCTGCTTTTTTATCCAAAATAATGCGCAGGTTTTTATTTAATGTTTTGTCATTTTCACTGATTAAATCGGCAAGAAAAAAATCGCTTTCCAACAAAATCATTTGATTGCGCAAACTTTCAAATTCCTTAAAATCAATCACTTCTTTTTCAAAAACTTCCAACAACCAGTTAGAATAAACATAATCAAAATTTTTGTCGGTTACAACAACGGGATTCAATTCGCCTTTGGAAAGCGAGTTTAAAATAAAATGTTTTAATTCTTTTTCATTTTTTTCAAAATAAAATATTTTGGTGTTTTCTTTAATAATTGCTTGAATGCGCGATTTAGTTTTAATAAATTCTTCCGCCAAATGATTGGATGGCGTAATATTTTGCCAACTGATTTCATTAAATAAAGAAGAATCACAAAAATGGTTTAAAAAAGAATATTCAATAAAAGCAATTTTTTCAGAATCAAAAACCGCTAAAAAAGGTGGTTTTGGAAT
>JBNMHE010000180.1:0-2475 GCA_050872585.1 Rhodocyclales bacterium | reverse complement strand
TTTGTTGCTTTTTGAAGGTGCGGCAGCGGCTTTGAACCATGCGCTTTTTTGCATGGAAGAGGGCGATATTCCGGGCAAAGGGCAATCTATTTCCAAAGCTATTTCTATTATCAACGATGGTTTGTTGGCAAGTTTGGATGTGAAAGCGGGCGGCGAATTGGCAGAGCGCCTTTATGCGCTTTATGAATATATGGTGAATCGCTTACTTTGGGCGAATTTAAAAAACGACAAAACCGTTTTGCAAGAAGTGCAATACCTTTTGGAAGAAATCCACAGTGCTTGGCGAGCCATCAAACCCAATGCGGATGGCACATTTCCAACGCATGAAGATTCTTCTGCCACAAAATAAAAAAATCCACGGTCAATCTTTTTTTGATACCCGCACAAAACGTGGAACAATTTTCAGGCGAATTGTTGGAAAAAGCCAAAATACGTTCGGGAATTGCACCGCACCATGATTGTTCGCCGCAAGCACAATTGGGCGCGCTCAATGCCTTAAAAGGCAAGTATTTTGAATTGTGGGCGCATTTGGTTTTAAGCCAAAAAAAAATGTTGGGCGCCTTGGTTTTGCACCAGAATGCGCGCGTGATTTTGGCGGAATCGCACATTCAAAAAGGTTGGGATTTGAAAATTTTAAACGCCAATCAAGTGGATTTTTGGCAGCTCAAAGCCACGCGCTCCACTGCTTATGTTTATCAAGCGTTGGTGAAATATCCGCATTGTCGCATTTTAACCACCAGTGAAGTGGCGCAAAAAATGCGCAAAAAAATATTCCAATCCGCCATTTTGGATTCTGGATTAAATAATCGTGATTTGGAAAATTATTTGGTGATTCATTTTTTTAAAATGAATCCCGATGTTTTTTTCAAACGCGTTTTGCCGTGCCGAAATAATTTTTGAAAAAAATTGAAAGTTGACCGTGGATTTTTTGAAATAATTTTGAAAAAAAAACAATGAAAATACAAAAATAAAAACCATCAAAATTAAAAAAATCCACGGTCAACGAGAAAATTTTTTTAAAAAATAAAAAAATAAAAATACCAATGTGCTGACGTTTGAAGTATCGGAAGAAACAACATCAAAACGCTGCCACGCATTATGCCGTGCTGTTCTCTTGCTTATGTTCGGCATACAACCATTGATTGAACACAAAACGTGCCGCTGGAATAATATCGGAAGCCGTTAAACCAACGGGACCAATGCCTTTTTGGGCACAATGTTGGGCGGCTTGTCCATGCAAATGCACGCCAGCCAAAGCCGCTTCTAAAATAGGCCAACCTTGCGCCAACAAAGCCGTGATGAATCCACTTAAAACATCGCCAGTGCCGGCGGTTGCAAGTCCGGCATTGCCGGTGGTATTGATAAAAAACTCTTTTTGATTGGCAAGCGCAATCACTGTGCCGGCGCCTTTTAAAATCACGGGCGCATTGAACATTTTGGCGCAATTTTTGGCGGCTTCAATGCGATGATTTTGAATGTCCTTGCTGCTGCAATTTAAAAGCCGTGCGGCTTCGGCTGGGTGCGGCGTTAAAAGTGTTTTGTTGGGCGGGCGAAGTTGCAGTAATTTTTTCAAATGCGTGTGCAAAGAAAGGATATTCAAGGCATCGGCATCCAACACCAACGGATAAGGCAGGGTTAAGCATTCTTCCAAAAACCGCAAAGCCTCATTGGAGCGCCCCAAACCTGGGCCAATTGCCAATGCGGACAAATCGGTATGCAAAAGCAAATCGGCAGGGCGAATCATCAATTCTGGTTGGTGAAAATCCAACGCAATGGAATCCGAATGCAACAATCCCAAATAAACTTTGCCGGCACCCAAATGCAAAGCCGCACGTGCGGCCAAAATCACCGCGCCAATCATTGAACGTGAACCGCCCAAAATGCCCACATTGCCAAAACATCCTTTGTGCGAATTGTGGGCGCGTTTTAACAAATAAGGCGCAAAATGTTGGCGATGAATCAAATGGCCATCGGGCGGAAAATGAGACAAATCAATGGACAAAGGTTCAATGCGCACTTTGCCGCAATAATCCGCACCATCGGCGGTGAAAAGTCCGGGTTTGCCGGCAATAAACGTGAGTGTGTAATCCGCACGAATGGCAGGCTCTAAGGGTTTTCCAGTATTGCACATAAAACCCGATGGCACATCCAATGCCAAAATGGGCGCTCCTGCATGGTTTGCCCATTGAATCAAATGCGCATAAAGCCCATCCGGCGCGCGATTGATTCCAATGCCAAATAAGCCATCCACAATTAAAGAAATCTCGCCCACATTGGATGGCAACGTGCTTTGAACACTTCCGCCATTTTCTACAAAAAGTTGGTAAGCCGCTTTGGCATCACCGGTTAAACGCGCCACATCGCCGGTAAAAATAACTTGAATGGGCACATTTTCTTTTAAAAGTTCTCTTGCGCAAACCAAAGCATCGCCGCCGTTGTTGCCCAAACCCGCCAAAATGACAACAGGGTGCGGAT
>JBNMHE010000179.1:0-2479 GCA_050872585.1 Rhodocyclales bacterium | reverse complement strand
TTATTTTCATTAAAATAAATACCGCATTGTGTTAAAAATAAAACACTCAACAAAATACCAACACGCAATAACTCAGGTAAATTTTCAAATGAAAAGCTTTAATAATTATTAAAGCAAACGAAAAGAATAAATAAGAAAAAATATAAAGAAAGAAAAAACGATTTTCTTTATTAAAATGGTAATAATTGGATATTTTCTCTTTTCCATCTAAGCGGATAAAACACTGTTGAAGAAGTTTTTCAATTTCTGTTTTTAAAAATTTTTGTTTAAAATAATTCAAAATAAAGCATTTAAGAAACGCAAAAAATTGAAAAAATAAAACGTTTACCGTGGAAAAATTTCTGCCCAATTATTGGGTGTTTCAAAAAGTTTTAAGGCAGTAATTTTTAATTCTTGTGCATGAAAAACAGGCATTAAAATATGGAGCGCCTCTTGTGCCAAGTTTTCTGCTGTGGGAACATTTTTTAAAATAACGGTTTTGTGTTTGGGCAAAGTTTTTAAAAAATTAACTACAGCAAAGTCTTTTTCCCAAACCAAAAAAGCGTGGTCCCAAAAGTCAATTAAATGCGTTTTTAAAAGGGTTTTGACGACACCAAAATCGGCAATCATTCCGTTATTCGCGGCATCATCCAAGTCGTTTCGAATCTTGCCAGAGACGCTCAATTCCAAAACATAGCGATGCCCATGCAAATGGCGACATTGATGCGCATGCAAGGGATACGATGCCCAGCATCGAATTCAACGCGGCGCGTGATTTGTATCATAGCCTGACATAAAAAAAATAATCATTTTAAAGTCAAATAAAAAAATAACAACATTTTGCCTGCAAAATATCTATTTTTAAAACACAAAAAAACCGCTTTAAAAAAGCGGTTTTTTGTTTCAACAAAAACGTTTATTGGGCAACAATGTCAATTTTTCCATTGGCGTCTTTGCAATTGCCATTGGCATCAAATTCCCAAGTTTTTGTTCCATTAGAAACCAAACCTGGTCCCACAAAGGATGCAGGATTATCACAAGTTTCCCCAACTTGTTGAGCATTTTTACAAGTGGTTTTGCAATCATCCAAACCGCTATTGAGCGGGTCGCAAATTTGCGTATATTCTGGGTCGTTGGTATCTGTGATGCCCTTTTTTTTGTTGTAAGAGTTGTTCACAAAGGTGTTCCACAGATAAACACACACTTTTGCTAAGTCTTGAAAACTTTTGTTATACGCATTGTTCGGTCCCCAAGTGCTGTCTTGGTTAACAATGTTGGGTGAAGCAGAACCGCAAACAGTAGCCGCCCCCGGGCAACCATCCTTTAAATTCCCATCAGTCGACAAATATTGACGTTCGGGGTCACCTTCAGGCAAAGCCGACTTATCTGGGTCTAAGTTCATTTGCATCACACAACCACAACGGTTAATGGTGTCAAAAAAAATTGCCATGGCAGGGTCGTCATATTTACCCAAAAAACCTTGAACAGAACTTGTATTCGGACCTTTTGCATTTGCACCATGCAATTTTTGTGAAATTTGATTCACCGTTCCCCAAGCAGAAGGGTTATCCATTCCTTGATTTATCTTTGTTTCTGCCAAAGCATAGAGCATATCGTATGCCAAATTTTTTGCCCCAGGCGCAGCGGTGTTGTCACCCCAGTCTTTGTCAAACAAGCCCAATTCAATCCAGTTACCACTGATGGAAAGATAATTTTGAGAGCAGGCAAAACCATTCCAGGATATTTTTCTTTTTGTTATGTGGTCCCAACCATTGGGGTCTTTGGCAGGGCAATATTCACCCGGCACATCATCCAAAGTTTTAGGCACAATAATTTTGCCATTCTTGTCAGTGCCCAAAGTAGGCACGCCCGCTCTGCCTTCATCTTTTTGATTTGCTGCCATTGCAGGCGTTGCACCCATTGCCAAACACAATGCCGCTACCAACAAAACTGAGATTTTTTTTGAAAAAATCATTTTTCTCTCCACGGAAAATAAAAAAAATATTTTTAAACAACCACTAGGTTTTAATTTTAGCCACATTTTCAAACAATTGGGTTTAATTTTTCATCAAAATTTTCCACATTCGGCATGGGTAAAATTGCACGATTTTCTAAATCTTGCAAGCATTCTTCAAAATCTTTCAAAATATTTTGCCGCTCTTTTTCGGCAATATAAGGCACGTGATACGCCACAAAAGGTTTTAAAACATCCAAACCCACATAACCCAAAGTGCCTTGGGTAATTGGCTTTAAAAGCGTTTCTAATTCACCATGAATGGCGTTTTTGCCAAATAAACCGCTATGCCCGCCTAATGAAAACGCCAACATTGCCCGTTTGCCATAAAAACCGCCTTTTTCATAAATGCGTTTGCCGCCGTAGGCTTTGCCGCTAACAAAAACACGGTCAAAATAACCTTTTAAAATGGCGGGAACGGAATACCAATAAAGCGGAAAAATAAAAAGCAAAAAATCCGCTTGTTCAATTTTGTTTAATTCCGTT
>JBNMHE010000178.1:0-2493 GCA_050872585.1 Rhodocyclales bacterium | reverse complement strand
TTCTAATGCTTTTTTTAACTTTTTTACCTTTTTTACCTTTTTTAACTTTTTTAGCTTTTTTAACTTTTTTAGCTTTTTTTAGCTTTCAGTGCCTCTTCCCGCTTTTTGGCCTATTGCCACAAAACACCTCATCTGCGCTTATTCTTTCTTAAAAAAATTTTGCGTTGACCGTGGATTTTTTATTTTTGCTTTCAACTTTGCTTTTTTTTACTTTTTCAAGCAATTTTTTAAAATTTTTTTACATTTTTTTATGCTTTTTACATAATTTTCAAAGTGCTTGATTTTAAACTTGCGCCAAATTTACGTTTTGGGAGACTCACATGAAAAAACTTTTATTGATTTTATTTCTTATTCCAACGGCACTTTGGTCAATTGTGGGCGTGCCAATTGTTTTGGCAAAACCAGAATTTTGGACTTACCGCAGCGCTGCCGTCATCCTTTCAGGTATTGTCACGCTCTTTTGGATGGCTCTTGCGGTGTTGCTTGCCACGCGCGCTTCTTGGATAGAAAAAAAATTAGGTGGCTTGGACAAAGTTTATTTTTTACACAAATGGATTGGCATTTGGGTGGGCGTTTTTTCCACCATACACTGGATTGCCGAGCAAGGGATTAAAAAAATCGGCAAATGGGGCATTGCCGAACTGCCGCCACGCATTAAAGCGCCCAAAGCGCCGATGAGCGAATTTTGGCACAATATGCGTGATTGGGCCAAAGATTTAGGCGAATGGGCGTTTTATATTATGCTCATTTTGATTCTCATCGCTTTGTTTAAAAAACTTTTTTCTTACAAAGTTTTTCGCTTAACACATTTGGCTTTTCCAATTCTTTTTTTGATGGGCGCTTTTCACGGCTTGGTTTTAATGCCGGATGCTTATTGGCAATCTCCGGTTGCATGGATTGTTGCATTTTGTTGCGCCTTTGCCATTGTGGCCAGCTTGTGGATTTTGGCCGGTTTAAAAGGCAAGAAAAAACAATCACAAGCCAGCATTGCCCAAATTGCCAAAGAACAAGATGGCACGCTTTTGCTCACGTTGAATGCGCCGCATTGGCAAGGTCATCAAGCAGGACAATTTTTGTTTATTCACTTTGGCGACAAATTAGAAGGTGCGCATCCTTTTACCATTGCCAGCGCTTGGGATTTCAACAACAAAAGCATTCGTTTGGGCATTAAACCTTTGGGCGACTTTACCAAACAATTGGCCCAACACATCAAAGTGGGTGATTCTGTGCGTTTAGAAGGTCCTTATGGCGATTTTGTTTTTGACAACGACAATGCTTCAACTCACCAAATTTGGATTGCGGGCGGCGTTGGCGTAACGCCTTTTGTAGCGCGTTTGAATGATTTGGCATTGAAAAATCAAAAAATGGATGTGGATTTTTTCTGCTCGCAACGCAATCGACATTGTGCTTTTTTGAATGAAATTCAAAGTTTGTGCCAAAAAACAGGCGTGCGTTTGCATTTGTGGTTATCGGATGAAAAAGGTGTGATTCCTTCGGATAATATCAGCCAAGTTTTAAAAGAAAATAGCCGCGTTTGGTTTTGTGGTCCTTTTGCTTGGGGCGAAAATCTTTTAAAACAATTTCAATTAAAAGGTTTTTCAGCCAAAAACTTCTTGCGCGAACGTTTTGAATTCCGTTAAAAGAAAAGAAAATCCACGGTCAACAGCAAAAAATTTAAAAAAAATTTTAAGTTGACCGTGGATTTTTTTATTTTGTGTTTTTTATCAAAAAAAGATAAATTAAACTCAAAAAATTAAAAAAAGTTTTGAATTTAATTTAAATATGTTATATATTTTCTTCAATTTTTTTTAACCAACGGAGTTTTGATAATGATCAATTTAGACAATTACACCTTGCCGCAATTACAAGATTTGCGCACCCAAATTGATTCTGCTATTGCGCAACGCCGCAAAACTGAAAAAGCCAACGCCAAGCAAGAACTACTGAATTTTGCGCGCGAAAGAGGTTTTGATTTAAATGAATTAATCGCAACGGGAAAACGTGTTTCTGCACGCGCAGGCAAACCTGTTCCAATTAAATACAAAAGCAAAACCAATCCGTCTGATACTTGGACAGGTCGCGGTCGTGCGCCAAAATGGGTTCAAGAATATACCAATCAAGGCGGCAAATTAGAAGATCTTGCCGTTTAAATTAAATATTTTTTAAAACAAAAAAATCCGCTTTTTAAAGCGGATTTTTTTATTTTTGTGTTTTGTTGTTTTTCCTCGTTTTAACAAAATAAAAGCACCAAGCGCAGATTTATTTTAAATTTAACCATTTTTCATCTTGGGTATTCCAAATGTTTAATTCTTTTGCCAACGTTTTTAATTCTTGGGCAAGGGAATGCGTGATATTGTTGGATAAAAAATGTCCCCAATACGCTTTAACATTGGTGGGCAAAGTCCAATAATCGCCATATTCTCCGCGCAAAATAAAATCGGGAGAATTGGGCGCATAAAAATTCAAACCTTCAAAATTCAATTGTTGCAGCGG
>JBNMHE010000177.1:0-2560 GCA_050872585.1 Rhodocyclales bacterium | reverse complement strand
TTATTCGTTGTGCGGCACGCATCAAGCGGCGCACCTTTTTTAATCGCGCGGCATTTGAAAGCGCGCGGGCTAAACGATATTCACGTGGTCAATGCAGGCGATGGCAGGCATGCGCATCCCACGCAAGGATTATTGGATATGTATACCATTCGCCATTACAAAAAAAATTTTGAACATTTGCGTGTGGCGATTGTGGGCGATATTTTGCACTCGCGCGTGGCACGCTCCGATATTCACGCTTTGAAAATTTTGGGCGTGCCGGAAATTCACGCCATTGGTCCTGCCACATTGTTGCCGCCTTGTTTGGAAGAAATGGGCGGTATTCGTGTGTTTCACAATATGGAAGAAGGCATTCAAGGTTGCGATGTGGTGATTATGTTGCGCTTGCAAAACGAACGGATGAACGGCGCTTATTTGCCAAGCCCCAGCGAATACTTCCGCCATTATGGTTTAACACCGCAAAAATTATCGCTTGCCAAGGATGATGCCATCGTGATGCATCCCGGACCGATGAATCGCGGCATAGAAATTCACTCCGAAGTGGCAGACGGCGAACACGCCGTGATTTTGCCACAAGTTACTTTTGGAATAGCCGTGCGCATGGCGGTGATGAGTCTTGTGGCATCACATTAATTTTTTTTATTTTTGAAAATTTTTAGAGGTTGACCGTGGAAAAATTTGCCATTTTTATTGATGCTGGTTATTTGTGTAGTCAAATGGTGCAGATTTTAAGTCAGCGCCAAAGCCGCTCACGCAGTGATTTAAATTTAACCAATCCCAAAGCTTTCACCGATTTTTTGGTGGAAAAATCCAAAGAATGTTTTCCCCATGCGCAACTTTTGCGCACCTATTGGTATGATGCCATTCGCAATGATCCCACCACCGAACATCGCCGTTTGAATGAAATTCCCGGCGTGCAACTGCGTTTGGGGCATATCAACAACCGCGGCCAACAAAAAGGCGTGGATACCAAAATTGTGATTGATTTAATTGAGCTTTCCGCGCAAAAAGCCATACAAAATGCCTTGATTGTTTCAGGCGACAACGATATTGCCGATGCCATTGAACGCGCGCAACGTTATGGCATTCGCGTGGCATTGCTCGGTTTGGATGACCCCAATTTGGGCATTCATCATGCACAAAGTTTAGAAAATATCTCTTTGGCAGACCATGTCATCAAACTTACCGCATCCGATATTGAGCCTTTTGCACAATACCAACCCATTGAACATTTTTATAATCCAGAGCCGTTTAATTGCAATATGGGCGTGCCTTCTTCGGCTTACGGTGCTTATGAATTTGAAGAACTTTCCGCCGAAGATGAAGCCACCATTAGAAATGCCGTGGATAGTTTTATTGCCGCACGTCCTGCCGAAGAATGGTTTCACGCTATGCCGCAACCCGGCATTATCAGCCGCGAAATTGACAAACAACTTGTTTTTCATACTTATTCCACGCTCAACCGCGGTGCATTAAGCGATGTGCAAAAACGTTTGATGCGCAATTGTTTTCGCGAAGCCATTGCCGCTTTGTTGCAAACAACGTCTGATGAAGAACAACCCGCAGAACCACAACAACCATGAAAAGTTTGCACATTCAAAATGCCCGCATCATTGATCCTTCTCAAAATTTGGATGGGATTTTTTCTTTGTGGGTTAAAAACGGCAAAATTGCCGCTTTAACGCCGCAAGATTCTTCTCTCAAACCTTTTGAAGCCGACCAAATTATTCCAGCGCAAGGTTTGATTTTGTGCCCCGGCTTAATTGATTTGGATGCGCGTTTAAACAGCATTGAAGCCGAATTGGAAGCCGCAGTGGCTGGCGGCATTACTTCTTTGGTGGTGCCGCCCGACACCGACCCGCCTTTGGACGAACCCGAATTGGCCGACCGTTTGGTGCATCGCGCGCGCGATATCAAAAAATCCAAAGTGTTGCCTTTGGGCGCTTTAACATTAGGCTTAAATGGCGAACAATTATCCGAACTTGCTGGCTTGAAAAAAGCCGGTTGCGTGGCTTTTTCACAAGCCAGCCGAGCGATTATCAACACCGAAATTTTGCGCCGCGCCATGGAATATGCCGCCAGTTTTGGCTTTGCTTTGTGGGTGGAACCGCAAGATTATTGGCTTTCCAAAAACGGTTCGGCGCACTCGGGCGTGATTGCCGACCGATTGGGTTTAACCACCATTCCCGTGGCGGCAGAAACCATTGCCATTGCCACATTTTTGGCTTTGCTTCGTGAAATTCCATTGCCCTTGCATTTTCACAAACTCTCATCCAAAGCGGGCGTGCAAATTTTGCAAAACGCCATTGCCGCAGGATTATCCATCACATTTGATGTGGATATTCACCATTTGTTGATGACCGATTCCGATACCGATTATTTCAACACCCAAGCGCGTTTTAATCCGCCTTTGCGTTCAGAATCAGACAAAAACGCACTATGTCGCGCCATTATTAACGCGCAAATGCCCATTGTATCGGCGCATACGCCCGTTGGCGCAGACGACAAACTATTGCCATTTGGACAAGCTGAACCCGGCGCAACCGGTTTGGAAGTGTTG
>JBNMHE010000176.1:0-2563 GCA_050872585.1 Rhodocyclales bacterium | reverse complement strand
GAATCCCAAAAACCGAAATGGTTTGGTGAAAACAAAGGCAGTATGGATGACGACGACGAAGACGAAGAGAATGATTGGGACGAAGACGATGACGAATAAATCGCCATTTTTCTTGTTTTAAAAAATTCCACGGTCAACGATAAAAAATTTTGAAAAAAATTTGGCGTTGACCGTGGAAAAAACTTTTTTCTTTAACTTTTTTGCTGAAAGGATTGCCATGAGCAATGAAAAATTAAATGCCGAACAAAAAAACATTCAAACAATGTTTGAAGGGCGAAAAACCAATTTTTTGATTCCCGATTACCAACGCCCTTATGCATGGGATCGTGATTTGTGCGCAAGGCTTTGGGAAGATCTTCACGAATTTGCGCTATACCCCGAATTTGATTTTGAAAATGATGAATATTTTTTGGGTTCCATCGTTGCCTTCAAAAATCAAGAAGGCTTGCTGGAAGTCATTGATGGTCAACAACGTCTTACCACTATCTTGCTTTTGTTGCGTGCTTTTTATGAAAAACATATTCAAGCTGCAAACGAAGGAGATGCGGATGCAAAAGAGCTTTGCAAAAACATTGCCCGTTGCATTTGGAAAACCGATGAAGACAACACAATTGTTGACTTGTCCAATCTTAAAATTGATTCCTTGGTCGCCACAGATGATGACAAAGCGGAATTTGTTGAAATTTTAAAAACAGGCAAAGCGCCCGAAGGCAAAAAAAAGCTTTCTCGTTATGCCGACAATTTTTGCTTTTTCAAAGAGCAAATAGACAATTTGGAAGTGGCTTATGCCATTAAATTTCCCAAACGGATTTTAAACAACGTGATTCTTTTATCGGTTGTGGCAGGGCAAGAAGATACAGCCTTGCGCATTTTTTCAACCTTGAATGATCGCGGCTTACCACTTTCTGATTCTGATATTTTCAAAAGCAAGTTTTACAATTTCTTTTCCAAACAAGGCGGTAAGGAAAAGGAAACATTTATTAAGCGCTGGAAAGAATTGGAAGACAAAGCCAAAAACGTTTTTCCGCGTCCGTCCAACCGTAATGCCACGTCAATGGACGAACTCTTCACGCGTTATATGTATTTTTTGCGCGCCCAAGATGATAAACAAAAAAACAGCACCACAATGCAAGCCTTGCGGGATTTTTACAGCAAAAACAAATACCAAGTTTTGGAAAGTGAAGAAACGCTTTCCAATTTGGAATACCTTTTGGAATGCTGGCATGATGTCAAAATTCAAAATCGCGCCGTTTTCAGTGAAAGAGCCTTGCGCCATTTGTTTGTGCTGAATTATGCCCCCAATAGCTTGTGGACGTTTATTGTGAGCGTTTGGTTTTTGGTCAACAAAAATGAAGGCAAATTTAAAGAAACAAGCGAGTTTGAAAACTTTTTGGATCGTTTGAGTGTTTTTATTTTTGCTTACACTTTGCAAAAGCCAACCTTGAGCGCTTTGCGCGCGCCTATTTTTCCGCAAATGGCAAATCTTATTGAAGGCAAACCCGTTGATTTTGACAAACACCTTTTTGATAAGAATGAAATTGAAGGCATTTTGCAAAACTATGTGTTCAGCAATAATCGGCGCTTGACGCGCTCAATGCTCACGTGGTGGTTGTTTAATAATCCCGATTGCAAAGAGCAAACCTTGTTGCCGTTGGAGATGTCCTTGCAAATAGAGCACATTTTCCCTATCAATCGCAATGGCGAATTAAGCGATAAAAAGCTTTTGGAGAGTTTAGGCAACAAAAGCTTGTTGGAGGAGCGAATCAACATTCGCGCTTCGGATTATCGTTTTTCCGATAAGCTAAAAAAATATGCGGGCGAAGGAAATCCCAACAACGCCTCGCAAGTGTGCGAATTGAAAAAATTAGCCCAAATGGATAATCCGCCCACTGATTTTGCTGAAGAGGAAATCAAAAAGCGCAATGACAAAATCATCTCTACTTTTGTGGAACGCTTGGCAAAATTGAATTTGCTCGAAGCATAAAATTTCAAAAAATCCACGGTGAACGCCAAAAAATTTTGAAAAAAATCCACGGTTGACCGTGGATTTTTTTATTTTTGTTTTTGTGATTTAAGAATAGGATGAATGGGATTTTAAAAAATTACGCATGCGGCGTTTGAAACACGGTTTTTTGCAACCGCCTGCACATTCCAAACCCAAATCTTCTCTGGCGGCGGCACAACTGCCGCGCAAAGGTTTTCTGCCCAACAAAACGCCGATTGCCATCAACAAAACGGCAATGAAAAAAACAGCGATGGTAATCAAAAAGATTTTCATTTTTTAAGCACAATATTAAACGCAAGCGCCATCAAAAGGATCATCCTTTTTTGGTTTAACAATAAATTGCGCTCTGGTAACACCCAACCACACGGCAACAGGGGAAGCCACAAAAACGGAAGAATAAATGCCAAAGCAAATGCCAACGGTTAAAGCCAGCGAAAAATAATGCAAAGTTTCGCCGCCAAAAAAGAACATAGACAAAACCATCATTTGCGTGGAACCGTGCGTGATAATGGTGCGCGAAATGTTTTGCGTGATGGCGTGGTCCACCACTTGCGTGGT
>JBNMHE010000175.1:0-2663 GCA_050872585.1 Rhodocyclales bacterium | reverse complement strand
CATTTCAGAATGCCCCATCATCACCACGTCTAAAACGCGCTCGTTTTCATAAGCGAATTGGTCTTGTTTTAAATAAGCCAAACGCTCCATAGGGTCTTTGGAAACATTGCCGGAAGTGGGTGCTAATGAACCACAGAGAATTTTCATTAAGGTGGATTTTCCTGCGCCGTTGGCGCCGATTTAGCCGTAACGAAATCCGTCTGCGAATTTGATATTGACGTTTTCAAACAAAGGTTTGGCACCAAATTGCATGGTGATGTTGGAAGCGATTAGCACGATTTTTTTCTTTATGAAGAGTTAAAAAAACGCATTTTAGCAAAATGCACTTTTCCACGGTAAACCCAAAATTTTTTTGAAAAAAATTGGGCATTGACCGTGGATTTTCTCATTTTTTAATTTGTTTTAATTGACACTAATTCTTATTTAACTAAAATTCTCCTTTTGCTTTGGAAAAGGTTTGTTATGAATTCCCGCATTTTTACGCTTTCTTTATTGGGGTTTGCCATTGCCAATGCTTATGCCGAAGAATTGACCAGCGAAACGGTGAATGTGACGGCAAAAGGTTATGCGGCGCAGAATTTGGAAGTGCCGATGTCGACCATCGGCTTAACGCAAGAAGAAATCACCCACAAAGGCGCAATGAATGTGGGCGATGCCTTGCGTGGAATGCCGGGCGTTGCGGTCTCGCAAGATAGTGCGCACGGGCAAAATCCGTATATTCGCGGCTTGGGCAAAGAGCGCATTGTGGTGATGGCAGATGGTATTCGTTTAAACAGCGCCGAGCCAAACGGCGCTTTGGCATCTTTTATCACGCTGGGTTTGGCGGAGCAATTGGAAGTGGTCAAAGGTGCTTCATCGGTTTTGTATGGCACGGGTGCAGTGGGTGGCGTGATTAACGTTTTAATGCCGCAGGCGGTGTTTGACCAGCCCAATCGCGCCCGCGCAAGTTTGATGTTTGATTCTTCATCCACCGGCGGTAAAGGCGCTTTGGTTAGCCAAATGAGTAGCGGCGACCACGCGTTTATGTTCGGCGCCAGTTACACCAATATGGGCGATTTTCGCTCAGGTGCTGGCAAAGAAAACAAAACCGGTTATGATAGCCGCGCTTTTATTGGGCAATACCGCTACCGTTTGAATGCCCAGCACCAAGTGCATGCGAGCATTCAATGGCAAGAAGATAATGATGTTTGGTATGTGGGCTCCAAACGCCCGCATCAAAGCAATCGGCAAACGCGCTACACAATGATGCGCTCGCCCGAGCACGCGCGCCGACTTTTTGAAGCGGGTTATTCTTTTAAAGGGCAGGGCGAAAATCCTTTGAATGTTGATGTGCGTTTGTATCGCCAAGCCATTGACCGCGATATGTATAACTTTGCCAACTGGGTCAATGGCGATATTGTTCAAAATTCGGTTAGTTTTGCCACCAACGGCGTGGATGCCAAAGCGCAGTGGTTGTGGAATGAAAACAATTTGTTGAGTTTTGGCGTGAATGCGTGGCAAATGAAAGCATCGCCCGATGCCAAACAAGCATCAAATGCAGGCGCTGTGAGCAATGCGGCACAGTTGCGTTACCAAAGCAATTTGCCGTTTAAAAACGGCGAAATCACCTCCACCGGCTTTTTTGTGCAAAATGACAGCACATTTGGCGCGTTGAATTTGTTGGCAGGTTTGCGTTACGACAAGGTTCAAGGCGATGCGGATAGTATGAACAACGGCAAACAGACCACGGGTTTAAAGCGCTCGGATAATGCGTTGAGCGGCAATTTGGGGGTGATTTATGAAGTCTCTGCCTTGTTTCGCCCTTATGCGCAATATGCCCGCGCTTTTCATGCGCCATTGCTTCGTGAGCGTTACCAATCGGGTGTTAGAAATGATGGTTATTATTACGCAGGCTCGCCCGACATCAAGCCGGAAACCGCCAATCAATTTGAAGTGGGCGCAAAAGGGCAAAATGAATGGGTGAATTACGATGTGGCGTTTTTTTACCAAAACATTTCCAATTACATCTCCGGCAAAATTTTAACGGGACAAGAAGCAACAAAGGCTTGCAGTGCGCAAAATGCCGCCGCTTGTAAGAAAAACGTGAATGTGGGCAAAGCAATAATTTACGGCATCGACGCTTTGGCCGATTGGCAATTTGCAAATCAACAATGGCTTTTTGCGCGCTTGTCGGCAATTCGCGGGGAAAACAAAGAATTGAATGAACCGCTTTTTGAAATTCCCGCCGATGAAGTAACGCTTGGTTGGCGCGGTGCGCTGGCGCAAAAAGTCAGTGCCGATTTTGCGCTGCGTTTGGTGCGTGCGCAAAATCGCGTGGCAACAAAATTTACCAGCGGTAATGAAGACAAAACCCCCGGCTTTGCAACGTTTGATTTGGGCGCCACGTGGCGTTATTCCAAAGACGGCAACTTGCGCTTGCAGGTGAATAATTTGTTGGATAAAACTTACCACGAGCATTTGGCAGAAGGTTTGCCAGGTTATGAATTAAACGCCAAAGGCAGAAGTTTTCAATTGATTTGGATGGGCAGTTTTTAAAAAAATCCACGGTCAACCCAAAATTTTTTTGAAAAAACGCAGGTTGACCGTGGAAAATTGTTTTTAAAAAAGAATTTTGGATGAAAAAAATGTTCGGTTTACCGTGGAAAATTGCTGTTTTTTGTTTG
>JBNMHE010000174.1:0-2696 GCA_050872585.1 Rhodocyclales bacterium | reverse complement strand
GTAACAAACAATAAATAATAAGCGCCAAAGGGAAAAACAAAGCAATCATTTTGCACATCAAAGCAAAAAAAGTAAAAACGCCCAAAAATAAAGAATAAACAACAGAATGTTTGTTTTGAATAATCCACAAAATATAAAAATAAAACAACCACAAAGCAATAGGCAAATACAAATTTTCCGCCATAAAAGTAACGGAATAAGTTAAATCAGGAATGATTAAAGAAAACAACAAAACGGCAATAATAGATTTTTTTTGTTTTAAAAATAATTTTGCTAAAAAATAAATTGGAAAAAGGCAGGATGTAATTAAAATAGAATTAATTAAACTAATAATGTGTTGTTGCATTTCTCTATTTTCAAAGAAAAATGCCGGCATTAAAAAAATAGAATACAAAACATTTTGGTAATTGCTTGGCAAGTTGTAAACCATTAAACCGCGATTTTGCGCAAAATTTTCAGCAATTTGATAAAACAGCAATTCATCTGGTTGAATGAGTAAATGTTTTGGAAAATCCGCCAAAACAAAACGAATTAAAAAACTTAAAACAAATAAAATAAAAACAAAATAAAACATTGAATTGTTTTTTGTATTTTCAAAACTTTTAAAAAATTTAAAATGAAGCATTTGAAAATTTCCTTTTTTTTAATACATACTAAATCCACGGTCAAGAAAAAATTTTTTTTAATTTTAATTTTAAAAAAAATTTTACGTTGACCGTGGAAAAATTACATTAAATTGGGCGTTGCTTCTTCTTCGTCTTTGTGGATGGGCGCATTGGGCGCTTTGTTTTCCAATTCATTCAAATAAGAATCATCCACATCGCCCGTAATGTAATGGCCATCAAAACACGATGCTTCAAATTGAGTTAAATCTGGGCGAATTTGGGTAATGGCATTTTTCATCGCTTCAATATCTTGATAAATCAAAGCATCCGCGCCAATTTCAGCGGCAATTTCCGCATCCGTTTTGCCAGTGGCAATCAGTTCTAATCGGGTTGGCATATCAATGCCATAAACATTGGGAAAACGCACGGGCGGTGCAGCCGATGCAAAATAAACTTTTAACGCACCCGCGGCGCGCGCCATTTCCACAATCTCACGGCTGGTGGTGCCGCGCACGATAGAATCATCCACCAAAAGCACGCGTTTGCCTTTGAATTCTTGCGCGCAAGTGTTGAGTTTTTGGCGCACAGATTTTTTTCTAACCGTTTGCCCGGGCATAATAAAAGTTCTGCCCACATAACGATTTTTCACAAAACCTTCTCGCAACGGCAAATTCAAAGCCGCCGCCAATTGCATTGCCGAAGGACGACTGGAATCTGGAATAGGAATGACCACATCAATTTCATCCAAAGGCAGCGTTTGTTTGACTTTTTGCGCCAAGTTTTCACCCATATTCAAACGTGCTTCATAAACGGAAACGCCATCAATCACGGTGTCCGGCCGTGCCAAATAAACATATTCAAAAATGCAAGGCGACAAATTCGGCGATTGCGCGCATTGTTGGGTGAACAATTGGCGTTCATTGTTAATGAAAATGGCTTCCCCCGGAGCAATATCGCGAATGATTTGGAATCCCAACGTGTCTAATGCCACCGATTCGGAGGCGACCAAATATTCCGTTTTGCCATCCACGCCCTCGGCTTTGCCAAAAATCAACGGACGAATACCAAAAGGATCACGAAAAGCCAACAAGCCAGCACCAGCAATCATCATCACCACAGCATAAGCACCGCGACAACGGCGATAAACTCCTGCAACCGCTTGAAAAATAGATTCCACATCCAAATCAAAACCGCTCATTGTGTTGCGCAATTCATGCGCAAAAACATTGAGCAAAACCTCAGAATCGGAATTGGTATTGATGTGTCGGCGGTCCACTTGAAACAATTCTTCTTTCAAATGGGCGCTATTGGTTAAATTGCCATTGTGCGCAAGCATAATGCCAAAAGGAGAATTCACATAAAAAGGTTGCGCCTCGGAAAAACTGCACACCGAACCGGCAGTGGGATAACGCACATGGCCAATGCCCATATTCCCTGGAAGAGCACGCATATTGCGCGTTCTAAAAACATCACGCACCAAACCAGGAGCTTTGTGCAAATGAAAGGTTCTGCCATCCGCACTGGCAATGCCGGCGGCATCTTGTCCGCGATGCTGCAAGACCAATAAACCATCATAGAGCAGTTGATTAACCGCACTAGAAGATGCCACGCCTAAAATGCCACACATTGTGTTTAACCTCCGTCTCGCTCAAAATCGTTTTGGTGTTCGTTTATGCCGGAAAAATAATCCAACATTTGTTTGTGTTCTTCTGCTTTTTGTTTGATGGATTGCATAATGCTGGGGTCGGCGTTGTCGTAAATATTCATCGTTTTGCCGATGTAATAATTCAGTTGGCGGTACCACGCCATGGGCATATTTTTCAATAATTTGTCTGCCACAACTGCCGATGGGCGCGTGAAATTAGATTGTTTCCACCATTCTTGTTCGGGCAAACTCGTAAAACGCATAATCAAAACGGCGAATACGATCATTGCCGAACCACGCACAATGCCAAAAACCATCCCCAAAATGTGGTCAAAAGGTCCCAAACCCAATTTTTTTAAAACGGATTTAAAACAAATGCGAACGATGGCAATTAAAAATATCGTGGTAAAAAATACAATCGCCCCGCCTGCCATATTGCGCAGCGG
>JBNMHE010000173.1:0-2727 GCA_050872585.1 Rhodocyclales bacterium | reverse complement strand
TTCATAAAAAGTAAACAAAAAGTAAACTGAAATAGCCCGAAAGGCAAGTGTGCAGGCGCTTTGAGAAAAAAGAAAAGTAAACTAAAAATAAACTAAATGTAAACAAAATGCTCATTTTTATGCCAAAAATGCTTAAAATTGCCGCAAATCAACAAAATTAACCAAAAAAACAGAAAAAAAGTTGATATTACGTATTTTTCAATGTATATTTAGAAGCATTAAACCGAAAGAATATTCGGGCAAGATGGGCGAATGTCCGCACACGGCTACCGCCTGCGGACATTCGCAGAAAAGCATCTCGCACCCCATTGGGTTGCTCGATGCCCGTCTTCAACAATTATTTATTTTTTAACATTTCAACTTGCCGTTGAAATTTATGATAACGAGCGCGTAAAATTTCGGCAGTAATAATTGTATGCGTCTCAACAAAATAAATTAAATCTGAATCACCTTCAGATTCCAACGCATCCAATAAATCATCCATGTCCATTATATTTTTTTCCACACATAACGCACGAATTTTTTTCAAATCACAAACAAAATTCATTTTTTTATCCTTAAATTTTATTTTTCAAATCACTAAAATATAAATCAAGTTCGGCTTTAAAATGACCTGTCAATTCAATTATTGAGCGTTGAAAAATTGCGGTTCTAAAACGCTCATCTTTTTTAGAAACTCTTTCAATTTTATTATAATTTCCGCGAACAAATTTTTCGACCAAAGAACTATTTTTTGAAATCCATTTTCCCAAGTCATCCAATTCATTTTTAATACAATAATCAAAGATATCATTGAAATCCAAAATTTGAAATTCATCAACAATTGCACGAACCGCCTTTGCATTTTCATAATGAACCAAATCTTTATCACCCGCCATTGCCATAATCTTGGCAATACCAATGCCGTGGTCAATACAATCTTTTAATTCATATCTGGCTTTTTGCGGGTCATTCAAATGCAAAAAATACTGAATCGCGCCAATATGATTTTGACATTTTTGTGGAATTGGTTGGTTTAATAAATCGGTAATTTCTTTTACTTGTTGGTAATATTTTCTACCCGAAAACTTAACGATAACATGACGATGTGGTTTTTTTAACTGACCTTTGTTCTCGCCATCTTCAAACATATCGCGATCGTGCCATGGGCTTGCAGCCCATATTAACTGCAAATCATTGAGTATTTGCTCCCAATTTTCCGGTGCTGATTCTTTGTAAAGAATGAAAGTCCACCAAATAGCCCTATCATTTTTTTCTTTGGTTTTCTTTGAAATTAAAGGGTTTGACGGGATTTCTACTTGTAAGTTTTGCAAGGCTTGCGCCACTTCGGCTTTTTGTGCCATAATTTCTCCACATTTTGTTAAAAAAGATACTTGAAGTTTACCTTCAAACAAACAACCCACGCAAGTGGGTTTTTTGTTGTCTAAAATCCTACTTGTTAAGAATAATTCCTATTTAAAAATAAAAAACACACCCCTTGAAAATAAAGGGTTTGGTCAACGGGCAACGGGCATTATTTTGCGCTGTCGTAGTAGCGCAAAATAAACGCACATCCCGCAAACCCTTGCTCCACAAGGCTTTGCGCCCATTTTTGCCGAAAAAAACGACAAAAAAGCGAAAAATCGGTGATTTTTGCCAAAAATTTAAATCGGCTTTAAAGTGCGCCAAAAACCCATCCAAAACGTGCGCAAGCCCGCATACATCAAGGCTTGCCGCCATTTGTGCCGAATCAACAAGACTATCAAACTGCTTGCGGCGCTTGCGTTTAGACGGCATACGCCGCCAAAACGCTCACATCGCCGCCAGCGCAATGATTTTTTGAAAGTAATAGGGTAGCCCTACTTTTTTATTTTCGTTCGTTGTAGGCTCTTATATGCACACTTACGCACGCCTTTCGGCTTGCAGTGACGAATTTTTGCCGCTTACGCGGCAAAAATTGAGTCTCAAAGACTCGGATTTTAATTTTTAAATTTCATTAAAAATCACATTCATTTTTTATTATCGGTTTATTTCTTTATAAATTTGACCGCGAGAATTTGCGTGCAAAACAAAAATCAACATTTCATCTTTTTTTAATTGGTAAATAAAACGATATTTTCCAATTCTTAACCGATAGCCATTTTCTAAATTATTTATTTTTTTTATATCGTAGAGAGTTTGATATGGATTTTTTTTGATATTAAAAAAAAATTCTTTAAAAATTGGTTCAATTTTTGGATGTTGTTTTAAAAATTTAACAATATTTTTATGAAGTTTGATTTTCCAATTCATAATTCAAGTTTTTTATAAATCTTCAAAATAAACGAATTCTCCCGCTTCAATTTCTTTTTTAGCGGCTTCGCATATTTTTAATTCTTCTTCACTTAAAAAAACGCCATCTTCATCAATTTTTGCATTATTTTTTTCCAGAAAGTTACGCATCAGCTCGCGAATCAAGCTTGAAGTGCTTCTATCGTGTAATTTTGCACACTTTGCAAACGCATTTTTTAAATTTTCATCAACTTGAATGATCATCATAGACATAATTTCACCTGCATTTTTTAGCCTGAAAGCAAGGAAAAGTAAAACAAAAAAATAAAGTAAATGTTCATAAAAAGTAAACAAAAAGTAAACTGAAATAGCCCGAAAGGCAAGTGTGCAGGCGCTTTGAGAAAAAAGAAAAGTAAACTAAAAATAAACTAAATGTAAACAAAATGCTCATTTTTATGCCAAAAATGCTTAAAATTG
>JBNMHE010000172.1:0-2731 GCA_050872585.1 Rhodocyclales bacterium | reverse complement strand
TTATTCATTGTAAATATATTAAAAAAACATATTTTTATTTTTAAACATAATTATTTTGATTGCCAAATTTAAAATAACCACAAAAAAACCCGCTTAAAAACAAGCGGGTTTTTTTGTTGAAAAAAGAAAAACTATTTTTGCGTTGGAATTTGATGCCCCAAACGCTTAATGGCGTTGTTTTCATCGGCATAAACCAAAAAAGGCGTATGTTGGGCGTATTCTTCGTCCGTCATCATCACAAAGGTGGCAATAATCAAAATATCGCCCACCATCGCGCGGCGCGCTGCCGAACCATTTAAAGAAATAATGCCCGAGCCGCGCTCAGCTTTGATGGCATAAGTTGAAAAACGCTCACCGTTGGTCACATTCCAAATATCCACGTGTTCGTATTCTTTGATGTTGGCGGCATCCAAAAGATTTTCATCAATGGCGCACGAGCCTTCATAATTCAAATCAGCGTGGGTTGCGCGCACACGATGCAACTTGGATTTTAAAATCAGTCTTTGCATAGTGGTAAGAAACCATAAAAAAAAAGTTGTGTGATTGTAGCCCCAAAAAGCATTTAAAAAAGTGCATTTTGAAAGGCTTTCAAAAAAAAATGCAAAAAAGCGACAAGACTACATTTCCAAATTATCAAGCAAACGGGTTGTGCCCAAACGCGCCGCTGCCAAAACCACCAAAGAACCCAAAGGATCATCATTTTGCGCAATGGACAAATCATCGCGTTTGCAAATTTTGACATAATCTACCGAAACAAAACCGGCTTTCAACAATGCCACGCTTGCCGCAGAACAAAGTGCCGAAAAATCCGATTTTCCGCTGGCAACCGATTCCCTTAAATTTTGCAAAGTTTTGGCCAGTTCAGGGGCAATGCGGCGCTCATCGTCTTTCAAATAACCATTCCTAGACGACAAAGCCAAGCCATCTGCCGCACGTTCAATTTCAACGCCCACAATTTCAATAGGTAATGCCAACTGCCGCACCATATGCGTGATGATTTTAAGTTGCTGATAATCTTTTTTGCCAAAACACGCCACATCCGGCGAGACAATATGAAAAAGTTTCAACACCACCGTTGCCACGCCTTGAAAATGCGTGGGGCGAAATTCGCCTTCCAAAATGCTTTGCATTTTTGGCAACGCCACCAAAACGTCTTGTTCTTCGGGGTAGAGCGTTTTGACATTCGGCGCAAATAAAAAATCAACGCCCACCGATTCCAACTTTTTGCAATCGTCTTCAAAAGTGCGCGGGTATTTTTCAAAATCTTCGCCCGCACCAAATTGCAAAGGATTAACAAAAATGCTTGCCACCACCACATCGGCGTGTTGGTGCGCCGTTTGCATTAACTTCAAATGACCTTGATGCAAATTGCCCATTGTGGGCACCAAAGCAATTTTTTTGTTTGCACGAAAAGGTTTTAAGGCGTTTTGCAAATCGGCAATGTTTTCAAAAATCTTCATTTTTTTAAAAAATCAAAAAAATCCACGGTCAACGAATCATTTTTTTCAAAATTTTAAAGCGTTGACCGTGGATTTTTGTTTAATAACAATGTTCTGCCGCAGGGAAAGAACCGTTTTTGATGGAATCAACCGCAAGCGTTATGGCGCTCTGAATGCAATCCGAATCCGCCATAAAATTGCGCACAAATTTGGCTTTTTTACCGGGCGGAATGTCCAACATATCGTAAATCACCAACACTTGCCCGCGCGTTTGGGCTCCTGCGCCAATGCCGATGGTAATCAAACCAGTTTCCCTTGTGATTTCCGCAGCCAAGTTTGCAGGCACGGCTTCCAAAACCATCATTGTGGCGCCGGCATCTTGCAACGCCAATGCGGAGTCTTTTAAATAACGTGCGGATTTTTCATCCTTGCCTTGCACTTTGTAACCCATCACATGCACCGATTGCGGCGTTAAACCAATATGCGCGCAAACAGGAATGCCGCGCGAAGTTAAAAACCGCACGGTGTCTACCATTTCCACGCCGCCTTCAATTTTGACCATTTGCGCGCCTGCTGCCATCAACTGCACGGCGTTTTCAAAGGTTTTTTCGGGCGAAATTTGGGAGGTGCCAAACGGCATATCCGACAAAATAAACGGCACGGCGCAACCACGTTTGACGTTTTGCGTGTGGTAAATAATATCCGCCAAAGTTACAGGCAAGGTTGTGTCTTGCCCTTGGATAACATTGCCCAAAGAATCGCCAATCAAAATGCAGTCGGCGCCAGCCAATTCCAACATTTTGGCAAAGCTCGCGTCATAACCCGTAAACATTGCGATTTTTTCGCCGTTGTTTGTCTTTTTAAACAAATCACTTTGCGTTAAGCGGCGCGTGATGGTGTGCGAAGACATGAAAAGTCCTTAATCAAAAAAACGCAATGTAACAAAAAAGTTACGCATTTAAAAGGCGAATTTTTTGCATAGCAACAGCGGGAATCCACGCTGCCGCACGCCCACGATTTGGAATTTCCAAATCAGGCGCAATTTCTACAAGCGGCGCCAATACAAACAAGCGCAAATGCATTCTGGGATGCGGCAAAATCAATTCTTTGGTATTGAAAACTTGATTTTCATAGCACAACAAATCCAAATCCAAAGTGCGTGGTGCATTGAAAAACGGGCGTTCTCGCCCAAAATCGTTTTCAATTTTTTGCAGTTGTTTTAAAAAATCCAAAGGCGACAATTGGGTTTGAAGCAATGCCGCCGCGTTAATGTAATCATTTTGCGCATGAGG
>JBNMHE010000171.1:0-2797 GCA_050872585.1 Rhodocyclales bacterium | reverse complement strand
TTCATGAGTGAAAATGTGTATTATCCTTTTTCGCTATGGGCAATTTATTTTTTTATTCTTCTAATAGAAAAAGAAAATCAATCATGCACAGGCTTATGTGTTTTAATAGGCGTTTTTTGTTATATTTTGTATTTGTGCAAAGAAATTGCACTTGTTTTTCCACTTTCTTTTTTTGTTTATACTTTTTTTAAATTGATCCCCCCCCCCCCCGAAAACAATTTGTTCTACAAAACATTTTGAATGTTTCCATTGTTTTCTTTTCCTTTTTATTTTGTTATATTTTAATAGAATTATTTGTTTTTCAATTCGGCAAAAATTCGTATTACAATCAAACAACAATAGATGTTTTGTTTGAAAAAAATCGTTTCTCTTATTTATTTTTTTCTTCTTTTAATTATTTAATGAACGTAACGGTTGCGTGTTTGTTTTATCCTTTGTTTTTGCCTATTTTGTATTTTAAAAAACTAACAAAACAAAACCAAAATATATTTTTATATTTAATTATTTTATTGTTGCTCTCAACATTGGTATTGTCTTATACCATTTTCATCCGAGAAGATTTTTTTGATTTGAATGACAATTCACGTGCTTTGTTGCGTTATATTCCATTTTTTTATTTGCCTTTGTTGATTATTTTTATTTCTTTATTTGAAAATCAAAAAAACAACAACATTTTTTTTAATACAAAATTCGTTTGGATTTTGTTTTTTCCTATTTTAATTCTTTTTTTGTTTTACAAAGGTCCCATTGATTATTCCACCATTGAACAAACTATGCTTCAATTTTTATTAAATCTTGACCAAATAAAACAACAAAACATTTTAATTTTAAAAATAGCTTTGTTACTGAGTTTGCTCTTGTTTTATTATGGATTAAAATTTTTTCCACAAAAAACTTTGTTTTTATTTTTTGTGTTTTTTATTCTTATTCAAATAGAAAACAACAAACAAAGCATTCAAATTTATCGGCATTTTTATTCTTTTCATCAACAAGAAGTGCAAAATTTGCTTGTTTTGAAAGAATTTTTAAAAAACAATTCGCACCAAACTTTTTTAATGGCTGGCGCCAATAATACGCGCGCACAACATTTAAGTGATATGTTGCTGGATGTTGAAAATTTAAAATCGGTTCATATTTTAAATGTGATTCAGAATAAAAATAACAACAAAAACAATTTAAATTTACCCGTTTTGGGCGGTTCGCTTGTTTTTTCTGATATTGAAAACCAACCCTTTAAAATGGTTTATCAACTCAATCAAATTGATTATTTAATTGTTCCACAAGAATTTTTGCCTAGTTTAAAAATCAATGCCAAACCGCTTTTTGATTTGTCCAATGAATGGTTGGCTGTTTTTGAAAATCCCAATCCGCAACAACTGCCAATGATAGAGGTAATAAAATAAATTAAAAAAAAATCAAGTTGACCGTGGATTTTTTGATTAAAAATAAATTAAATTAAACAAAAAACAACAAAAGTTGATTTAAAAATTTTCTACCCAAATCGGTTGTTTGGATACCATTATTTTGAATGATAAGTAATTTTTTTTCTTCCGCTTTTTTTAAATTATTTTCTATGGTTTTGATTTTTAATCCTGTTTTGTTTTCAAAATCAACAAATGAAAACCATTTTTTTAAACGAAATGCATTCATTAAATATTCCAAAGCCATATTTTCCGGAATTTGTTTTTGAATAATAAATTGATGATTTAAATAATTTTCTATATTAAAATTGCGCACAAAACGGAAAATTTTTTTGTTTTTTAAAGTTATTTTAGAATGCGCGCCGGGACCAATTCCCAAATAATCCCCAAACTGCCAATAATTTAAATTGTGTTGGCATTGAAAATTATTTTTAGCGTAAGCGGAGATTTCATAATGTTCATAATGGTTATTTTGTGTTAAATTGTAAATTGTATTTTCCATTTTTTCGGTTAAATTTTCATCGGGCAATTTTGGCGGATTTTTATAAAAAAAAGTGCCTGATTCTATGGTTAATTGATAAACCGATAAATGCGGAGGATGAAATAAAAAAGCAGTTTTTAAATCATTTTCTAAATCATTTAAAGTTTGCAAGGGCAAAGCAAACATTAAATCTATATTAAAATTATCAAAATTTTGTTGAATTTCATTTAAAGCATTTTTCGCTTCTTGTGCAGAATGGATTCTGCCAATTTTTTGTAGAATTTGATGATTAAAACTTTGCACACCAAGAGAAATTCTGTTGATTCCCGCTTCTTTAAAATTTTTAAAATTGCCTTTTTCAATTGCGCCGGGATTGGCTTCCAATGTTATTTCCGTCTGATTTTGGTTATTTTCACAAAAAGGTTTTAAAAACAATAAAAAATCGTTTAATAAATCCACATCCATCAAACTGGGCGTGCCGCCGCCAAAAAATATGCTTTTAATTTTGCGCGGATAAAATAAATTACAAGATTCTTCAAAATCTTTTTTTAAAGAATAAAAATAATTTTTTTGTGGAATAATAGAATCGGTTTTGGAATAAAAATCACAATAAGGACATTTTTGAATACACCATGGAAAATGCACATAAAGCGACAAAGGAATGTTTAAAATATTAAAATGATTAAAATGATTTTCCACGGTCAACTCCTTATTTTTTTTATTTTAAATTTAATTTTAAATTTACATTTTTTTTGTTTTTTAAAAATAATTTGGCGTTGACCGTGGATTTTTTTAAATTTTACGTCAAACGGTTCCTTCTTTTTTGTCTTCCAAAACAATTCCTTGTTGGGATAATTCTTCCCGGATTAAATCCGCTGTTTGAAAATCTTTATTT
>JBNMHE010000170.1:0-2858 GCA_050872585.1 Rhodocyclales bacterium | reverse complement strand
GATTTTCCACGGTCAACGCTGAATTTTTTTCAAAAAAATTGCGCATCTACCGTGGATTTTTGCTTTCTACTTCCTCTTTCTACTTCCTACTCGATAATTTTACTCACCACGCCGGCACCAACCGTTCTGCCACCTTCGCGAATCGCAAAGCGTAAGCCTTCTTCCATCGCAATCGGGCTGATAAGTTTGACCGTCATCGCAACGTTATCCCCGGGCATCACCATCTCAGTGCCTTCCGGCAAAGTAATCGCTCCCGTCACGTCCGTTGTGCGAAAGTAAAATTGTGGACGGTAGTTATTAAAAAATGGCGTGTGGCGTCCGCCTTCGTCTTTGGATAAAACATACACTTCGCCTGTAAAGTGGGTGTGTGGGGTAATCGTCCCCGGTTTGCACAACACTTGACCACGTTCCACTTCTTCACGCTTGGTGCCGCGCAAAAGCACGCCAATATTATCCCCTGCTTGACCTTGATCCAACAATTTGCGGAACATCTCAACACCCGTGCAGGTCGTTTTGCTCGTGGCTTTAATCCCCACAATTTCAATCTCTTCGCCCACTTTAATAATGCCGCGCTCCACTCTGCCAGTCACCACCGTGCCGCGACCAGAAATTGAAAACACATCTTCAACCGGCATCAAAAACGGTTGGTCAATCGCACGTTCCGGTGTGGGAATATAAGAATCCAATGCTTCTGCCAATTTGAAAATGCTCGGCTCGCCAATCTCACTTTGGTCGCCTTCCAATGCCTTCAAAGCAGAACCTTTCACAATGGGAATATCATCGCCCGGGAAATCATATTTGGAAAGCAATTCCCGCACTTCCATTTCCACCAATTCCAACAACTCCGCATCGTCTACTTGGTCGCATTTGTTCAAATAAACAATAATATACGGAACACCCACTTGGCGTGCCAACAAAATATGTTCGCGCGTTTGCGGCATCGGACCATCCGCAGCTGAACACACCAAAATCGCACCGTCCATTTGCGCTGCGCCTGTAATCATATTCTTCACATAGTCCGCGTGCCCCGGGCAGTCCACGTGCGCGTAGTGTCTATTCTCCGTTTCATACTCCACATGCGCCGTGTTAATCGTAATCCCACGCGCCTTCTCCTCCGGCGCCGCGTCAATCTCATCATACTTCTTCGCCGCACCTCCAAACTTCTTGGACAATACACTCGTAATCGCCGCCGTCAACGTCGTCTTACCATGGTCTACGTGCCCAATCGTCCCTACATTCACATGCGGTTTCGTGCGTTCAAATTTTTCCTTCGCCATAATCAAAGCCTCTTATTTTTTATTGATAATTGCCTCAGCGACATTTTTCGGCGCTTCGGCATAATGTTTAAATTCCATAGAATAAATGGCGCGCCCTTGGGTGAGCGAGCGCAGTTGCGTGGCATAGCCAAACATTTCTGCCAACGGCACTTCGGCTTTAATCACCTTGATACCGCCCGCTTGATCTTCCATGCCTTGCACAATGCCACGGCGCGAAGACAAATCGCCCATCACATTGCCCATGTATTCTTCGGGCGTTTCCACTTCCACCGACATCATCGGCTCCAACAAAGTTGGACTGGCTTTTTTCATGCCATCTTTAAATGCCATAGAAGCCGCCATGCGGAAAGCATTTTCGTTTGAGTCAACATCGTGGTAAGAACCATCAAACAACGTGAACTTAATATCAACCACGGGATAACCCGCCAAAACGCCCGAAGTAATGGCATCTTGCAAGCCTTTATCAACCGCTGGAATGTATTCACGCGGCACCACGCCGCCTTTAATAGCATCAATAAATTCGTAACCTTTGCCGGGTTCATTGGGTTCAATTTTGAGCCAGACGTGACCATATTGACCGCGCCCGCCAGATTGCTTGACAAATTTTCCTTCGCTTTCCACGGCTTTTTTAATGCATTCGCGATAAGCCACTTGCGGTGCACCAACGGTGGCGTCTACGTTAAATTCACGGCGCATGCGGTCAACAATAATATCCAAATGCAATTCACCCATGCCGGAAATAATGGTTTGCCCAGATTCTTCATCCGAGCGCACACGGAAGGACGGATCTTCTGCTGCCAAACGCCCCAAAGCAATACCCATTTTTTCTTGGTCGGCTTTGGTTTTGGGTTCCACTGCCACGTGAATCACAGGTTCAGGGAATTCCATTTTTTCCAAAATAATCGGCGCCGTAGGATCACACAAAGTTTCACCCGTTGTGCATTCTTTTAAGCCCACGCAAGCGGCAATGTCGCCCGCGCGCACTTCTTTGATTTCTTCACGGTTATTGGCATGCATTTGCAACAAACGGCCGATACGCTCTTTTTTGTTTTTCACAGGGTTTAAAACGGTATCGCCCGAATTTAAAACCCCAGAATAAACGCGAATAAAGGTGAGTTGCCCCACAAAAGGATCGGTCATCAATTTGAAAGCCAAAGCGGAGAATTTTGCCTCATCGCTTGCTTGGCGGTGATCTTTTTCGCCGTTTTCTTTTTCGCCTTCAACAGGCGGAATATCCACAGGAGAAGGCAACAATTCAACCACGGCATCCAACATGCGTTGCACGCCTTTATTTTTAAAAGCAGTGCCGCAGAGCATCGGTTGAATTTCGCAAGAAATGGTGCGAATCCGCAAGCCTTTAATAATATCCGCTTCCGACAAATCGCCATTTTCCAAATATTGATTCATCAATTCTTCAGACGATTCAGCCGCCGCTTCCAACATATGCTCGCGCCATTCTTGCGCTTTGTCTTTTAAATCTGCTGGAATATCTTGGTATTCGTATTTCATCCCTTGGGATGTTTCATCCCAAATGATAGATTTCATTTTGATTAAATCCACCACGCCTTGAAACGATTCTTC
>JBNMHE010000169.1:0-2875 GCA_050872585.1 Rhodocyclales bacterium | reverse complement strand
TGGCTATCTATTTCTAATTTTGAAAAAGATGTGTTGCCAGATTTTCTTTTTTATCTTTTTAATTCCTTTGCCATACAAAACGCCCTAGAAAAAGTCGCATCATTTGGCGGAGCAGTTAAAAATTTAACAATAGATAAAGTAAAAACTATAAAAATCCCCGTTCCGCCGTTAGAAATTCAAAAAGAAATTGTTTTGATTTTGGATGCCTTTACAGAATTACAAGCAGAATTACAAGCCCGCAAAAAACAATACGAGCATTACAGAGAAAAACTGTTGACTTTCAAAGAATTAAAAAAATAAAAAAAATAAAAATTGAAAAAATCAAAAAATCCACGGTCAACCGCAAATTTTTTTTAAAATAACGCTTTTTTTGAAAGTTTTTTGGCAATGAAAAATCTTTTTTTGTGTTCTCTTATTTTGCTTGTCAGCGCTTGCGTCAATTCCACGCCGCGGCACAAAGTGCCGGTTCAAGAAGTTTATGTGATTCAAAAAGAACTTCAAAAACCAAACACCTTGCCCACTGAAAACCCATAAATTGCATTAGGATTTTTTTATGAATGTGATTAGTTTTGATTTTTACCCCACTTTTGTTTTTATGGTCGGCGTTTTGATTTTGGGGCGTTTTATCATCTCGCATGTGAAATTTTTGCGCGATTACAACATTCCCGAACCCGTTGTGGGCGGTTTGGTTGCCGCCATTGCCTTTTTGTTTATTTACAAATTTTTAAACATTGAATTTAAATTTGATTCTTCAATGAAAGACCCTCTGATGTTGGCGTTTTTCACTTCGGTGGGTTTGTGCGCCGACTTTGCAAGTCTTAAAAAAGGCGGGCGCTTGTTGGCAATTTTCTTGTTTTTTGTGTGTATTTTGTTGGCATTGCAAAACTTGGTGGGCGTATCGGTTGCCTATTTGATGGATGTCAATCCAGTCATTGGTTTATTAGGCGGCTCCATCACAATGACCGGCGGGCACGGCACCGGTGGCGCTTGGGCGGATATTTTCAAAACAACACCGTATAACTTTGCCCCGGCAACGGAGGTGGCAATGGCTTGCGCCACTTTTGGTTTGGTGATGGGCGGCATCATTGGCGGGCCGGTTGCGCGTTATTTAATCCGCAAACACAATTTGAAAACGCCCGGCACGCACAACGAGTGGGATGTGCCCGTTGGTTTAGAAAACCCCGAAAAAGAGCGCAAAATCACCGCACAAAGTTTTATAGAAAGTTTGGCTTTAATTGCCATTTGTTTGTTGGTGGGCAATTTGTTAAAAACTTATGAACGCGCCCATTTTGCAGAGTTTAATTTGCCAACTTTTGTTTATTGTTTGTTTGTTGCCGTGATTTTGCGTAATTTGTTGGCAGCCACCGGCATTCACAAAGTGTTTGACCGAGAAGTTTCCGTTATCGGCAATGTTTCATTGGCGCTTTTTTTGGCATTTTCAATGATGACCATCAATTTGTGGGGATTGGTTGCCTTGGCTTTGCCAATGTTGGTGATTTTGTCTTCACAAGCCGTGATGATGGCGCTTTATGCCATTTTTGTAACCTTTCGTTTTTGCGGCAAAGATTACGATGCCGCAGTTTTGGCAGCCGGGCATTGTGGTTTTGGTTTGGGCGCAACACCCACAGCAATGGTGAATATGCAAACCGTTACCGCGCATTATGGCCCCAGCCACACGGCATTTATTGTGGTGCCATTGGTTGGCGCATTTTTTATTGATTTGGTCAATACCATCACAATTCAAGGCAGTTTGGCGCTTTTGTTTTAAAATAGAAAAAATTTTTGGGAAAACTGATTATGTCTGACGAAAAATACCGCTTGGTCACCCGCTCCGACTTTGATGGCTTGGTTTGCGCAATGCTATTAAAAGAACTTGGGATTATTGACGAAATCAAATTCGTGCATCCCAAGGATATGCAAGACGGCAAAGTTGAAATCACCAATCGCGATATCACCACCAATTTGCCTTATGTTGCTGGTGCGCATTTGGTTTTTGACCACCATTCTTCTGAACTGGTGAGAAACCCGGGCGAGCATAAAAATCTCATTATTGACGGTCACGCGCCGTCTGCTGCCCGCGTGGTTTATAACTATTACGGCGGCAAAAAAACTTTTCCGCACATCCCAGACGAATTGATGGAAGCCGTAGACAAAGCCGATGCCGCACAATTTACCATTGATGAAATTTTGAACCCCACCGGCTGGGCGTTGTTGAGTTTTATTATGGATTCACGAACTGGCTTGGGGCGTTTTCATCATTTTCGCATTTCCAATTACACGTTGATGATGGCTTTAATTGACATCTGCGCCAAAATGCCCATCAACGAAATTTTGGCATTGCCCGATGTGAAAGAACGCGTAGAAACCTACAAAACCCAAGAACAAGAAGCCATTGCGCAAATGTTGCGTTGCACCAAACAATACAAAAATTTGGTGGTATTGGATTTGCGCAAAGAAGAGGTGATGTATGCCACCAATCGTTTTTTGATTTACGCCATGTTTCCGCAATGCAACATTTCCATTCACGCGATGCGTGGTTTGAAAAATCAAAATGTGGTTTTTGCACAGGCAAATCCATTAGTGATAGAAGCAGCAAAACAAACATCGGCAGTTGATGCTCAAATACGGCGGCGGCGGGCACGATTCTGCGGGCACTTGCCAAATTCCCATTCCCGATGCCGACCGCGTTTTGCAAGAGTTGGTGGAACAAATCACCGAAGACGGTTAGGTTTTCAAGTTTTTTGTTTTTAATAAAAAACAAACAAAAATCCACGGTCAACGCCTAATTTTTTTGAAAAAAATAAGGCGTTGACCGTGGATTTTTTGCATATTTTTATTGAAAAAATTGTTTTCTTAAAATTCGGCGGCGTTCAAC
>JBNMHE010000168.1:0-2920 GCA_050872585.1 Rhodocyclales bacterium | reverse complement strand
TCTGAACACAATGCGATTTTTCAAAGTTTGCCCAAAGGTTTTCGCTGTTGCGTGGATTCATTTCCAGCAGAAAAAATATTGCTTACCGCATCAGGCGGGGCGTTTTTGCATCACACAAAAGAAGAACTCAAAAAAGTAACGCCCCAAGCCGCCTGCCAACACCCCAACTGGCAAATGGGCAAAAAAGTTAGCATTGATTCAGCAAGCTTAATGAACAAAGCCTTGGAAGTCATTGAAGCCTTTTGGTTATTTTCTTGCAAAGCCGAACAAATTGAAGTTGCCATTCACCCGCAAAGCATTCTTCATTCGGGGGTTTATTACAAAGACGGCGCCTTAATTGCCGAACTTGGCATTCCCAATATGCAAACGCCAATTGCAAATGCCCTTGCCTATCCCAAGCGCATTGCATCGGGTGTTGAAAAATTAAAATTGTGGGAATATCCGCCTTTAAAATTTTTAAAACCCGATTTAGAGCGTTTTCCAAATTTAAAACTCGCTTTTGATGTTTTAAAAATCGGCGGCACAGCACCCGCTGTTTTAAATGCGGCAAATGAAATTGCGGTTGAATTATTTTTAAATAACCAAATATTATTTACCGATATTCCAAAAATAAATAAAAACGTTTTGGATTATTTTATAAGCCAAAATTTAATTCAAAAAAATATTCGTTTGGAAGTGTTATTAAACGCCGATAAAAAAGCGCGCGAAATTGCCCAAAATTTTCAACATTTTTTTAAAAATTAAAAAATCCACGGTCAACCCAAAAAAATTTTCAAAAATTTTAAGCGTTTAGCGTGGAAAATCGCCGCATTGGGCGCGTTGAATCAAAATTTGGTCTATCAACACCAACGCCAACATTGCCTCAGCAATGGGCACCGCACGAATGCCCACGCACGGGTCGTGCCGCCCGCCAATAGAAAGGCTGATGTCTTCGCCCGCAACATTCATTGTTTTTTGCGGCAGGGCAATAGAAGGCGTGGGTTTTAAATGCAGGCGCACGTGCAATTCTTCACCCGTAGAAATGCCGCCCAAAATGCCGCCCGCATGATTGGTTAAAAATTTGCCGCCTTGCATTTGGTCGTTGTTTTCACTGCCCATTAAACTTGCCGCGGCAATGCCTTCGCCAATTTCTATGGCTTTAACCGCGGGAATGCTCATCAACGCAAAGGCAATCAAAGCATCCAACTTTTCAAAAACGGGCAAACCCAAACCAGCTGGCACATTGCGGGCAACAAGGTTGAGCATTGCGCCGATGGAATTTTTGGATTTTCTAACCGAATCCAAATACGTTTCCAATTGCGGCACCACATCCAAATTGGGCGCAAAAAAGGCGTTTTCATCCGCCATTTTTTCATCCACAAATGGAATTTGAAAAGAACCCATAGAATGCAAATAAGCATGGATTTGAATATTAAAATTTTCAGCAAGCCATTTTTGCGCAATGGCCCCGGCTGCCACGCGCGCGGCGGTTTCCCGAGCAGACGCTCTGCCGCCGCCGCGATAATCGCGAATGCCGAATTTTTTCAAATAAGAAAAATCCGCATGCCCGGGGCGAAAGACTTCTTTTAAAGAATCGTAATCGCGGCTTTTCATATCTTCATTAAAAATCACCAAGGCAATGGGCGTGCCGGTGGTTTTGCCTTCAAAAACGCCGGATAAAATCTGCACGCGGTCGGCTTCTTTTCTTTGGGTTACAAAGCGCGATGTTCCGGGTTTGCGCCGATTGAGTTTTTTTTGAATATCTTCTTCTTTTAAAAAAAGTCCGGGCGGACAACCATCCACAACGCAACCCAAAGCCACGCCGTGCGATTCGCCAAAAGTGGTGAGCGAAAACATTCTGCCAAAAGTATTGCCTGCCATAATTTTTCAAAAAAAAATAAGGTTGACCGTGGATTTTATGCCATAACCTGCACATTTAAATGCAAAGCCGTTTGAATTTGTTGCGCAATTTGGTTCAAATCCGCTTGATTCATTCTTTTTAAGAATGGTGCTTGTTTTTGCGCCGATTGCCGCGCCAAGCCATACAAATAAATGCCTTTTAAACGCGCGGCATAAGGTTTTAAAAAATCAATGTAATGGCGCAAAGTGGAATCATCGGCTTTGGCAAAGGTGCTTAAAAACCAACACGTTTGAATAAAAGTGGGCGCGGATTCAATGGCGCATTCCAAACGATTTTGCATTTTCAAAGCATCAAAAGGCACGCCGTTGATGGCTTTCATAGAAGAATCCGCGCGGTCAATTTTGAACCAAATTTCATCCAAAAGCGGCAAGGCTTTCACAATGTGTGCTTTGTCTAAAAACGAACCGTTGGTAATCAAACGCAATTTAATGTGATTTAAATTGAATTCTTTTTTAATTTTACAAACCAACAATGCGGCTTGTTCAAAATCGGGCAAAGCGGTGGGTTCGCCATCGCCTGAAAAAGCAATGTCTTTTAAAACGGCATTTTGGGGCGCATTTTTTTCTAAAAAATCGCTTTGTAAAAAAAAACGCAATTCTTCTTCCAATAAAGAAAAATCAACAGCATCGGGATTGCCGCGTTTTAAATTTTCCACTTGGCAATAAACACACGCCCAGTTGCACGCGCGGTTGGTGTTTAAATTGATTCCCAAAGAAACGCCGCCTGCGCGGCGCGACAAAACCGGATAAACATATTTTAAATTTGCGGCATCGCGCTCGTGTTTTTCTACGCTCAACATATTGATGATTCCAACATCAAAAGCGCTTGGTCAATGGCCACCATCAAACTTTGCGGGTTGGCTTTTTGGGTTCCAGCCAAATCCAGCGCGGTGCCGTGGTCAACGCTGGTGCGAATAATCGGCAACCCCAAAGTAACATTGGCACCTTGTCCAAAAGTGGCGTATTTCAACGGCGCCAAACCTTGGTCGTGATACATTGCCAACACGCAATCGGTGTTTTT
>JBNMHE010000167.1:0-2965 GCA_050872585.1 Rhodocyclales bacterium | reverse complement strand
GCATGGTTTTAAAAGTGCCTTTGGCATCTTTCACATCCACGCTTACCCACTCTGGAAAACCACGGGATTCAGCCGCTTCCAACGCCGCTTTGCAACGCAAAGATTTTTTGGCACGCTCGGTTAATTCAATCACATCACCGGGTTTGACCAAAAAGGACGGAATATTCACACGTTTGCCATTAACCAAAACGCCGTTATGCCGCACCACTTGACGGGATTCCACACGTGATGCACCAAAACCCATGCGATACGCCACAGAATCCAAGCGGGATTCTAATAATTGCAACAAGTTTTCACCCGTTTGCCCTTTGCGGCGTTCAGCTTCGGCAAAAGCACGGCGGAATTGCTCTTCCAAAACGCCGTAAATGCGGCGGATTTTTTGTTTGGCACGCAAATGCACGCCGTAGTCGGACAAGCGCGCGCCAGATTTTTGCCCATGTTGGCCGGGCGCATAAGAACGGCGTTCAATGGAACATTTGCCAGAAAAACATTTTTCGCCCTTCAAAAAGAGCTTTTCGCCTTCGCGGCGGCACTGACGGCATTTGGGATCTAAATTACGAGCCACTTTTTTCTCTCCTTACATGCGGCGTTTTTTGGGCGGACGGCAACCGTTATGCGGCATTGGCGTCACGTCAGCAATCGCGGTGATTTTTAAACCCAAGGCATTCAAAGCACGAACGGACGATTCACGCCCGGGACCGGGACCTTTAATGCGCACTTCTAGGTTTTTCACCCCGCATTCTTGTGCGGCTTTGCCCGCGGCTTCTGCTGCCACTTGCGCAGCAAAAGGCGTGGATTTGCGCGACCCTCTGAAACCCGAACCACCAGAAGTAGCCCACGCAAGCGTGTTGCCTTGCCGATCGGTGATGGTGATGATGGTGTTGTTAAAAGAAGCGTGCACGTGTGCCACGCCTTCTGCTACATTCTTTTTGACTTTTTTACGAGCTTTAACCGCTGTTTTTGCCATTTTCATCCATCCTTATTTCTTTGCTGCCGCAATGGCTTTGCGTGGACCTTTACGCGTGCGCGCATTCGTGCGCGTGCGCTGTCCACGGCACGGCAAACCTTTGCGATGACGCATCCCTCGGTAGCAGCCCAAATCCATCAGCCGCTTGATATTCATAGAGACTTCACGGCGCAAATCACCTTCCACGGTGTATTTCGCCACTTCAACGCGCAATTTTTCCAAATCCGCATCGTTTAAGTCTTTGATTTTTTTAGAACGAATCACACCTGCGGCATCGCAAATTTTTTGTGCGCTGCTGCGACCAATACCATAAATTGCCGTTAAAGCAATTTCAGCATGTTGGTGATTCGGAATGTTTACCCCAGCAATACGGGCCATAAATGCACTCCAAAAAAAGTTAAAATTAGCCTTGACGCTGTTTGTGCCGCGGATCTTTGCAAATCACCCGAACCACACCTTTGCGGCGGATAACCTTGCAATGCCGACACATGCGTTTGACCGAAGGAAAAACTTTCATTTTTAAAACTCCTTGTTAGAAAAATCCGAGAGCCACTCGTTTTTTTTCTAGGTTGATGCGTAGAGAATTCTTATTTTGACCGAAATACGATTCGTCCTTTGCTTAAATCATAAGGCGTCAACTGCACCGTCACCTTATCGCCCGGGAGAATGCGGATGTAATGCATACGCATTTTGCCGGAGATGAAGCCGTGCACAATGTGTCCGTTTTCAAGCCGCACTTTAAAAGTGGCATTGGGGAGATTTTCCAAAATTTCCCCTTGCATTTCTAGGTAATCTTCTTTGGCCATACTATTTCAGAAAAGGAGAACCCTTGAAGTTTGCTTTCTTCAACAAGTTCTCGTATTGATGAGACATAATGTAAGCCTGCACCTGCGACATAAAGTCCATGGTTACAACCACAATAATCAACAAGGAAGTGCCACCAAAATAAAAAGGCACATTCCATTTGATGATTAAAAATTCAGGCAACAAACAAACCAAGGTGATATAAACCGCGCCAACCAAGGTCAAGCGCATCAAAATTTTGTCTATATATTTTGCCGTTTGTTCCCCCGGGCGAATGCCGGGCACAAAAGCACCGCTTTTTTTCAGGTTGTCCGCCGTTTCTTTGGAATTGAAAACAAGCGCTGTGTAAAAAAAGCAGAAAAATACTATTGCCGCCGCATACAAAATCACATATTCGGGCTGCCCCGGGGAAAGCGAAGCGGCAATATCTTTGAGCCACGTCAATGAATCACCCGAGCCAAACCAACCCGCAAGCGTGGCAGGGAACAAAATAATAGATGAGGCAAAAATTGGCGGAATAACCCCCGACATATTGAGTTTTAAAGGCAAATGCGAAGCCTGCCCGCCGTAGAGTTTGTTATTCACCTGCCGTTTGGCGTAATTGACCAAAATTTTGCGCTGACCACGCTCCACAAACACCACAAAACCAGTAACAAGCACAACAAGCGCACAAATAATCAAAGCGGTTAAAGGATGCATGGAACCCGTTCTAACCAACTCCATCAAGCCACCGATGGCATTGGGCAAACCTGCCGCAATCCCCGCGAAGATGATAATGGAAATGCCATTGCCAATGCCGCGCTCGGTGATTTGTTCGCCCAACCACATCAAAAACATTGTGCCGGTTAAAAGTGTGGAAACCGTGGTAATTCTAAAAACCAATCCCGGGTTATAAACCAAACCAGCTTGGGCTTCCAAGGCAATGGCAATGCCCAAGCCTTGAAAGAGCGCCAAAAACACCGTGCCGTAGCGCGTGTATTGCGTGATTTTGCGTCTGCCTGCCGCGCCTTCTTTTTTCAAGGCTTCTAATTGCGGAGAAGCAACCGTCATCAGCTGCATAATAATGGAGGCGGAAATGTAGGGCATAATCCCCAATGCAAAGATGGTAAAGCGCGACAACGCACCGCCCGAGAACATATTAAACATTCCCAAAATGCCACCTTGTTGCGAATTGAACAAATCTGCCAACACATT
>JBNMHE010000166.1:0-2974 GCA_050872585.1 Rhodocyclales bacterium | reverse complement strand
GCACCACCATACTTCTTGGACAATACACTCGTAATCGCCGCCGTCAACGTCGTCTTACCATGGTCTACGTGCCCAATCGTCCCTACATTCACATGCGGTTTCGTGCGTTCAAATTTTTCCTTCGCCATAATCAAAGCCTCTATCAATAAAAATGGTGCCCATGGGCAGGATTGAACTGCCGACCTCTCCCTTACCAAGGGAGTGCTCTACCACTGAGCCACATGGGCATTAACAAACCCGAATGCCAACTGGAGCGGGTGAAGGGAATCGAACCCTCGTCTTAAGCTTGGAAGGCTTCAGCTCTACCATTGAGCTACACCCGCTTCCCTTGCCCGCTAAACGCCGACAATTACAACAAAACTGGTGGAGGGAGAAGGATTCGAACCTTCGAAGGCTGAGCCGGCAGATTTACAGTCTGCTCCCTTTGACCGCTCGGGAATCCCTCCAAAAAGGCGTGATTTTAAACGAATCACAAAATGCGTCAAGTGTTTTTCACTTTTTCTGCTAATTTTGTGGTAGAAGTTGCAAATAAAAAAGGAATGGCAAACACCTTGCCGCCGTTTTTTAAAACAAAGTCGGCACCCACAATGTTGGCAATTTCCCAATCACCGCCTTTCACCAACACATCTGGGCGGATTTTTTGAATCAAAGCCAAGGGCGTATCCTCATCAAAACCAATTACCGCATTCACACTTTCCAAAGCGGCAATTACCGCCATTCGCTCGTTTAAAGGATTAAACGGGCGCGCATCGCCTTTGCCCAAGCGTTTGACCGATTCATCGGTATTTAAAGCCACCACCAAGGATTTTCCCAAACTTTTGGCTTGCGCCAAATAAGTAACGTGGCCGGCGTGCAAAATATCAAAACAACCATTGGTAAAAACAATAGGGCGCGGCAAAGTAGCGAGATTTTCCACGGTCAACGTGATTTTTTTTTGAAAATCGGGCGGATTAAAAATCATTTTTTCTCCCCTTTGCTGTTATCCGCCTTAACTTTGGCGTTTTCGGTTTTGTTTTTGCCGTTTTCAATTTTTGGCGATTCGGCGGTTTTTTGGTGATTGTTTTGCCACCAAGTGCTCAGCGTTTTCCACAACCAACCCGATTCTTCTTTGCCGGTTAAAACATAATTAAATTCATTGATGTTTTGCAAGGTTAAGGTCAATTTGTAGCGGGCAATAAAAGAACTAGCAAAAAGAATTTTGTCGCCTGCTGCCAAAATAAAATCTTCATTGGGCACCAAAATAAATTCTTGGGCGCGCACAATCATCAACGGCACTATTGCCAAGGTTTGATAACGGTCGGCAGAATCAAGCAAAATATCGGCAAGCGAAAAACGCGTGCCGCGCATCAAAGCGTGGTAAGCGGCGTTGGCCTCAGAAATGTTGAGTTTGATTTCCCAAATGACGGGCGTTAAACCATCGCACAAGTTTTCCAAACGCTCCACCAACGCGCGGCTCCAATTTTCTTCTTCTTTTCTTAACAATTCCAAAAAATTGGCAAGCAAAGGCGCGGTTAAAATGGCCATACATTCTTGCGCCACAATTCTGCTGGGAATAACGCGGGCATCGGCTTCAAAAGAATCAAACAAAAAATTGTTGTAAGCGTGGTTTTGGCGCACCACCACAAACAAATCTTCTTTTAAGGCGCGCGCGGTAACGGCAATGGACAAATTATTCACATCGCTATGCGTGCCCGCGATAATGCCAACGGCATCAACAATGCGTGCTTCTTTTAAGGTGCTCTCTTCCGTGCCATCGCCCACCACGCGCTGGGCGGCATCCACCAAAGCGGGGTCAATAATCGTAATATCAATGCCGGCTTTTTGTAAGCGATTGGCAACGGCGCGCCCGAATCGGCCATAACCGCACAAAACCCAATAACCAGACGGCGGATAATGCCCGGGCGGAATTTTTTCATCGGGCAAACTTGTTAAAATTTGAATCAAACGAATGCGCTCGGGGCGGGCAATCGCCAACACCAAATAATCGGCAAAGCGCTCAAAGGGATTGATAATGTAATTGGTGCCAAAAGAAGCCATATTGTCATGCACAGTGGGCGTTCTGGCGCGCGCAATCACCGGAATTTTGGGGTTAATTAAGCGCACGGCAATGGCAATAGCCAAATTGGCTTCTTCATCATCGGTTACCGCCAAAACGCCTTGGCATTTGGGGTTTTCCAAACCTGCCAAACGCAAATTATCCGGCAGCGATGCATCGGCATTTAAAATCGCAGGCACAGAATGAAAACTCTCCAAAGCCAATTCCTGCACGCGTTGGTCGTTTTTTTCTATCACCACAAAAACGCGGTTCATATAATCAAAACTATGCGCAATCAAACTGCCTGTTTCCCCACAACCGCAAATAATATAAAACGGTTCTTTAATGCGTTTGACGCGCCGCCAAAAGCGATTGGTCACAATGGTTAATTGAAAGGCTTTGTCGTTAAAAAGCGCAATCAGCGTCACAATGGAATACGACCAACTAATCACCGTTAAATAAATGCAAATGGTTACCCACAAACGCTGCGCATCCGAAAAAGTGTGCGGCACTTCGCCAAAACCAATGGTTGTGGCGGTGTAACTAATAAAATAAAAAGCGTGAAAAAAACTCAAAGGCGGCGCGCCAAAATCGCCCGGAATCATCGTCAAGCCCAAAATGGAAATGGCATAAACGACAATCAAAATCACAATGGGCGCACGCATGCGCCGCATAATGAGAAAAAAAGCGTTGTCCCACAACATTTTGGCGAACTTTAAACTTATCGGCGCAACATCACCGTTTCAATAATCAAAATAATCACCGACACAATGTTGGCAAGAAGCGCTCCGCCGGTAAGCGAAACAATGCTTGCCATACTGTAAGCCGTCATTCCAAAATCGCTCATGTGTGAAGCCGCCGCCCAAGTCATTGCCGCGGCAATCAAAAGCAAGTCGGCAACCAACGAAGCTGCCAAATGAATGGCGCCAATTTGTGTTC
>JBNMHE010000165.1:0-3007 GCA_050872585.1 Rhodocyclales bacterium | reverse complement strand
AGGTGGATGTGGGCATTGGCGGGGCTGTTGCTGAAATTGTTGGGCGGCTTTTGCGCAAAATTGCAGAAAATAAGCAAATTTTGTGTGTAACGCATTTGCCGCAAGTAGCCGCGCGCGCGCATCACCAATGGCAAGTGAAAAAAGCCGAAGTCAATGGTGAGATTTTGTCTTCCATTACTCTTTTGGATTCTGAATCCCGCAAGCAAGAAATCGCGCGGATGTTGGGCGGCGTGGATTTAACCGAAATTACTTTGGCGCACGCCCAAGAATTGTTAAACGATGATTTTCCACGGTAAACCAAAAATTTTTTTCAAAATTTTTTGACGTTGACCGTGGATTTTTTAAAATTTTTTAAATTTTTTTTAAAAGGAAAGCAAAAATGGACAAGGAACAAGAAAACCAAATTGAAAATGCGTTGAATGAGTTTGAGGCGCGCGCCCAATCATTGCGGAGGTATCTTTGACTTTGATGCGCAAAAAGAACGTTTGGAATTGATTAACAAAGAATTGGAAGATGCCAACATTTGGAACAATCCCGAACACGCACAAAATTTAAACAAAGAAAAAAAACGTTTGGAAAATGTGGTTTTGGTGTTGGAAAAAATCACGCACGCCATTGAAGATGGCAAAGATTTGTTTGAATTAGGCAAATTAGAAAACGATGAAGCCACCCTTTTTGCCGTGCAAGAAGACAATCAAAAAATAGAACAAGAATTGGCGGCTTTGGAATTTCGGCGAATGTTTGCCCAAGAAGAAGATATTTTCAACGCTTTTTTGGAAATACAATCGGGCGCAGGCGGCACCGAAGCGCAAGATTGGGCGGCAATGTTGTTGCGTATGTATGCGCGTTTTGGCGAGCGGCGCAATTTTAATGTGGAAATTTTAGAAGAATCCGAAGGCGATGTGGCAGGCATTAAAAGCGCCACGTTGAAATTTTCCGGCGATTATGCTTTTGGCATTTTGAAAACCGAAACGGGCATTCATCGTTTGGTTAGAAAATCGCCTTTTGATGCCAATGCCAAGCGGCACACCAGTTTTGCTTCCGTTTTTGTTTATCCAGAAATTGATGATTCTATTGAAATTGAAATCAATCCAGCGGATGTGCGCGTGGATACTTTTCGGGCATCGGGCGCGGGCGGCCAACACATTAACAAAACCGATTCCGCGGTGCGCTTAACGCATATTCCCACCAACATTGTGGTGCAATGCCAAAACGATCGCTCGCAACACCGCAACCGCGATGAAGCATGGAAAATGCTTCGCGCGCGGCTTTATGAATTTGAAATGCGCAAAAAACGCGCGGCACAACAAGCGCTTGAAGAATCAAAATCCGATATTGCTTGGGGGCATCAAATCCGCTCTTATGTGTTAGACCAATCGCGCATCAAAGATTTGCGCACCAATGTGGAAACCGGCAACACGCAAGCCGTTTTGGATGGCGATTTGGATTTGTTCATTCAAGCGAGTTTAAAAAAAGGAATTTAAAAAAATGCCTGCTTTGCGCCCTGCTCGCCCTTTTTGTCCAGCTTGTCGGTTTTATCAAATCACCTACCAAATTGCGCATCCTTATGCCTGCACCATTTTGGGTTTTCAAACCAACAAAATGCCCGCGCTTGAAGTTTTAAGCAGTTCGGGAATCATTTGCCAACATTTTGAAGAAAAAAAGAAAAAATGAATCAACTTTCTCTTTTGGAACAATTTTTAATTTTGGGCGTTTTGCTTTTTTTGTCCGCCTTTTTTTCTATTAGCGAAACGGCGATGATTGCTTCTAATCGTTTTCGCTTAAAACATTGGGCAAAAAACGGCAACCAAGGCGCCATTTGGGCGCTGGATTTATTAAACCAAAGCGAGCGCTTATTGGGAATGATTTTATTAGGCAACAATTTGGTCAATGCCGCCGCCGCCACACTGGTTGGCGTAATTGCCATTGATTTATTCGGCAAAAACGAATGGGCGCTTTCTATTGCCACACTTGCCATTACCTTTGCCATTTTGGTTTTTTCAGAAATTACGCCCAAAATCATCGGCGCGCGTTATGCCGAAAATCTGGCGATTTTTTTGGCGTATATTTTAATGCCGCTTTTAAAACTGCTTTATCCAGTGGTTTATTTTGTGAATTTGTTTCCCAAAATCATTTTGTGGTGTTTGCGCTTAAACAAAACCGATGATTCCAAAAGCACACTCACCAATGAAGAATTGCGCACGTTAATTTTGGAAAATTCCCAACATTTGCCGCTTGACCATCGCAATATGTTGGCGGCGTTGTTTGAAATTCAAAATTTAAAAGTTGAAGATATTATGACGCCGCGCCCTTCTATTGATTTTTTGGATTTAACGCATTCTATTGCCGATTTGCGCCGACAAATCAGCACTTGCCAACACAGCATTTTACCGGTTTGCCAAGGCAGTTTGGACAATTTATTGGGCGTTTTGCCGCTGCGTTCTATCTTGGAAAATTTAAGTTGTGAACATTTTCAAACGGAAAATATCGTGCAAGAAATGCGCGCGCCGTATTATTTGCCGCTTGGCACGCCCATCGGCGCGCAACTTTCTTTTTTTAAAAAAAATCATCACCGCTTGGGTTTTGTGGTGGATGAATACGGCGAGATTTTAGGCATTGTCACTTTGTCTAGCATTGTGGAAGAATTGATTGGCGATTTTGATGCCAAAATTCAAGGTTTAAACGTTTTAAAATGGTCGGAAAACAACGATATTTTGGTGGAAGGCGCCACCACTTTGCGTGATTTAAACCGCAAATTGCAGTTGAATTTTCCTTTAAATGGTCCCAAAACCATCAATGGTTTAATCACCGAATATTTGGAAGAAATTCCCGATGGCGAAGTGTGTTTGAAAATCAATCAAGTGCCCATTGAAATTGTGCACACCGAAGACAAAAGCATTTTAACCATCAAAATTTTCAAACCGCAAAATTGATTTTTTTTAATTTAAAAAACAAAAAATCCACGGTCGACTTTCAAAATTTTTAAAATTTTTTAATGGTTGACCGT
>JBNMHE010000164.1:0-3020 GCA_050872585.1 Rhodocyclales bacterium | reverse complement strand
TGCGGCGGCAAGTTTGGGGCCTTCGGTTTCCAAAACTGAAATAAAGTTTTCAATGGTTAAGGTATCCATAATCTGCCCGCCGATGCGGCTTGCCAAAACCGCAACATTTAAGCCTTTGCGTGCGGCATAAACAGCGGCAGCGGCGCCAGCAGGGCCAGCACCAACAACCAAAAGGTCAAGCGTTCCTTGGTTTTCAAGTTTTTCAAGCGCTTTTTCTTGGCGGGAAGAATCCAACTTTTGCAACAATTCATCCAAAGTGATTCTGCCTTGGTGCAGGTTTTCGCCATTCATCCACAAGCTTGGCACGCCCATAATTTGGCGGGATTCAATTTCATTTTGAAACAAGCCGCCGTCAATCATCACGGTTTCTACGTTGTCGTTTAACGCCGCCAAAATGTGAATGGCTTGCGCCACTTCGGGGCAGTTGTGGCAAGAAAGAGAAACAAACAATTCAAAACGGGCTTTGATTTTTAAATTCTTTATAAATTCCGCCGTTTCATCAGAGATTTTTGGCGGATGGCCACTAACTTGCAACAATGCCAAAACGAATGTTGTAAATTCGTGCCCCATTGGAATTGCCGCAAAATGCACGCGCGGGTTTTCGCCCACTTTGGCAATAGAAAAAGAAGGTTTGCGCGCAAAATGTCCGTTGAATTTTAAAGAAAGTTTTTCAGGCGCAAGCGCCACCACTTCATCCAAAAATTGACGCATTTCATTGGCGGCATCGCTTTCATCTAAGGAAGCCGTTAAAACCACTTCTTGTTTTAAATTCAAAAAAGCCGCTTGAAGTTGTTTTTGAATATTGTCATCAAACATTTTGTTTTTCCTTTTTGATTGCCCTTTTTAATCACTGGGATTGTTTAAACCATATTCTTAAAAAACGCCGGCAAGCCGGCGTTTGAACGGTGAGAATGTATTTTTTTTAAATTTTGCCGACCAAATCCAAAGAAGGCGCAAGCGTTTTGGCGCCTTCTTCCCATTTGGCAGGGCACACTTCGCCCGGATGTTTGGCAATGTATTGTGCGGCTTTGACTTTGCGCAACAATTCATCGGCTTTTCTGCCAATGCCGTTGTCGTTGATTTCAATAACCTTAATCACGCCTTCGGGGTTAATCACAAAAGTGCCACGCAAAGCCAAACCTTCTTCTTCAATCAACACCTCAAAATTGCGTGCCAAAGTTGCGGTGGGATCCCCCAACATGACGTATTTGATTTTTTGAATGGCAGGCGAAACATCCGCCCATGCTTTGTGGCAAAAATGCGTGTCGGTAGAAACGCTATACACTTCCACGCCGTATTTTTGAAATTCACCATACAAATCTGCCATATCTTCCAATTCGGTTGGGCAAACAAAGGTGAAATCAGCGGGATAAAACATCACCACCGACCAATGCCCCAACAAATCTTTGTCGGACACTTCAATGAATTTGCCTTGGTGGTAGGCTTGCACTTTAAAAGGTTTGATTGGCGTATTGATTAAAGCCATTTTTTTTCTCCATAAAAAAGTTGAACAAATTGAAAAATTGAACCAATGAAGCAACAACAAAACGCACTTTAAAACGCTTTTTGCGATTAAACAATTTAAAAATTTTTATAGTTATGATTAAATTTTTTTATAAGCCAAGCCTTCAAAACGTAAAAAATCCACGGTCAACCGCACATTTTTTTTTAATTTTAAAAAAAATTGTGCGTTGACCGTGGAAAAATGAAAAAAATCATTAAAATGCGTTTTTTGTTTTCCCATTTCATTCTAAAAATGAATCAATGCAGCCAATGTGGCAAAAAAATCAACAACCCATTACAAGTTTGCACGCTTTGCCAAATGCGGTTAAGCGGCAAATATGCTGATTTTTTCCGCCGTTTTTTTGCACTGATTGTGGACAACATCATCACAGTGATTCTCTCATTGTTGCTGATTTTTATTTTCAAAGGCTTTGTCATCATCGGCGCCGACAAAGTTGAATGGGCACCTTGGGTGCACTACCTTGTTTTTTTGCCCTTTTTTTACGGTGCTTTGTTTGAAAGTTCGGTTTTGCAAGCCACGCCAGGCAAAATGTTGTTGCGCATTTATGTGTGCAACATTCAAGGTGCGCGCCTTTCTTTTGGGCGCGCTTTTTTGCGCCAAATTTTAAAAACTTTCTCTTATGTATTTTTTAATTTTGGTTTTATTTTGGCTTTATTTACAAAAAACAAACAAGCCTTACATGATTTATTTGCACAAACCATTGTGTTAAAACATTCCAACTAATTTTTATTTTATTATTTTAATTAAAAAACAAGCAAAATAAATTGCCACAATACACAAAAAAACATTGAAAACAAGATGGGTTAAAAATAATAAAAATTGCCCTTTTTGTAAAAATAAAAAATTTTCAAAAGAAAATGCCGAAAAAGTAGTCAAAGCGCCTAAAAATCCGGTGATTAAAAAATAGCGCACACTTTCATTCAAAAAATCATGTGAAATAAAATAAAAAGAAAACAATCCCATTAAAAAAGAACCCAATACATTCACCAACAAAGTGGCAATAAAAATCGGCAAGGCGATTTTTTCAACCAACAAAATGATTGCAAAACGCAAAATTGCGCCCAAAAAACCGCCTATGCCCACCATTAAAATATTCATTGGCATATATAAGCATCACCGTAAATGGTATAACGCAATTGATTGACATTTTTTTCTTTTAAATTGGATTGGTGTTTGGTAATCAAAACCGCATTGGCTTCACGCAATGCCACCGTGTTTTTTAAACTATTGAGAGCGGAAGTTTGCATTTGTTCTTCTGTGGAATTGTTCAATTCATCAACAGAATAGCCAAAAACCGAACCCACATAAATGCAAGATTGTGCGCGCTCTTTGCTGATTTCTTCAACCATATTGCCGCCATCCAAACGCGTTTCCAAATGGCAAGCGCCAAGCAAAAAAGGCAAAAGCCAAAATGTTTTTTTCATTACAAACTCCTTTTAAATAAAAATAAAAAAATCCACGGTCAACCCAATATTTTTTTTATTTTATTTTAAAT
>JBNMHE010000163.1:0-3121 GCA_050872585.1 Rhodocyclales bacterium | reverse complement strand
ATATCAAGCAATGTTTAATGCCGAAAATGGCGATGATTGGTAAAAACCATTGCAATGCCGTATTCATCGGCAGCGGCAATCACTTCTTCATCGCGCACCGAGCCGCCGGGTTGAATAACCGCACGCGCGCCCGCTTTTGCCAGAACATCCAAACCATCGCGAAACGGAAAAAAGGCATCGGATGCCACAACCGATTCTTTTAAAGAAAGATGAGCGTTTTGCGCTTTTTGTGCGGCAATTTGCGCGGAATCTACGCGACTCATTTGCCCTGCCCCAATGCCAAGAGTCATTTGGTCTTTGGCATAAACAATGGCATTGGATTTTACAAATTTGGCAACCTTCATTGCAAATAACAAATCCTCAATTTGCCTCTCGCTTGGCGCAGTTTGAGTCACAATTTTCAAATTCGTTTTTTTCGGTAGAAAATCATCCACAGTTTGCACCAACAATCCGCCTTCTATATGTTTGAAATCAAAGCGTTTTTTTGCTTTTTGGGTGATTTTTAAAAGGCGCAAATTTTTCTTTTCCGAAAGCATTTTTAAGGCTTGTTCATCAAAATCTGGTGCGGCAAAAACTTCCACAAAATGTTTGCGTTTGAAAATGGCTTCAACCAAATCCACGCCGACTTTGCCATTCACCGCCAAAATGCCTCCAAAAGCGGAAGTGCTATCCGTTTGGAAGGCTTTTTCATACGCAGATTGTAAAGAATGCGAAACGGCAACACCGCAAGGATTGGCATGCTTGATAATAACGCAAGCGGGCGCATCAAAAGCTTGAACGGCACTCCAAGCGGCATCGGCATCGGCCAAATTGTTAAAAGACAATTCCTTGCCTTGTAATTGTTCAAAATTGGCAAAACCGCCAGAATGATCGTTGTAAAAAGCGGCTTTTTGGTGTGGATTTTCGCCATAGCGCAAAATATCCGAGCGTGAAAAACAAAGCGATAATTCTTTTGGAAAATCATTTTTTTCAATGGGGTCACCCACTTTGTTTTCTAATGAAGTCAGCCAATTTGAAATGGCAGAATCATATTTTGCCGTGTGTGTAAAGGCTTTTTGTGCCAGAAAAAAACGAAAATCCACGGTCAACGCAGAATTTTTTTCAAAATTCTTTAAAATCAAAGCGTAATCCGTAGGATCGGTGACAACCGCAACCGATTGAAAATTTTTGGCCGCGGCACGAATCATAGAAGGTCCGCCAATATCAATGTTTTCAATGGCTTGTTCCAATTGAACATTTTCTTGGGCAACGGTTTGCACAAACGGATACAAATTCACGCAAACCAAATCAATGGGCGCAATTTGGTGATGCTGCAAAGTTTGCATGTGTTCGGGATTTTCACGCACTGCCAAAATACCGCCGTGAATTTTGGGATGCAAGGTTTTTACGCGTCCATCCAGCATTTCAGGAAAATGCGTGTAATCTTCTACTTTTTGCACGGCAATGTTTTGCTGAATCAACAAATCCGCCGTGCCGCCTGTGGATAAAATTTCAAATCCCAAGGCAATCAAACCTTGGGCAAATTCCACAATACCCGTTTTATCCGAAACGGAAAGAAGTGCTTTTTTCATTGTTTTTCCAAAAGTTGATAAGAAATTAGTTTTTTGCGCAAAGTATTGCGGTTCAAACCCAATAAACGCGCCGCCGCCGATTGATTGTTTTGGCATTTATTTAAAGCAAAAATCAAAACTTGTTTTTCCCAGTTGCGAAAAAAAACTTCATAAAGATTTTCTGGTAATTTTTGCCCAAAATGTGCACACCATTCTTGCATTTCTTGTTCCAATTGGGCATTGTTGTTGCACATTGCTATCCTTTTAAAAAAAAATTTTCAACTTCATGCATTTGTTGAATAGTTGTTTCTAATTGATTGATTCTTTTGCGAAATTCTGTTGCATAAGCAATGCCTTTGGTATACCAGTGAATGTGCTTGCGTGCCACAAACAAGCCGGTTTTTTCGCCATAAAAATCATACAAACTCAACAAATGTGATTGCAAAATTTTACCGATTTCTGCGCGCTTGGGCGATTCCAAAATTTCTCCGGTTTTCAAAAAATGCTCAATTTCGCGGAAAATCCACGGTTTACCCTGCGCGGCTCTGCCAATCATTAAGGCATCGGCTTGGGTTTCTTTTAATACAAAAGCGGCTTTTTGCGGGCTATCAATATCACCATTGGCAATCACCGGAATGCTGCTGTTTTCTTTTACTTGTTTGATTAAAGAATAATCCGCCAAACCGCGATATTGTTGGGCGCGTGTTCTGCCGTGAATGGTAATGGCGGCAATGCCTGCATTTTGTGCAATTTGTGCAATTTTGCATACATTTTGATGGGCTTCATCCCAACCGGTGCGGCATTTTAAAGTCACTGGAATATGCGGCACAGCCGAAACAACGGCTTGACAAATTTGATCCACCAACATTTCATCTTTCATTAAGGCTGAACCAGCCATCACATTGCAAATTTTTTTTGCTGGGCATCCCATATTGATATCAATAATTTGTGCGCCTGCATCTGCATTGTATTTGGCTGCTTCTGCCAACATTTTGGGGTCGGCGCCCGCAATTTGCACCACAATAGGTTCCATCTCGCCTTGATGGTCGGCTCTTTTGCGTGTTTTCACACTGCCATAAAGCAAAGAATTGGAGGTGACCATTTCCGATACCGCCAAAGCGGCTCCCATTTTTTTGCACAAAATACGAAAAGGCCGATCGGTTACTCCCGCCATTGGTGCTACAAATAAATTATTTTTTAAAGTCAATCCCAAAAAATTCATGATTGTTAAATTTAAAAAAAAACGCATTTTAATCAAAAAACGTGCCAGAATAACCCTTTTTTAGCAAAACAAAAAAATGCAACAAAACCCAAGCAAAAACATTTTGCCACATCTTTGTTGGATTGCTTTATTGGCATGGGCGCTTTTTCCTTTTTTTAGTCAAGCCAACGCCCAAACGCGCGCGCAAAATGCACAAATTTATTTGGACAAAGTTTTGCCTCATGAAAAAAATCCACTCATGCAAACCGATCCAGAATTCATGCAAATTAAAAATGCTTTTGTTTTTAATGATATTCCTAAAATTATTCATTTAAATGAAAAAACACGTTTTTTAATTCAAATTGTAACT
>JBNMHE010000162.1:0-3196 GCA_050872585.1 Rhodocyclales bacterium | reverse complement strand
TTTTCAACACCCGATTTATTTTCATTAAAAAATAAAGGTTTATCGTAACCTCTTTGCTTTTTCCATTGTGCAATGGCATTGGGCGTAACGTATTTCACGCCCAACTGCAAGCGCGCCATATCGTCTGGCGTATTGACCAAAAAAAAGAGTGAAAAAGTCAAAATATTCACACCGATTAAAATCGGAAAAGCGTATAAAAATCGGCGCAACAAATAAGAAAACATAAAAAAATAAAAAATCCACGGTCAACGCTTTATTTTTTTGATTTTTTGAAAAATTACCAACAAATGCTGCTGTAAAAAATCAAAACGGCGCTGGCAATGCCGGTTGAAAAAAATCCCCAAAGCGCAGAAAATCCTAAGGCTTTGCTGGCTTTAATGGTGTTTTTTTGCGCTTTAAAATTAAAATAATTTTGCAATTCGCCCAACATCAACAAAGCACTCAAACCAAAAAAAACCATACTGAAAAACAAAAACAACACCGAACGATTATTCAAAGGCAAGCACCGTGCACCTTTGATACTAATGAGCAAATTGTCGGTTAAAAATGAATAATGCACCAAAAAATAAGTTAAGACGCCAAAAAACGCAATGAGCATCATTGCAACCCAAAATTCCGAAGTTTTAAATTGCGCCAAAACTTCACGCAAGAAGGTTTGCCGCATGGTTAAAGCTCCAAAAAATCAAACAGCACATCGTGCCCGCCAAAATTAATGGCAATATCGGTTTTGTAGCGCAAGGTTTCTTTGCCGTGAAAAGCAACCGATAATCCTGCCGATTGCATCATTGCCCAATCATTGGCGCCATCGCCTACGGCAACAATTTTTTCACGCGGAATATTATTTTGCGCGGCATATTGTTCTAAATAAAAACGTTTTTTTTGCGAATCCACAATCTCGCCTTTGACTTTGCCCGTCAAGCGCCCGCCAGACACTTCCAAAATGTTGGAAGTTGCAAAATCAAAGCCGTATTCAATGCGCAATCGCTCGGTGAAATACGTAAAACCGCCGCTTAAAATCACACTACGGCTTTGGTGTTGATGAATTTTGCCCATCAATTCCACCACGCCCGCTTGCACCTGCACGCGTTTTTCGTAAACTTCGCTCAACACGCGCGCATCCAAACCTGCCAAGCATTTTAGGCGTTCTTTTAAACTCTGCGCATAATCAATTTCGCCTGCCATCGCGCGTTCGGTAATCATTGCCACTTCTGCTTTTTTGCCCGCGCAATCTGCCAATTCATCAATGCATTCAACGGTGATTAAGGTTGAATCCATATCAAAAGCGAATAACGCAAAATCAGAAAACTTCACCGAATTGGGCAAAAACGCCCAATTTAATTTTTCATTAAAGGCAAGCGGCAAAAGCGCATCAATTTTTTGGTTTCTTTGAATATTTTCAAAAACACAGGTTTTGGGCGCAGAAAAACGAACGGAAAAATCGCCACTTTCCCCAAAAGCGTTTTTGAAGTTATCCAACAAAAACGTGGGCAACGCCGCGCCTTCTAAAACAAACTTCACGGTTTGGGTTGCCCTTCTAATCGTTTTGCCAACATTGGGCGCAAAACATCCGCCGCTTGCAAAATAATGCGTTCCGTGGTTTGCCAATCAATGCAAGCATCGGTTACCGAACAACCGTATTTTAATTGTGATAAATCCTCCGGGATTTTTTGATTCCCCGCTTCAATGTTGGATTCCAACATCAAACCCACAATTGCCGTGTTTCCTGCAAGCACTTGATGAATCACATCTTGCATCACCAAAGGTTGTTGCTCGGGTTTTTTGTGGCTATTGGCGTGCGAACAATCCACCACAATGTTGGGCGTGATTTTGGCTTTTTGTAAAGCTTCTTGGGCAAGCGCTATGCTGACTGTGTCGTAATTGGGTCTGCCATCACCACCACGCAAAACCATATGTCCATAAGCATTGCCTTTGGTGCGCACAATGCTCACGCGCCCTTCTTGATTGATACCCAAAAAAGCATGCGGGCGCGAAGCGGACAAAATGGCGTTCACCGCCACCGACAAATCGCCGCTGGTGGCATTTTTAAAACCAACGGGCGTGGATAAACCAGAAGAAATTTCGCGGTGCGTTTGTGATTCGGTGGTGCGCGCGCCAATTGCCGTCCAAGAGATTAAATCCCCAAAATATTGCGGCGCAAAAGGATCCAAAGCTTCGGTGCCAGCAGGCAACCCCAATTCCGCCACTTGCAGCAAAAATTCGCGCGCTTTGTGCATACCAATGTTGATTTTAAAGGTGTCGTTCATCAAAGGATCATTGGTAAAACCCTTCCAGCCGACTGTGGTGCGCGGTTTTTCAAAATAAACGCGCATCACAATTTCAAAAACATCGGCAACTTCATCGGCTAATTTTTTTAAGCGTTTGGCATAATCCAAACCAGCCACAGTATCATGAATGGAACAAGGTCCCGCCACAACAAACAAGCGCGGGTCGCAATGTTCCAAAATGTTGCAAAGGCGGCGTCTGCCGTTGTAAACAGTTTCAATAGCGGCTACTGATAGCGGCAATTGTTGTTGTATTTCGCCCGGCGAAGGCATCGGTTCAAAAGCGGTCACGTTGATATTATCCAAGTCAGATTGTTGAATGTTGGTTTTGTGGGCATCTAACGAGGATTGCCAATCACGTTGATTCATACGCTTGCCTTTGAAAAATACAAAAAAATAATTTTAAAAAAATCCACGGTGAACGCAATTTTTTTTTGAAAATTTTTTCCCGTTGACCGTGGATTTTTTTGTTTTAAAAACTTTACCAGCGCGGTGCAAGGTGCAAATGATCGCGTGGATACAAATCAGGTTCTTTGCGCCAAGATGGGCGATTTTCAGGCAGACTTAACACGCCTGCCCGCGATTGATTCCACATTCTTTGGTGCTCTTGTCGAATTTTTTCATCCCAAGTTAATGGACGCGGCGCAACTTGTGGGCGCGGCGGCACATAACGATGATGGCGATACGGCCGCACATCAACCTTTTTTTCGGGCGCATTGTGAATAATGGTCGGCGCGTAATAATTTTCAATGTAAACCGGCGCTTGCGCCAGTTGCGTATTGGGCAAAAAAGAAGAATCAGGCAACATTTGCGCCGATTGAGAAGGCGCTTTTTCTTTGATTTTTTCAGACGAATAAAGCCATTTGTTCCACGCGTTTTTGACCAAATTAGGATATTCTGCCCTGCCCAAAGAG
>JBNMHE010000161.1:0-3213 GCA_050872585.1 Rhodocyclales bacterium | reverse complement strand
GGCAGATTTTTTTCATCAGTTTGGCTCTGGGGTCAAAATTTTTGTAAACACGATGCCCAAAACCCATCAATTTAAAGGAATCCGTTTTGTCTTTGGCGCGATTTAAAAAATGCGAAAGGCGCGAAACATCGCCAATTTCTTCCAACATTTTCAAACACGCTTCATTGGCGCCGCCGTGCGCTTTGCCCCACAAACACGCAATGCCCGCCGCAATGCAGGCAAAGGGGTTGGCACCCGATGAACCGGCTAAGCGCACAGTGGAGGTTGATGCATTTTGTTCGTGGTCGGCATGCAAAGTGAAAATCACATCCATGGCGTGTTCCAAAACGGGGTTGAGTTTGTATTCTTCGCAGGGATTGCCAAACATCAAACGCAAAAAATTACCTGCATAAGAGAGCGAATTGTCGGGATACAAAAACGGCATTCCAAGATTGTATTTGTAAGCCATTGCCACAATGGTGGGCATTTTGGCAATTAAGCGCACGTAGCTTAAATCACGGCCTTTGGGGGAAGAAAAATCCACCACATCGTGATAAAACGCAGAAAGTGCGCCGATGACGCCCGTCATCACCGCCATAGGATGCGCATCGCGCCGAAAACCAAAATAAAAACGATTGATTTGGTCATGCACCAAAGAATGGTGCGCAACCGTGTATTCAAAATCCGCTTTTTGTTGGGCGTTGGGCAATTCGCCATTTTTGAGCAAATACGCCACTTCCAAAAAATTGCATTTTTCTGCCAATTCTTCAATGGGATAACCGCGGTAGAGCAATTCGCCTTTTTCGCCATCAATATACGTGATGGTGGAGCGGCAAGAAGCGGTGGATAAAAATCCAGAATCATAAGCAAACACATCGGCCGTGTTGCCCAAACTTCTTAAATCCACGCAGTTTTTGCCCAAAGTGGCTTGCATAATAGGAAAATCAAATGGTTCTTGATTAGGCAAAATCAGTTGTGCGTGGTTTTCGGTATTCATTTTTTCTCCGCAAAATTTTTCAAAAAAATCCTTTTATAACACAAAGCGCTTTTTCCACGGTCAACGTGATTTTTTTTTCAAAAAAATAATCGGTTTACCGTGGATAATGTTTTTTTACTTCAAAAAAAGGATCAAAAAATGGGAATCAAAATTGCAGTAAGCGGTGCGGCAGGCCAAATTGCGTATAGTTTGTTGTTCCGTTTGGCAGCCAATTCTTTGCATTTAAAAGAAAATTTTTCGCTTCACTTGCTGGAATTGCCGCAAGCGCAAAATGCCTTAAAAGGCGTGGCGATGGAATTGGAAGATTGTGCCTTTCCTTTGTTGCAAAAAATGGTTTTAACCGACCAAGCCAATGAAGCCTTTAATGATGCGGATTTGATTTTTTTGGTGGGTGCGCGCCCGCGCGGCAAAGGAATGGAGCGCGCTGATTTGTTAAAAGCCAATGCCGAAATTTTTAAAATTCAAGGCAAAAGCATTGCGGAAAATGCCAACCCCAATGCAAAAATTTTGGTGGTGGGCAACCCTGCCAACACCAATGCGTGGATTGCCAAAGAATCGGCTAAAAAAGCGGGATTTATTCACCCTGAAAATTTTCACGCGATGATGCGGCTAGACCACAACCGCGCGCTGGCAATGCTTGCCAAAAAACTCAATTTGCGCGTGAAAGATTTTTCAAAACTCATTGTTTGGGGCAACCATTCGCCCAAAATGTTTGCGGACTTGCGCTTTTGCGAAGCTTTGGGGCAACGCGTAACGGATTTGATTGCGGACGAAGTGTGGCAACAAACCGAATTTGCCAACAATTTGGGCAAGCGTGGTGCGGCAATTATTGAAGCGCGCGGGTTATCTTCTGCGGCATCGGCTGCCAATGCCGCCATTGACCACATGCGCGATTGGCTAAACGGCACAACGGATTGGACAACCATGGGCATTGCCGCCCCCAAAAACAATTACGGCATTCCCGAAGGTTTGGTGTTTGGTTTTCCCTGTTTGGTTAAAGACGGCATTGCGGAGCCAGTTTTAGACTTAGAATTGGACGCATTTTCCCGCAGTCGCATTGTGGAAAATATTACCGAATTGGAAAACGAAAAAAATGCCATTGCCCATTTAATTTAAATTTATTAAAAAAAATCCACGGTCAACCTTTTATTTTTTTCAAAAAATTTAAAATTTTTTTAAAGTTGACCTTGGATTTTTTTTCATTTTTATTTTGGATGGAAATTTTTTCCTTTTCAAAAGGATTAAAATTGGTGTATTTTGTTAAATATATTTTTTGAAAATAATCAAAAATAAAATTTTCATTTTCTTTTATTTTTTCAGGATTTTCTTTTAAAAAACCAATTATTTTTTCAAAAGATTGTTGTGCGCATTTGAGCCAATAAATATCATTTTCAAAAAAATCAAAAAAAGCAAAATTGGCAATTAAAGATTTTTTTAATTGTTCTAATAAGTTTAATTGACTCCACAAACCAGTTTCATCGTAATTGTAAACACTTTCAAAACGATTGACAAAATGCGTTTTGCCCATTTGCATGTGCCATGGATTGCGAAAACCATCGCCTCGAAACATAGCACCATCTTGCCTTTTGGCAAATTTTAATAATTTTTCAGGCACATTTTTTTGCATATAAACATTTTTATAAATGCAACCACTTGTTTGAATGAAAACACCTTTTTTATTTTGATAATCTTGCCAAGTAAAATCCAAATAATGCGGATGTTGAAGTTGAAAAAGATTTTCGTCTTTTTCATTTAAAACTTCACCTTTTTTTAATAAATAAGTTTGGGCAAAATAACAAACATAATCGGAGTGATTTTTTAAAAAATCAACCGCTTCTTGAAACTTAAAAGGATAAATATACCAATCATCGGAATCCAACACACAAAAATAAGGAATATTTTTTAAATAAGAATAACCTTCTAAAATACGTGCCAAATAACCTTCATTTTGTTTTGATCTTAATAAAATAATTTTATCTTTAAATTCTTGTTGTAGTTTTAAAGCAATTTCATAAGAGCCATCCGTTGAACAATCATCCAAAATCATCAACTGGTATTTGAAATTCGTTTGTTGCATTAAAACCGAGCGAATGGATTTTTCAATGGTTTGTTTTTTGTTGTAATTGGCCATCAAACAAACCAAAGAAACATTTTTTAAGTTTTCGGGGGGGGGGGGGGGTAAAAATTTTTATTTACTTTTTAAACAATATCAAAAAAATTTAAAAAAATTAAAAGTT
>JBNMHE010000160.1:0-3297 GCA_050872585.1 Rhodocyclales bacterium | reverse complement strand
TTTTCTTTTTCCACATCGTTTAAAAATTCCAAATGCGCTTTGATTTCTTCAAAACTCGGCACATTGTCGTTATTTGGCGCATTATTAATGGTTTGTGGGGAAGGCAAAACGGCAGGTTTTTCTTCTTCGTGGGATTTTAATGCGGGCGGTGTTCCTTCCACAATTTGTGAGGTGTGGTGAGTAACTTCCACGTTGGGCGTTGCCGATGTTTCTTGCGGTTTCTCGGTTTGATTGGGCACAATTTTGATGCCCTTGTCGTAATCCAAATAATCCACAAATGATTTTGACGTTTGAAAATTCAATCCGTCAATGGCTTTTTTGGCTTGCAAAGAGCGCCATTTGGTTAAACTGGCTTGCGCATATTTGATGGCAAGCGCTTTGTTTTTGTAACTATTGAAATCGGGATAATCCAAAACCTGTTTGTAAGCATCGAAAGATTCTCCGCCCACAAAAGCCGATTTGCGACCAACCACAATGCCCACAATTTGCGTGATGATGAAAATAAACGCCAACATAATGAAAGCCGCAATCCCTTCTTGGCGTGTGGCGGATTGAATTTCCAAAAAGGCTTTGTTGTCCGCCGCTTGTTGTGGTTCGGTGATTTCGTCCGGCAACACCATTGCAAAGGGGTCGGTAGAAGATGCGCTTTCTTCTTGTTGCAAAGTTGTTTCGTTCGTTAAATCTCGTTCCATAGCGTTGTAGCGCATCCACGTGGAAGTAGTAGCAATGACCACAATGGCAATAAAGGTAACCCATCGCATAAAACTTGATTGTTGTTCTCTATCAATACGATTTAAGGCACGTTGATAGTCGGGGTTGTTGTCTTTGCCATCTTTTGTGAGTTTGTCTTTATCTTGTTGTTCAGCCAAATAAACTTTCCCAACATTAAGATTTTTGTCTTGGTTTTCTTTTTTTAACTTGATGTAATAGTTGATTTTCCTTGCGCAATACCATTCTTTGCCTGCCTCGTGAGTGAGAATCACCATCACAATACAAATCACGGTGACGATGGCAAACATCAAAAGAACGTGCGTGTTTTCGCTGGCTTCCATCGCCATCCATTTGCCCAGCATATAAGAAAAGCCTAATGATTCGGCTGTAACCAAAATCGCCAAAACAATCCACATAAAAAACGGTGTGGGTTTTTGTTTGGAATCTCCCGCAAGGGATATGTATTGTCTGTAACGATTGAAGTGTTCTTCTCCCCAACAACCTTCTATATGCGTGGCATATTTGGCGCAAATGTTTGCTTCGGATGAACGGAATCCCGGATACGTTCCGGGGTCGTAACTACTTTCTTTGGCAATGGTGCCAAAAAACGGAAAATTCATTTTAAAGTGCAACCAACGCAAAGAATCGATGAATTGGTAAATCAAATAAATGGCGATTAACGCCAACAAAGCCAAGCCCAAACTCAACAACCAACGGGTTGTGATAAAAAGCCACAAAGTTTCAACAAAATCCACGGTCAACTCCCAAAAATTTTCAAAAAATCAACGTTTTGCCAAGGATGGCGCAAAAGGCGCTTGGTAAATTTTGCCCTCTTTGATGTAGCGTAAGTTAGACTGCGGGCTTGCCGCACCTTTGTTTAAAACCAAATCAATGCATTGCATTGGCGCATTGTTGCCTTCCACAAAAACGCGATACAAAACACCTTTTTGCCCTTGATACGCATTCACTTTGGGCTGATTGCGGAAAGTAGGTTGTGCTTTTTTGTTCGGTTGATAATCTTTATAAACCAACAAATTCGGTTGCCCAACCGGCGCGCCGCCATCGCGCAACACGGCAACGTTGGTGATGGCCACCAAATGGCCATTGACTGTGTCCGACCACGATGTGCCATAAAGCCCGGGCAAAAAATCGTTGGTTTTGTATTGGGTCGCACCATTTGCCAAAGATTTCACGCCGTTGGCTTGGCGGTAAGAATCCTCAATGCAATTATCCACAATGCTTGTGGCTGCTTCGGCTTGGCGAATGAAAAAGCCCGCGCGCTCATTTGATTTGACTTGGCCAATATCAATGCTTGTTGCCTGAACGCTGCCGCCAAAATCAATAAAGGCGGGGTTGGTCGGCATTGCTTTTTTCGGTGTGATAACGCTTGGCGCGGCGGCGATGGTTTTTTCAGCCGTTGATTTTTCTATTGTTTTGTCAGCCATTTTTGCCGCAATTTTTGAAGATTGCGGTGATTTTTGAAATTTTTCCACGGTTGACCGTGGATTTTTTTCAGATTTTGGGCGATAAAACGCCGTATTCGGTTGACGCGATTGCAAATAAACGTTAAAGGCTTCATCGCTGCTTAAATCCACAATTTCCACGCGGCGATTTTGGCGGCGCCCTTCTTTTGTGCGATTATCCGCCACGGGCAAAGTCTCGCCCGCACCTTGATAAAAAATTTGCGCTTTGTCAAAACCTTGTTGCGCAAAAATTTGCGCAACGGAACGCGCGCGTTTTTCAGACAAATCCGCATTTTTTTGGGTGTTGCCCGTGTCGTCCGTGTGGCCGATGAGCAAAATGCGCATTTTCTTTTGGCGCGCTTTTAATTCGGCTTGAACGTTTTTGTCGGTTGGGGTTTCATTTGATTCTTCTGCGCGGTATTGCTGCGCCATTTGCGCAAAAACCTGTGCCGCTTGTGGCGTTGGGTTGGGAGAACCAACAATAAATTGTTCATCTGCCACAATTTGTGCGCTCATCCCAACGGTTGTTTGATGGCCTGATTCATCCACTGCGTTTAAATCGCGCATTTGAAGTTCTAGGTTGTTGGCTTTGGCGATTTTGTATAGTTCGCAACGTCTGCGGTCAATATCGTAACCCACCAAACCACCGATTAAACCGCCTGCCAAAGCGCCCAACGCCGTGCCGGCGGTGCGGCTATTTTTGGCAATAACATTGCCCAAAATTGCCCCGCCAATGGCGCCCACCGCAATGCCAATATTGCGGACGTTGTTGGCGCAAGGGTCATCGCTGGCAAAGGTTTCTTTGAATTGTGTTTGGATGGTTTGCATTTGCCCGCAACCTGTGGAAGCCCCCAAAAATGTTGCCAAAACTGCCCAATGAATTGTTTTTTGACGAAAAATGCGCATGGTTTTCTCGCTAACAAAAATTAAAAATCAAAATATTTTACGCTTTTTTGATGTTTCCTTAATAAAAAAATGTTTGTTCATCAAAAACAATAAAAAATAAAAGATAAAAAAATAAAAAAAACAATTAAAAAGAGAAGAATTTTTAAAATGTAAAACAATCCCCGGTCAACGCCCAAAAAAATTGAAAAATTATTTTTCAAAAAAATTTTGGGTTGAC
>JBNMHE010000159.1:0-3393 GCA_050872585.1 Rhodocyclales bacterium | reverse complement strand
GCGTGATGGCGACCAAATGCCTTTTTTCCAGCGTGGCGTTTGCATTGTTTTTGTCGCATTCTTATGCGATGACGAGTTTTGAACTGCACAACATCAACGAAGCGCACAAACAAGGTTTCACAGGCAAAGGCATCACCATTGGGATTATTGATCAGGCATTCAATGCCAGTCATTATTTGTTTGATGACGGTAAATTTATTTCTATTTCTAACCCCTATGGGCAAAAAGACAGCCATGGCAATCACGTTGCGGGTATTGCGGCAGGCAGTTATACGGATGGTGCCAATTACGGCATTGCAACAGATGCAAAAATTGTGGCGTATGAAAAGTTGGGAGTGAATGTAACGGATTTTAGTCAATTAAAAAATAACAATGTGAAGGTTGTGAATAATTCGCATACAGCAAACTTAAAAGATTTGCAAAAATTTTCCAAAGAAAATGATGTTTTGGTGGTGTATGCGGCAGGGAATAATAGTTCATTAAGACCCACGCTGGGTGCTTTGCACGGTTCGGGTAGTTCGGGGAATGTGCAGGATAATCTGTATGATTTGGGTGCTTGGCTGGTGGTAGGCAATGTGGATGCCAGCCATGTTACGCGTGATGCAAACGGAAAATTAAGTTTGGATGCACGCTCTGTAGGCGGAAGAAGCGAGGCAGGCAGCACGCAATTGTGTGGGAAAGTTGCCGCTTCTTATTGTTTGATGGCGGCGGGCAACAATATTTTATCTGCAGGTTATGACCCAACAGAAGAAATAGAATCGGCAGCACAACCGGGGATGTATCACGGCACCGGCACTTCAATGGCAGCTCCCGCAGTAACTGGCATCGCAGCTTTGGTGTCAGAAAAGTATCCTTTTTTGGGTGGCAAACAGTTAGCCGATGTGATTTTAAGCACCGCAAATAGTGATTTTGATGCCCCGGAAGTGATTTACAAATACCAAAGAACAGGCAATACCGAGCGCGATGTGATTTATTTGGATGGCGCTGAAATTCCCAAAAAAACGGATGGAACTTACGATTACGCGGAAATTATAAAAAGGGTAAAAGCGTTATATTCTGGCAGTATTTTGGGGTTGTCGGGTAGTGACAAAGACAATGCCAACTTTAAGGTTTTAGAATTAACCAAGGAAGAGGTTTTTGGTCAAGGCATTGTGGATGCCGCAAAAGCGCTCAAGGGTTTGGCCGAAATTGATATCAATCGCTTAAAAGACAGCGATGTAGAAAATGGCACGGCTTATTACAAATTAGATACTCAAGGCTATTCTGCCTTGTTTGAAAACGATATTGATGAAAAAAAATACGATGCGAAATACCACAACAACGACCCGACGACAACTACTACAACAACAAGAACCAATGCACCTCGTGCCGCAGGGATTGCGGGTGCCACCAAAGCAGGATTTAAAAAAGAAGGTGAGGGCACATTGGGTTTAACGGGCAATTTGAATTACGAAGGCAAGACCATTATTGAACAAGGCGGCATTGATTTAATTGGCAAACAAAACCAAGAAGTTAAAGGCAGTGGCATTGAAGTTAAAAGCGGCGCCCAATTGTTTGTGGGCACCAGTGTTAAAGCTGAAAACAGCGAGATTACCAATCAAGGCGATATCACCATCGGCACGGATGCCCACCCACAACATTTGAAAGCCAAAACTTTAACCAACCAAGGCACCCTAACTTTAGGCGATACGCCACACAGCACCGAACATTTGGAATTAAGCGGTAAATTTACGCAAGAAGAACAAGGCACTTTAAATGCCGGTTATTTGTCCATTGGGGATGGCAAAGCCACCAACCGCGCCATTAAAGCCACCGATTACGATGTCAAAGGCACGGTGAATTACATGCCCATTAGTGCTTCCGCCTTAACCCAAGCGGTGCCGCTTTCTTTAAATGGGATGGAAAGCAAAATGAGTGATGCCACAATCAATGTGCGTTCAGCAGCGCATGCGCTTTCTTATGTGGTGACAACGGGCGGTGGTGTTGCCACTTTAAGTGTATTGCCTATTGAAAATATTTACGCGGATTTTGATGGCAGCAACATTTCACTTGCCAAGGTTCTTGTTCCGATGAGTGATTCTGCCAGCACCTTATCGGATGATTACGATACTTTTTTCCGCGCTTTGAATGCCACACAATACGATTTTTACAAAGAAGCTTTGTTGGCACTGGATGATGTTTCGCATTTGGAAAACAATGCCTTGTTGATGGATTTAAACAGCCAAGAAGTTTTAGAAAGCATTGACAACCTACAAAGCGGCATTCAAGGTGCATTTTTGCGTCCGCGTTTCACGCACATTCAAAAAGGCAATTTGAATGGGCGCCGCATTGGTTTTGATATCATTGCCAACAAACAAACGCCAGTGGGTTTGGGCAGTGCCTTTGTGCGTTATGATCATCTTTCGGGGGATTTGTCCAGCCAAATGGCAAGCGCTGGCGCCGCTTTGAAAACCCCGTTTTCTTGGTTTGGTGTTTTTGGAGGGGCGCGTTTGGGATGGGCAAAAAATTCCATTAAAACCAATCAAGCAGCACCTCTGAATTACAACACTTTTTCGGGCAATGTTTTTGCAGGTGTGGATGCGTCCATCACCTTGAATGCTTTGCCACAAACGCAAATCATTCCCACATTTTATGTGGATGTGCAACATTTTCGCCAACAAAGCATTCGTCATCCGGGGGTGAGTTACCGCGGCAGTCCTATTTTCAACAGCATTGCCAATTCCGGTTATGTTTACAGCGGCAAGAGCTTATTTGCGCGGCAAATCAATGCCCACAACAGCAATTTGGTTTCTGCCAATGTGGGTTTGAATGTGCGTCAAGTTTTGTCTCATCCATGGCGTTTGAATGTTTATGCCTTTTTTGAACGCCGTTTGAATGCCAAAGAATTAACCACTTGGGCACAACTGGACGATTTCCCAGGACAATTTTCTCAAGGTTTCAAACTCAATCAAAACCATTTGCGTTTGGGGCTCAATGCCGATTACCAAGCTCCCGTCAATGCCAAAGGTATTGTTTATTACGCCACAATAGGCATTCATTATGAAACTTCCATCGGCGCCAATAAAAATAACCAATACCGCGCTTACGGCGCAGATTTCAAAGGCGGTATGCGCTTTTGATTCAAAAAATAAAAAATTTGGAAAACCTTTTCCGCTTGAAAAAGTAAAAATAAATAAAAATAAAAAAATCCACGGTCAACTTAAAATTTTTTTTATTTTTCTAAAATTAAAAAAAAATAATCGGTTGACCGTGGATTTTTTATTTTTTGAATCAAAAGCGCATACCGCCTTTGAAAGTTGTGCCCAAGTGGTTAATTCTTTGGCATTCAAACGGCGTTCAAAAAAGGCATAAACATTCAAACGCCATGGATGAGACAAAACTTGACGCACATTC
>JBNMHE010000158.1:0-3434 GCA_050872585.1 Rhodocyclales bacterium | reverse complement strand
AGATTGCATGGCACTTCTCTTATTTTCAAAAAAAGGCAAATTTTAGCACTGAGTTTTTTTGTAAAATGCCATTCTTTCAAATTTAATATTTAAAGGAAAAAAATGTTGTTGGATGAATCTTACGAAGAACACTTGAAAGTGCGTACGGCATTGGGGATTCCGCCGCTGGCTTTGTCTCGTTCGCAAACCCAAACTTTAATTGAAAAAATTTTACAAAACAAAGACCAAGCAACTTGCGCTCCGCTTTTAAAAATGCTGGCTGAGCGCGTTCCACCGGGCGTGGATGAAGCCGCCAAAATCAAAGCCGATTTTTTGGAAAAAATTGCCAGTAGCACTTTGCAACATCCTGTTTTTTTGCCCGAAGATGCCACAAGAATGCTGGGCACCATGGCAGGCGGTTACAACATTAAGCCTTTGATTTTGTTATTAAAAAATGAAAAATTGCAGCACATCGCCGCCGATTGCTTGAAAAACACCTTGTTGATTTTTGATTCTTTTAATGAAATTGCCGCCTTGGCAAAACAAAACAACCAAGCCGCGCAAAGCGTGATTGAATCTTGGGCAAATGCCGAATGGTTTAAAAACAAACCCGCCATTGTTGACAATCAAAATATGGTTGTTTTTCGCGTTTCAGGCGAAATCAACACCGATGATTTGTCTCCTGCGCCGGATGCGTTTTCGCGCCCGGATATTCCTTTGCACGCTTTGGCAATGTTTAAAAATCCGCGCGAAGGTTTAACGCCCGATGAACCCGGCATAAAAGGGCCGCTTACGCAAATTGCCGAATTAAAAAAGAAAGGTTTGCCGCTTGTTTTTGTGGGCGATGTGGTCGGCACCGGTTCATCTCGCAAATCCGCCACCAATTCTTTGTTGTGGCACATTGGAGCCGATATTCCATTCGTGCCAAATAAACGCGCAGGCGGCGTTTGTTTGGGCGGCAAAATTGCGCCGATTTTTTTCAATACTTTGGAAGATGCGGGCGCGTTGCCGGTTGAAATAGACGTTTCCAATTTAAAAATGGGCGATGAAATTCAGTTGCAAGTGGATGTTCAAAAATCCACGGTCAACGTGAAAAAAAATTCAAAAATTCTGGCATCCGCTTTGTTGAAAACGCCGGTTTTGTTGGATGAAGTCAAAGCGGGCGGGCGCATTCCTTTGATTATTGGCAGGGCTTTAACCGCCAAAGCGCGCTCCTTTTTGGGTTTGGGCGAATCGGATGTTTTTCAACAAAACAACAAAAGCAATGCCGCCTTTGCCAAAGGCTTCACCTTGGCGCAAAAAATGGTGGGCAAGGCTTGTGGCTTAAAAGGCGTTTTGCCGGGCGATTATGTGGAACCCAAAATCACAACCGTGGGTTCGCAAGATACCACCGGCCCGATGACACGCGATGAATTAAAAGATTTGGCGTGTTTAAAATTTTCCGCCGATTTGGTGATGCAATCCTTTTGCCACACGGCGGCTTATCCCAAAGCGGTGGATATACAAACCCAAGAAACCTTGCCGAAGTTTTTTATTAACCGCGGCGGCGTTGCCATTCGCCCGATGGATGGCGTGATTCATTCTTGGTTGAATCGTTTGATTTTGCCCGATACGGTGGGCACAGGCGGGGATTCACACACGCGTTTTCCAATTGGCATTTCTTTTCCAGCAGGTTCTGGCTTGGTTGCCTTTGCCGCTGCCACGGCTTCTATGCCTTTGGATATGCCTGAATCCGTTTTGGTGCGCTTTGTTGGCTCGTGGGAAAACGCGCAAAAACGCGGCATTACTTTGCGGGATTTGGTCAATGCCATCCCTTTTTATGCCATCAAAAACAAACTTTTAACCGTTGAAAAAGCCAACAAAATCAACGTTTTTTCTGGGCGCATTTTGGAAATTGAAGGTTTGCCTGATTTAAAAATAGAACAAGCTTTTGAATTAACCGATGCTTCTGCCGAGCGTTCTTCTGCGGCGGCAACGGTGGCTTTGAATCGCGAATCGGTTGCAGAATATTTGCAATCCAATGCCGCTTTGATTCGTTCTTTGATTCAAAACGGTTACCAAAGCGCGCCAACTTTGGAGCGCCGTTTAAAAGCCATTGAAGAATGGCTTGAAAACGGCGAACTTTTAAAAGCCGACCACAATGCGCACTATGCCGCGGTGCTTGAAATTCCATTGGATGAAATCAACGAACCCATTTTGGCGTGCCCCAATGACCCGGACGATGTCAAATTGTTGAGCGAAGTGGCAGGCGAGAAAATTGACGAAGTGTTCATCGGCAGTTGTATGACAAACATTGGGCATTTTCGCGCGGCGGCAGCCGTTTTAAACGGTGTTTCGGATATTCCTGCGCGTTTGTGGCTGGCACCGCCTACGCGCATGGATGAAAAACAACTGCGCCGTGAAGGTATTTACAGCATTTTGGGCAAAGTTGGCGCGCGCATGGAAGTGCCGGGTTGTTCGCTTTGCATGGGCAATCAAGCGCAAATCAAAAAAGGTTCTACCGCGGTTTCTACTTCCACGCGCAATTTTCCCAATCGTTTGGGAATCAACACGCGCGTTTATTTGGCATCGGCTGAACTTTCGGCGGTTTGTGCGCTTTTGGGCAAAATTCCCACTTTGCAAGAATACCAAAACGCCATTGGCAAAATTAACGCTGCTGAATGTTATCGGTATTTGAATTTTCACCAAATGCCGATGGCAGATTTTTAAAACTTTTAAAAAAAATCCACGGTCAACAAATATTTTTTTTACATTTGAAAAAAATCTTGTTGACCGTGGATTTTTATATTTTTTTTATTTTTTCAAAAGAATCCACAAAATGAAAACAATGAAAAATTTCAATTTAAAATTTTTAAATCAAAACCAAAATGCTTATTTTATTTTGTTTGTTTTGTTTTTAATTGGTTTTTTATTTCGTTTTTTTTCTGCTGATTATTTTAAAACGATTGTTATTTATAAGGATGAGTTGCTTTATTATCAATTGGCTGAAAATTTAATAAAAGGGCAGTTTTTACACATTTACAATTTGCCTACCAACTTTCAAAAAATTTTGTATTCTGTTTTTTTGTCTCCTGCTTTTTTGTTTGAAAACAGAATCACCCAACAACATATTCTTTCTTTTTTAACCGTTTTTTCTGCCACAATGTGTGTTTTTCCCATTTTTTATTTTGCAAAAAAAATATTGCATTCCAATCAAAGCGCTTTATTTGTTGTTTTTGTTTCTTTGTTTTTGCCTGATTTAACTTATTCTATGACTTTTATGAGTGAATCACTCTTTTTAACTTTATCCTTATTTTTATTTGTTTTGTTGTGGCAAAGTTTAAATCAAAATCATTTGAATATTCTCCAACATTTATTTTTGGGCATGTTGTGTTATGGGGTTTATTTGTTAAAAGAAATTGCTCTGGTGTTGCCCATGTCTTATGATTTTGTGGCAATTTTGAGGGGGGGGGGGT
>JBNMHE010000157.1:0-3463 GCA_050872585.1 Rhodocyclales bacterium | reverse complement strand
TTTGGGCTTCTTTCACATTGGGTGTGGCAATCAAACAACAAGGCAACAAATGTTCTTTGAAGGCTTGAACAATGCCATTTTCGTTTAAAGAATCACCTGCGCCCGACTTCAAAACCGGATCCCAAACAACCGGAATATGCGGATTTTCTTTTGCAATTTGGCTAACCATCAACACATTGTTGATGCTGCCCAACACGCCAATTTTAAAAACCTTGACCTTGGATTCTGCCAAAATGCTTTGCGCTTGTTGTTTTAAAAAATCAGAATCCACGCTTTGCACTTTGAAAACGCGCGCGGTGTTTTGAATGGTGTTGGCGGTTAAAACGCAAAGTGGAAAACATTTTAAAGCATTGATGGTTTGCGCATCGGCAACCAAACCCGCCCCTCCGGAAGAATCCAGCGCGGAAAAACTCATCACCAAAGGCGGGGCATTGTGTTTCATTTTTGAAAAAAATTTTGCGTTGACCGTGGAAAAAATGCTTTTTTGAACTTGTCGCGTTTCACACAACGCGCCAAGTTCAAGTTATTTGAATTTAAATGTGAATTCTTTAAACGAAGTTCCTGAATCATCCAAAGGAGCCAAAACGGTGTCGGCATTTTCGGTGTCTTCTTTTTTGCGTTGTCCTGCGCCGGTGAGTTCTTTGTCGTTGTTGTTGTAAAGCCACATCAAGTTGGTGGGCGATTCCGCATTTTCTAAGGCTTCATCCAAGGTAATGATGTTGTCTTTCACCAAGCGCAACAAGTCTTGTTCAAAGGTTTGCGAACCCGGTACAAGGGATTGCTCCATGGATTCTTTGATTTCTTGCACTTCGCCGCGCTCAATCAAATCGGCAATATGGCGTGAATTGATCATAATTTCACAAGCAGGCACGCGCACGCCATCTGGGCGTTTGACCAAACGTTGGGACGCAATGGCGCGCAACGCCACCGCCAAATCCAAAAACAAAGCTGGGCGATTTTCCGGGGCAAAAAAGTTAATAATGCGGTTTAAAGCGTGGTAAGAGTTATTGGCGTGCAGCGTTGCCACGCACAAATGCCCCGTTTGCGCATAACCAATTGCGGCTTGCATGGTGTCGCGGTCGCGAATTTCGCCAATCAAAATGCAGTCGGGCGCTTGCCGCATGGCGTTTTTCAAAGCCACCGCCCAATCTTTGGTATCCATGCCAATTTCACGTTGATTCACAATGGATTTTTTATGTTTGAATAAAAATTCAATCGGGTCTTCTACGGTCAAAATGTGGCCGGTGGTGTTGGAATTGCGGTAATCCAACATAGAAGCAATGGTGGTGGATTTGCCCGAACCCGTTGAGCCGACAATCAAAATGAGCCCTTGCTTTTTCATAATCAATTCGTTTAAAACGGGCGGCACGCCAAGTTGGTCTAATGTGGGAATATTGCTCAAAATAAAACGAATCACAATGGCGGTGGTGCCGCGCTGTTTGGAGATATTCACCCGAAAATTGCCCATTTCCGGAATGCCCACCGACAAATTCATCTCCCATTCTTTGCGGAAAATTTCACGTTGTTCTGGATTCATGAGTTCTTCGGCAATTTGGTCAATGTGCGCCGGCGTCATAATTTGTTGGTTAATGGGCATGGTGTTGCCTTGAATTTTGATGTGTATGGCAGCGCCTGCGGAAATAAAAATATCGGAGGCTTGGCGTTCAGCCATCAATTGAAAAAGTTTGTGTGTAAACATTTTTCAGCATTCCTTTTTTGAAAAAAATTTTGGGTTCACCGTGGAAAAAATGATTTTGTTGTTTTAAGTGTGCGAATGGTAATTGGGCGCTTCTTTGGTGATTTGCACATCATGCACGTGCGATTCTTTAACGCCCGCTGCGGTAATTTCCACAAACTGCGCGCGGGATTGCATCGCTTGGATATTTTCGCAACCCAAATAACCCATTGAAGAACGCACGCCGCCGATGAGTTGGTGAATCACCGCCAAAACCGAACCTTTATACGGCACGCGCCCTTCAATGCCTTCGGGCACAAATTTATTCACATTGGCTGTGCCTTCTTGAAAATAACGGTCGGAAGAACCCGCTTGCATGGCGCCCAATGAGCCCATTCCGCGATAAGATTTATACGCTCTGCCTTGGAACAATTCCACTTCCCCCGGCGCTTCTTCGGTGCCGGCAAACAAACCGCCCAACATCACCGAATCCGCACCAGCGGCAATGGCTTTGGCAATATCGCCCGAATAGCGAATGCCGCCATCGGCAATCATCGGCACATTGCTTCCTTTTAAAGCATTTGCCACGTTTTTAATGGCTGTGATTTGCGGCACGCCAACCCCTGCAATAATGCGCGTGGTGCAAATGGAACCCGGGCCAATGCCAACTTTAACGCCATCTGCGCCGCAATCCAACAACGCCCGCGCGGCATCGGCTGTGGCAATGTTGCCGCCGATGACATCAATTTGCGGATAATGTTTTTTAACCCATTTCACGCGTTCCAACACGCCTTGCGAATGCCCGTGCGCAGTATCCACCACAATCACATCCACACCAGCATCAATTAAGCGCTCCGCGCGTTCTTCTGTGCCCGCGCCTGTGCCAATTGCCGCACCTGCTAATAATCTGCCGTGCGCATCTTTGGCAGAATTGGGATGCGTGGTGGCTTTTAAAATATCTTTGACCGTGATTAAACCTTTTAAGTGAAAATCATCATCCACCACCAAAACGCGTTCCAATCGGTGTTGGCGCATCAATTCTTGTGCTTGTTGAATGCTGGCGCCATCTTTGACTGTGACCAAACGATTTTGCGGCGTCATCACTTGGCTGACTTTTTGGTTTAAATCCGTTTCAAAACGCACATCGCGATTGGTCACAATGCCAACCACCACGCCGTTTTCATCCAAAACCGGCATACCAGAAAAATGCCGTTTTCGCGTAATTTCAAAAACTTCCGCAATGTTCATATTGGGAGAAACGGTGATGGGATCTTTCAAAATGCCCGATTCAAAACGTTTGACTTTCAACACTTCTTCGGCTTGCGCTTCGGGCGAAAAATTTTTGTGAATAATGCCAATGCCGCCTTCTTGCGCCAAGGCAATCGCCAAACGGCTTTCTGTTACAGTATCCATTGCGGCGGCAACCAGCGGCAATTTTAAGGTGATATTGCGCGAGAGTTTGGTTGTTAAATTCACCTCACGCGGCAAAACGGTGGAGTGCGCCGGCACCAACAAAACATCATCAAAAGTTAGGGCTTTTTCTAAAATTTGCATGGTGATTTTCCTATTCAAAACGCCTATTTTACAAAAATCCACGGTGAACCTTTTTCTTTTTTGAAAAAAAATTTTGTCCGAGCGTGGAAAAACTTTAAAATTCGCATTTGTTTTTTTAAACTACAAAAATAATTTAAAGGATTGGATGATGTCTGATTTAAAAAAAAATACTTCCCATGCCAAACCAAAAACCAAGCCACACAAGGCTTTGAACGCATTTTCGGGGGGGGGGGG
>JBNMHE010000156.1:0-3522 GCA_050872585.1 Rhodocyclales bacterium | reverse complement strand
TTATTACATTAAGAAAAACACCGTAGATGAACAATTTTTGCGCGATGTTTTCATCAATTTGTTGGATGGTTTGTATGAAGTGCATGTCAATCATCTGCTTCATTTGGATATCAAACCTGCCAATGTTTATTTGCGTGAAGACCAATCGCCCGTTTTGTTAGACTTTGGGGCGGCACGTCAAATGTTGGAAAAATCGCCCTTGATTTTAAAACCAATGTATACGCCGGGATTTGCCTCCCCCGAACATTATGGCGACCGCTCGCAATTAGGCACATGGAGCGATATTTATAGCATTGGCGCATCCATTTACAATTGCTTGTCCAAAGCCATTCCACCTGCTGCCGATGAGCGCCAAAAAAACGATACTTTAATGCCGGCAATGCGCCGTTGGGAAGGACAATACACCGACCGCTTTTTGGAAATTGTGGATTGGTGCTTGAATTTAAATTATTTGTATCGCCCGCAAACCGTGCCGGTTTTGCAAAATGCCTTATTGGATTTGCCGCCTTTGCCGCAAAAAGGACAAATCCAATGGGGCACTTTGTGGCACAACATTCGCAAAACTTTGAATACGGAATTGTAATGAGTTTTCAAATTTTTCAAGACAGCCGCTTGGGACGGCGCAAAAATAACGAAGACCGCGTGGGTTATTGTTATTCCAAAAATTCCGTTTTAATGCTTGTGGCCGATGGCATGGGCGGTTATGAATACGGTGAAGTGGCAAGCCAGTTGGCTTTGCAAACTTTGTCCGATATTTTCAGAAAACAAGTGCAAAAAGGCATTAAAAATCCCAAAACATTTTTAACCGAAAGCATTTTGAAGGCACACCAAACCATTATGGAATATGCCTTAAAGCGTTGGACAGAATTTCCGCGCACAACCATTGTGCTTTGTTTGATTTACAAAAACGTGGCGTATTGGGCGCATGCAGGCGATTCTCGCTTGTATGTGATTCGCAATGGGCAAATTTTCCAAAAAACGCATGACCATTGCCGCGTTAATGATTTATTAGAAGCGGGCAAAATCACCGCAGAAGAAGCGCATGTGCATCCTGAGCGCAACAAAATTTATTCTTGTTTGGGCGGAACCATCACACCCATTATTTCCGTTTCCGAACCTTTGAAAATGAAAGCGGGCGATATTATTTTGCTCTCAACCGATGGTTTTTGGGGCAATTTGGATGATGCTACTTTAATCAATGGTTTTCATCACAAACCATTTAAAGAATCCATGTCGGAATTGTTGGATTGTGCCGAAAAAGCCGGCGGCAAAACTTGTGATAATTTATCCACCGTGGCGCTCATGTGGGAAGACGAACCCGCACCAGACAGCATTACACCAGAAGAATTAAGCAAAAAAGAAGTTAAAATTGTGGCACCCGTTGCCGAAAAAGTTCCCCCGATTACGGAGGCGCAATTGACTTCAGATATTGAATCAGCCATTGCGGATATTCGCGCCATTATTGCCAAAGTGGCACCCGCCGAACAAAAACAAAATTTTGGTGAGCCACCGAATTTAAATTTTCCACGGTAAACCTCAAAAAATTTTGAAAAAATACAATGGAAAAATTAAGCCACTTGCCTTTTGAATGGTTGTTGGGATTGCGTTATACGCGCGCCAAACGCCGCAATCATTTTATTTCTTTTATTTGCGCCATTGCCATTTTGGGCATTGCCTTGGGCGTTGCAGCCTTAATTGTGGTGATGAGCGTGATGAATGGTTTTCAAAGCGAATTGCGTGAGCGCATTTTGGGAGTGGTCTCCCACATTCAAATTACTGGGATGGCAGAAGGTTTAAGCGATTGGCAAAGCATTCAACGCGATGTTTCAAAACATCCTAATGTGTTGGCCTGTGCGCCTTTTGTGCAAAATCAAGTCATGGCTTCTTTTCAAAATGCACGCGGCGCGCTGGTGCGCGGCATTTTGCCCGAGTTTGAAAGTCATGTTGCACAATTTGGGCAAGCAATGAAAAAAGGTTCGTTAAACGATTTAACCGCCGGTGAATTCAACGTCATTATGGGCGAAGATTTGGCGCGTGCTTTGGGTGTGCAAGTCGGCGATTCTTTAATGTTAATTGCACCCGATGCCGATATTTCCATTGCGGGCATTATGCCCCGAATGAAGCGATTTAAAGTTTCAGGCATTTTTTCAGTTGGCATGTATGAATACGATTCCGGTTTGATTTTAATGCATTTAAACGATGCCCAAGTTTTTTTCAAAATGGCCAACACGGTTTCAGGCGTGCGTTTGAAAACACAAGATTTGTTCCAAGCACCCAAAGTGGCTATGGATTTGGCCAAAACTTTAAACACCCATGCGTGGATTAGCGATTGGACGCAAAGCCATGCCAATTTTTTCCGTGCGGTGCAAATTGAAAAAACAATGATGTTTATCATTTTGTCTTTAATTGTGGCGGTTGCGGCATTCAATTTGGTTTCCACTTTGGTCATGGCCGTCACCGATAAAGAATCCGATATTGCCATTTTGCAAACTTTGGGCGCACCGCCTTTTTCCATTATGTTAATTTTTATTATTCAAGGCGCTTTGTTGGGCATTGTGGGATTGGCATTTGGCGTTTTGGGCGGCGTGTTGTTGGCAAGCAACATTGATGTGGTGGTGCCTTTTATTGAAAATTTGTTCGGCGTGCAATTTTTATCCAAAGAGGTTTATTACATTTCCGATTTGCCCAGCGAATTACATTGGTCAGATGTCATCGGCATTGCCTTAATGGCGCTTGTTTTGGCATTTGTTGCCACGCTTTATCCCAGTTACAAAGCGCTTAAAATCAATCCTGCTGAGGCTTTGCGTTATGAATAATGTGGTTTTGAAAGCCTTACATTTGTCCAAAAGTTTTGTGTTGGCAGAGCAAAACGTGCCGGTTTTAAACGATGTTTCTATTGATTTAAACGCCGGAGAATTTTTGGCCATCACCGGCCCTTCTGGCGCTGGAAAATCAACACTTTTGCATTTGTTGGGCGGATTAGAAAAACCCACTTCAGGCGAGGTTTTCATTCAAGGACAAAATTTAAATCTTTTAAGCACCAAAGAACGCAACCGTTGGCGCAATTGCCATTTGGGATTTGTTTATCAATTCCACCATTTGTTGCCGGAATTCTCAGCACTTGAAAATGTCGCCATGCCGCTGATTATTCGGCGAGAAAATCGTCAGCTTGCCGCCCAAAAAGCCGTGGATTTGTTAAAAAAAGTGGGATTAGAAAAACGCATTCATCATCGGCCATCCGAACTTTCTGGTGGCGAGCGGCACCGTTGCGCCATTGCACGTGCCATGGCGGGCAATCCTTCTTTAATTTTGGCAGATGAACCCACAGGCAATTTGGATTTTCAAACAGGTATGGAAGTATTTGAATTGTTATTATCATTGTGCCAAGCGCAACATTTGGCGCTGGTTGTGGTCACGCATGATGAAAAAATTGCCCAATTTTCCACCCAAAAATTGCATTTGGGCAAAATGTTTTAAAAAATCCACGGTCAACCAATTATTTTTTTGAAAATTGTTTGAAAT
>JBNMHE010000155.1:0-3618 GCA_050872585.1 Rhodocyclales bacterium | reverse complement strand
GCGAAAAATAATGCAAAGTTTCGCCGCCAAAAAAGAACATAGACAAAACCATCATTTGCGTGGAACCGTGCGTGATAATGGTGCGCGAAATGTTTTGCGTGATGGCGTGGTCCACCACTTGCGTGGTGGAAAGTTGCCGTGCTTTGCGAAAAGTTTCGCGCACGCGGTCAAACACCACAACGGATTCATTGACGGAATAACCCAAAACAGAAAGCACTGCCGCCAAAACGGATAAAGAAAACTCCCATTGGCAAAATGCAAAAAAACCCAAAATAATCACCACATCGTGAAAGTTGGCAATAATGGTTGCCAAAGCAAAGCGCCATTCAAAGCGCAAAGCCAAATAAACCATAATGCCTGCCAACACCACCAACAGCGCCAACGCGCCGTTTTCGGTTAATTCTTTGCCAACTTGCGGGCCAACAAATTCAATGCGTTGCAAATGCGCGCCTTCGGTGGCGGCGTTCAAAGCGCGCATCACGCTATCGGCAATTTTGTTTTGCGCCGCGTTGGCATCATTTTGTGCCTCTGGCGATTCTTCTAATTCTAATAAAGGCAAGCGAATCATCACATCGCGCGAAGAACCAAAATTTTGCACCACAAAATCTTTAAACTGCGCATCTGCCAAAGCGCTGCGGATTTTATCCAGCGGCGCGCTTTCTTCATAACGCACTTCCACCAGCGTGCCGCCCGTAAATTCCACGGAAAAATGCAGACCTTTGGTAATCAGAAAAAAAACCGCCAAAAGAAAGGTTACGATTGAAATAATGTTGAATTTCAATGCGTGGCGCATAAAAGGAATGTCTTTTTGTATGCGGAAAAATTCCATAGTTTTGCTTTCTAAAAATCCACGGTCAACGCTTTATTTTTTTGAAAAATCAAGGCGTTGAAGTTGTTGGTTTCCACACTTGGCCGATGGAGATGTTCAATAGTTTTTTCTTTCTGCCGTAAATCAAATTCACCAAGGCGCGCGAAACCATCACGGCGGAAAAAATAGAAGTCAAAATGCCCAAACAATGCACCACGGCAAAACCGCGCACGGGGCCAGAGCCAAAAATCAGCAATGCCAAACCAGCGATTAGCGAGGTGATGTTGGAATCCAAAATCGTATCAAAAGCGCGGGAATAACCCTCAGACAACGCCATTTGGGGCGATACGCCGCGGCGCAATTCTTCGCGAATGCGCTCGTTAATCAACACGTTGGCATCAATTGCCATCCCCAACGTTAAGGCAATGGCGGCAATGCCCGGCAGCGTTAAGGTTGCTTGCAACATAGAAAGCAAGGCGATTAAAAAAAGCAAATTGGCAGAAAGCGCGATAACGGAAATGATGCCCATCACGCGGTAATACAAAATCATAAAAACGGCAATGGCAACAAACCCCCAAAGCGTGGAATGAAAACCTTTTTCAATGTTGGCAGCGCCCAAAGAAGGGCCAATGGTGCGCTCTTCAACAATTTCCATAGGCGCAGCCAAAGAACCTGCGCGCAGCAACAGCGCCACATCGTTGGCTTCCGTGGTGGTCATTCTGCCGGAGATTTGCACTCTGCCGCCGCCAATTTCCGTGCGAATCACCGGGGCAGTCACCACTTCGCCTTGCCCTTTTTCAAACAGCAAAATGGCCATGCGTTTGCCGATATTATCCCGCGTGATTTCTTTGAAAATCCGCGCACCCGAAGCATCCAAAGTCAAATGCACGGCGGGTTCATGCGTTTGGCTATCAAAACCGGCTTGCGCATCGGTTAAGCGTTCACCCGTTAAAACAACTTGTTTTTTAACCAGCAAAGGATAACCGCCGCGCTCGGTATAAAGTTCCAAACCATAAGGCACATTGCCTTTTAAGGCATCGTCCAACAGGCCGGGCGTATCATCCACCAAGCGAATTTCCAAGGTTGCGGTTCTGCCCAAAATATCTTTGGCTTTGGCGGTATCTTGCACGCCGGGCAACTGCACCACAATGCGATTGGCGCCTTGTTGTTGAATAACGGGTTCGGAAACGCCCAATTCGTTGATGCGGTTGTTGAGCGTGCCCATATTTTGTTTGACTGCCGATTCGCTAATTTTTTTGGCTGCTTCGGGTTTTAATTGCGCAATCAAGCGCAAATTTTCGCCTTCGCCTGCTTCTTGAAAGAACAAATCCAATTCTTTTTGGGTTAAAAGATTTTCTGCGGCGGTGCGCATTTTGGCATCTTTAAAGGACAAAACCAAACGTTGATTTTCGCGTTTGATGCCCGAATGCCGAATTTTTGCCTCCCGCAAATAAGAGCGCAGGTCGGCAGAAAGTGAATCCAATCGCGTTTGAATGGCGCCAGCCATATCAATTTCCAACAAAAAATGCACGCCGCCGCGCAAATCCAAACCCAAATACATCGGCAAAGCGCCAAGGGAAGTGAGCCAATCGGGCGAAGAGGAAAGCAAATTCAACGCCACAACGTAATTTTCGGCGGTATTGTTGAAAGTTTTTTCTAATAAATCTTTGGCTTTTAATTGCGTATCCGTGTTGGCAAAGCGCACTTTAACGCCAACGGAATCAATTTGCGCGCCTTCAACGGGAATTTGCGCTTTTTCTAATGTTTGAAGCGCTTTGTTTAAATCTTCTTCGGTGATTTTAACGCTTACTTTTGCCGATGAAATTTGCACCGCTGGCGATTCGCCAAAAAAATTGGGTAAGGTGTAAATGGTGCCGACCACAATTGCCACCAACAACACCGCATATTTCCACAAGGGATAACGATTCATAAACGTGCCGTTTTCAAAAAAATTTTGCGTTGACCGTGGATTTTTTAATTTTCCACTTCTATGCCTTGCGATTTCAACGTGCCTTTGGGCAAAACCATGGTGATGGCGGGTTTTTGAACCATCATTTTGGTGTTGTTGGATACAACAATCACCACATAATTTTCATCCACCTTTTGCACGCGCCCAACCACGCCGCCTTGTGTAACAACTTCATCGCCTTTTTGCAGTTGGGCTAATAAGTTTTTGTGTTCTTTGGCGCGCTTCATTTGCGGGCGAATCATAAAAATCCAAAAGATGATTAAAATCACAATCATCGGCAAAAAAGAGCCGATTGCATCGCCTTGTGGTGCGGCGGCGGCAGCAGTTTGCGCATACGCAAGAGAAATCATCGGTTAAAATCCTGTTATTTAAAAATCGGCGATTTTATCAAATCGGGGGAGTTTATGCGCTACGAAATTGTGGTTGTTACGCCTTTTATGCAAAATTGCACGCTTTTTTGGTGTGAAGAAACGCAACAAGCCGTGGTGATTGACCCGGGCGGCGATGTGGCTGAAATTGAAAAAGCCATCACCCAAAACAAACTCAATGTTGTGAAAATTTTGCTCACCCACGGCCACATTGACCACGCGGGCGGCGCCTTCGCGCTTGCCAAAAATTTAAATGTTGCCATTTGGGGCCCCCACAAAGGCGATTCTTTTTGGCTCAATGCAATGCCGCAACAAGCGCGCACCTTTGGTTTTCCCGATGTTTTGCCTTTTGAACCTGAAAAATGGCTCAATGAAGGCGATGAAATTGTGTTTGGCAAAGAAAAATTAAATGTATTGCATTGCCCCGGCCACACGCCCGGGCACGTGGTTTTTGTGAATCAAAAAAACAAAAT
>JBNMHE010000154.1:0-3628 GCA_050872585.1 Rhodocyclales bacterium | reverse complement strand
TTGCAACAAAGCGGCGTGTTGTGGGAAATTTAAAAAATCCACGGTCAACGTGGATTTTTTTTGAAAAAATAATGGCGTTGACCGTGGAAAAAAAGAAAAAAACTCTACAATAACGCTTTCTTTCTTTAAACTTTTTTCCCAAAAGTTCAACTATGCCAACTATTTTTCATGTTTTAAAATTGCAATTGGGCACGGCGGCGGCTGAAATTCGCAAAAAAAATCACCAAGATTTAACGCTCATCACCTTGCCAGAAACAGCAACGGTGGCGGGCGTTTTTACGCAAAATCGCTTTTGCGCCGCGCCCGTTCAAGTGTGCAAAAAACATCTAAAAAAAACCAACGGCAAAATCCGCGCATTGGTGATTAACACCGGCATTGCCAATGCCGGCACCGGCGAAATCGGTTTACAAGCTGCAAAAAAAACTTGTGCGGCGGCGGCTCAATTGTTAAACATTCAAGAATCCGAAGTGTTGCCCTTTTCCACTGGCGTGATTTTGGAACATTTGCCCGTTGAACGCTTAATTGCCGCATTGCCTAATGCAAAAGAAAATTTAAACGCGCAAAACTGGGAAAACGCCGCGCACGCCATTATGACAACGGATACGCGCGCAAAAATTGCCTCACAAGAAGTTGCAATCAACGGGCAAAAAATTCACATCACCGGCATAGCCAAAGGCGCGGGGATGATTCATCCCAATATGGCAACGATGTTGGGTTTTGTGGCATTGGATGCGGCGGTATCACCTGCCCTTTTGCAAAAAACCATCCAAGAAGCCGCCGCGCAATCTTTTAACGCCATTAGCGTGGATGGTGATACTTCCACCAACGATTCGTTTATTTTAATGGCAACAGGTGCTCTTCCTTTAAAATTTGAAACGGGCGAAGAAGATGGTTGGCAAGAATTAAAAAACGCCATTCATGCGGTTTCTTTGCAACTTGCCAAAGCCATTGTTCAAGATGGCGAAGGCGCAACCAAGTTCATCACCATTGATGTTTCTGGCGGCAACAATGAAGCAGAATGCCAAAAAATTGCGCGCGCCATTGCGCATTCGCCTTTGGTGAAAACGGCTTTTTTTGCAAGCGACCCAAACTTGGGGCGCATTTTGGCGGCAATCGGTTATGCCGGCATTGATGATTTAAATGTGGATATTTTAAAAGTTTATTTGGACGATGTTTTGGTGGCTGAAAATGGCGGCAGAGCCTCAAATTACCAAGAAGAAGACGGCAAACGCGTGATGGCAAAAAGTGAAATGACCATTGGCGTAGAATTGAACCGCGGCAAGGCGCATTTTCGGCTTTATACTTGCGATTTGTCGCACGATTATGTTTCCATCAACGCCGATTACAGAAGCTAATCAATCATTATGCCCAAAACACCTGCCACATCTCCCAACTGGCCGCATTCATTAGGCTTAATTGGCAAATACAAAAGCCCAGAAGTTTCGCGCGCTTTGTTGGAATTGGCTTTTTTATTGGAATCGCGCGGTGTGTGCGTGATTATTGATTCGGATACAGCCGATTCGCTCAAACAAAAAGGGCAAGTCATTCCTTGGGAAACTTTGCCACTAGAAGAATTTGGCGCGCATGTGGATGTGGCTATTGTTTTGGGGGGAGATGGCACCATGCTTTCTTCGGCACGCACGCTTGCGCCGCATCACGTGCCCTTAATTGGTGTGAATCAAGGCAAATTGGGTTTTATGACCGATATTGCCTGCAATGCTTTACCTTCCTTGGTGGATGATTTGCTCTCTGGGCGTTTTTCTGCCAAACAACGTTTTTTATTAAAAGGTGAAATTTGGCGCAATGAAACGCTTTTTGCGCAAAACATTGCTTTAAACGATATTGTGATTAGCCGCGGTGGCGGGCGTTTAATAGAATTGTCTTTGTTTATAGACCAAGAATTCATCTCCACCCAAAATGGCGATGGCTTGATTATTGCAACGCCCACCGGTTCAACCGCTTATGCCTTGGCGGCGGGCGGGCCAATTTTGCACCCGGGCTTAAATGGTATTGCTTTGGTGCCTTTGTGTGCACATACTTTGTCCAATCGTCCTTTAATTGTTTCTGATTCGGCGCGCATTTGCATTCAAAATCCCATCAATCAAGAAGGTGCCGACATTCACTTTGATGGGCAAATCAGTATGCCTTTAAGCGCAGGCGATGTGATTAAAATTCAGCGCGCGCCTTACACCATTTCCTTTTTGCACCCGCCGGCTTACAGTTATTTTGCAATGTTGCGCCAAAAACTCAATTGGAGCGGAACATTACCCGATTAAAAAAGTGTTATTGCAATTAAATTTACGTGATTTTGTAATTGTCTCCCACTTGACTTTGGATTTTCAAAGCGGTTTTTCGGCTTTAACGGGAGAAACAGGCGCTGGCAAATCCATTTTAATTGATGCGATTGCGCTGCTTTTGGGCGCCAAAACGGATACTTCTTTTATTCGCCAAGGTTGCAACAGAACCATTTTGAATGCCGAATTTTCTATTGCGCAATCGCTTCAACATTTTTTAAATGAAAACGATTTGGAAAACAAAGATGACGCGCAAACCTTGCTTATTCGCCGCGTAATTGAAAAAAACGGCAAATCCCGCGCGTATGTGAATGAAAACAATGTTTCTCTTAGCACTTTAAAAAATATCGGCGAGTTTTTGGTGGATATCCACGGTCAACACGCACACCAATCGCTTTTAAAACCGCAAATTCAGCGGGAATTATTGGATAGTGAAGCCGCTTTAAATGAAGAGGTTTTGAAGCTTAAAAACCTTTACAAAACGTGGCAAACGGCGCGCCAAAACTTGCAAACTGCCCAAAACAAAGCGCAATTATTGGACCGCGAGCGCGAACGCTTAACTTGGCAAAAAGAAGATTTGGAACTTTTGGCGGCAAAACCCAAAGAATGGGAAGAATTAGAAAATGAAGAAAAGCGGTTAAGCCACGCGGCGCAATTTTTGGAAACCATTCATTTTGCGCGCAATCTTTTGTTTGAAGAGGAAAATCCTTTGGAAAAAACCTTGCGGCAAATTCATCACCGTTTTGAAAGTTTGGCAGAATTGGACTCCACTTTTGCGGAAATTGAAGCGCTTTTTTCTTCCATTGAAAACGAAGTTTGGGAAATTAAAACGCAGTTGGAGCGCGCGGAAAATCGCGCAAGTTTGGACCCCGAACGCTTAAATATTGTCAATAACCGACTTGCCGATTTTTTGCAAACCGCTAGAAAATACCGCATTGCGCCAGAAACTTTGCCCGAATTTTACAATGCCACTTTAAAAGAATTGGAAAATTTGGAAGCATTGAACGATTTAGAAAGTTTGGAAAAAAAAGTTTTGGAATCCGAATCCGCTTATTTTCAAGCGGCAAAAGCCTTGACGGAAAAAAGAAAATCCGCCGCCAAACGTATGAGCCTTGCCATCACACAAAGTTTGAAAGATTTGGCAATGGGCGGTACCGAATTTAGCGTGGCCATTCAACCTTTGGAATCGCCTGCCGCTTTTGGTTTGGAAAATGTGGAATTTTTAATTGGATACAAAGGCGGCGAATTAAAACCGCTTGCCAAAATTGCATCGGGCGGGGAATTGTCCCGCATTAGTTTGGCAATACAAGTTTTTTTGTCGTCCGCTTCCACGG
>JBNMHE010000153.1:0-3732 GCA_050872585.1 Rhodocyclales bacterium | reverse complement strand
TTCCGAGCGCACGCACAATGAATCGGAAATCAATTTGATTGCGATTCGCCAAGCGCGTTTGAATGCCACGGTGAATTTGTTTAAAGCCTTGGGCGGCGGCTGGCAACCGGATTTTGTTTGGAAAGAGGGCATTTTCCCGGGGCCAGAACCTGTGAAAAACAATGTTTCCGATTCTGAAAATTCTGCCAAACCAAGCGATGTTGCCCAAGTGCCAGAAACCACCAAAACGGCGGATTCGGCAAACTGAAAAATCTCGGTGGGGCATTTTTGCCATTTTTTGAAAAATGAATTTTCGTCAAAAAATCATCGCCGATTTTTTAAAGCATTTGGCAAATCGGTTTTTAATCGCCTACACCAAAAAACTTTGCCGCACCAAACAAGGCAAGGTTTTTTTGCTTGTTGCGGGAGGTGCTTTATTTTTAAGCGCTTGCGCAAGCGGTTTTTTTGGTTTTTTTGAAACGGGCGAAGAAACGCCAACCGATATTTTTTCTGCAAAACTTGTGAAGGTTGCCGATGGCGATACGATAACAGTTGAAACAAACAATGGCGAAAAACGCCGCGTGCGACTTTTTGGCATTGATGCGCCTGAAATCAAACAAGCATACGGCAATGCCTCGCGCGATTTTTTAAAAAGCATTGCCACAAAAAATTTGAAACTTCAATGTCAACCAAGGCTTGATCGCTACAAACGTTTGGTGTGTGATGTTTATAACGCACAAAATGTATGGCTAAACGAAGCGCTTGTTGCCAGTGGCCACGCGTGGCATTACAAAAACTATTCCAACAATCCAAAACTTGCCCAAGCGCAAACCGCTGCCAAAACTGCCCGCAAAGGCTTGTGGTCAATGCCAAACCCCATTGCGCCTTGGCATTGGCGCCAACAAAATGAAAGATGAATGATTTTCCACGGTCAACGCCTAATTTTTTTGAAAAAAATAAAATGTTTACCGTGGAAAATTGCGGGAGTCGCCTTTTTTTTGTGAAAAGTTTAGAATAATGCGCAACCTTTCAATGTTTGCGGAGCACATTATGCAAAATGAAATCCAAACCAAAATTAAACAATTAAGCGAAAAAATAAAATCCGCCAACAAAGATAATATTCACACCGAAGAAGAAGTTAAAAACTCTTTTATTTTGCCGTTTTTGGCGGCTTTGGGTTATGACGTTTTTGATACAAATATAATAAAACCTGAATATACTGCCGATATCGGTTCTAAAAAAGGTGAAAAAGTAGATTATGCCATTTTGCAAAATGGCGAACCTTTGGTTTTAATTGAAGCCAAACATTTTAAAGAAAATTTAAATAATCATAATAATCAGTTGGTGCGTTATTTTCAGGCGTGCGCAAGCAAATATAATGGTTGTCGTTTTGCCATTTTAACCAATGGCATTGAATACCGATTTTTCTCAGACACGCAAAAAGAAAATGTAATGGATGAAACGCCATTTTTAATTATCCATTTAGAAAATTTAAAAGATAGGGATTTTGGCGAGATTCGCCGTTTTGCCAAAGATTCTTTAAATTTGGACGAAATTAAAAACATTGCCAAAACTTATCTTTATCACAGCAAAATAAAAGAAATTTTAAAAAATCAAATTGAAAATCCTGATGATAAATTCGTGGAATTTTTCGCAAGGCAAATTACCGATAAACCTATGCGCCAAAACGTTTTGGACGAATTCCGTGAATATGTGAAAAAAACATTAGAAAACATTATTGCCGATGAAGTGCGTGAGCGTTTAAATAAAATGCAAGAACAAGTGCAAGTGCAAATTCAAGGCAATGAAAAAATAGAAACAACGGAAGAAAAACAACCGCCAAAAGAAAATGAAGAATCGGCAATTGTGACGACCGAGGAAGAATTGCAAGCCTTTTATATTGTGCAAGCAATTTGTGCGGAACAAAATATTGATTTAAACCGCATTGTTGAAAAAGATACAATCAATTATTTTAATGTTTTGTTGGACGGAAAAGTTACCAAATGGATTTGCCGTTTTTATTTTAATAATTCGGCGAAAAAAACCATTTCTTTTCCATTGGAAAATGAAAAATCGCAAATTGCCATTCACAATATCAATGAAATTTACAAACACAAAGCGCTTTTTATTGAAGCTTTAAATAAACGTTTGGAAAACAAATAAAAAAATCCACGGTAAACCAATTATTTTTTTCAAAAAAATAAAACATTGACCGTGGATTTTTTTATAAAAACAAAGCGTTTAGCGTGGATTTTTGCCCACGCCCAAAAATGCCCGAATCAAAATAGAAATGGTAGAACCATTGTGAAGCAGCGCTGCGCTAACAGGGTTCAAAAGCCCTAAGGATGCGGCGGCAAGAATGCCGGTGTTTAAACCCATAATCAAACGAAAATTGCTGTTGATGAGTTTTTGATTCGCATTTGCCAAGGCTTTGATGTGCGCAACTTTTTGAATGTCGTCTTTTAACAAAACAATGTCGCTTGCCAACTGCGCAATGTCCGCCCCACGATGCATAGCAATGCCAACTTGTGCGCCACTTAAAGCGGGCGCATCGTTTATGCCATCGCCCACAAAAACAATTTTGTCGCCTTGTTGAATCATTTTTTGCAAAATGTGCGCTTTGTCTTCGGGCATCAATTGTGCGTGGCATTCGTCCAACCCCAACTGCTTGGCGATTTTTTGGGCGTGTTGGGCAACATCGCCCGTGAGCATCACAATTTTTTTAACGCCTAATTTTTTTAATTGCGCAACCATCAACGCAGAATTGTGGCGAATGGAATCTTCTAATGCCAAGACGCCCAAGGCTTTGCCGCCAAAACCAATATAAAGCAAGGTTTTGCCTGATGAAACCAGTTGGTCAATTTGCGTTTTGTGGCGTGAAAAATCAATGCCTTCGTCTTCTTCCACAAAATGTTGCGAACCCACCACAATGCGTTTGCCATCCACAATGCTGGCTACGCCGTGCGCCACAATAAATTGCACTTCTTTGTGGTCAAAATGGTGCGGTTTTTGCGTGTGCCGAGAGGCTTCCACCACGGCTTTTGCCATCGGGTGAATGTAGTGTTCTTCAATGGATGCCGCCAAGCAAATTAAATTTTCCTCTGAAAAATCCGGGTGAAAGGTTAAAACGTCCGTAACGTTTAAATCGCCAGTGGTAAGCGTGCCGGTTTTATCAAACACAAAAGTATCCGCCAATGCCAAGCGTTCCAAGGCAGAAGCACCTTTGACCAACACGCCACTTGAACCTGCGGCATACATTGAGGATTTAAACGCCACGGGCGTTGCCAATTTCAACGCACAGGAATAATCCGCTTGCACCACGGCAGCCACACGATTTAAATCAGCCGTTAATAAATAAGTTGTTGCCGCCAAACCCAACACCGCCGGCACGGTTTTATCCGCCAAGGTTGCCGCTTCAAATTGCGTTTGGCTTTTTTCATTCAAAGATTGCGCCACAAATTGCGCAATGCGTGCGGCAGCGGCATTGTTGCCGACTTTTTCGGCGTAGATCACAATGCGCCCTTCGGTGATAACCGTGCCAGACAAAACTTTATCTCCACGTTCTTTAACAACAGGCAGACTTTCACCCGTCATACTGGCTTGATTAACCAGTGCTTGCCCTTTTAAAACCGTGCCATCAACTGGAATCATCGCACCAATGCCAACAATCACGTGGTGGCCGATTTTTAAATCTTGGTGCTCAATTTGTTTTTCTTGGTTATTTTCAATAATCCAAACGGGGTCGGTGTTTGG
>JBNMHE010000152.1:0-3741 GCA_050872585.1 Rhodocyclales bacterium | reverse complement strand
GGGCATGGTTTATTTTTTAAAATAAAAAACTTTATTTTTATATTTAATTTATATTTAATTTAAAAAAAATTTGACGTTGACCGTGGATTTTTTAAAAAACAATTTATTTTTTTATTTATTTTTTTTATTTATTTAACTATTTTTTAATTCCGGCACACCGATTATTTTCAACGTGCTTGGCAAATCCAAACCCAACATTTTGGCAATTTCTGCATAATCATCGGGCAAGGCTGAATCATTCCAATTTTGTGCACTGTGGCGCGCCAAGCGAATTGCCAAATGCACCATTTTCACGCGTTGGGATTCTTTTTCTTTTCTTTCATTCATCAATTCTTTTAACAAATAAGGCAAATGCAAATGTTCATTTAAAAGCATTTGTAAATCAAAAGCCGTAAAACCCAAAATTTTAATTTGCACATCGCGGCTTCTTATGCCCGGATTTTCTTTCAAAGTTTGGTTAAATTTTAACAATACATCAGGAAAAAAAATGCCAATTAAAATTTCAGCCAAAGGATGCAACAAAGCCGCGGTTCTTATTTCATCCAAATTTAAATCATTTTTGCGAATAGCCCAATTTTGCGCAAAATCTGCCGCACGTTGGGCTTTTTGAATAATTTTAAAAACATTTAATAAAGCTTTGGGAAAATCTTTTAAAACATTTTCAATAATCGGCAAATTGGAAAATTGATAAAAAAAAGGTTGCATACCCATCATCACCAAAGCGCTTTGAATGGTGCGGATTTCATTTCTTAAATTTTTAGCTTTTAAATAATGCATAAAAGACAACAAATGCACCGTCATCACCGGGTCGTTTAAAATAATTTTTGCCAAAATGCGGGAATCAGATAATTCTCCTTTTTCATATTTTTGTTTTTCTAATAAAATACCACGTTGCGTGGCTTTTAAAATAGGCAATGTTTGATTTTTTAAAAACAATGGCCATTGATTTAAACTTGGTATTTTTGAATTTATTGAATTTATTGAATTTAAATTTTCATTTAAATCAACAGCCATTTTCTTCTCCTTTTTATTTGCGTTTTATTTAAACGACATTTTGATTTAAAGAAAAATGTTGAAAATCAAATTTTTCTTTAAAATTTTCATTGCGGTATTGCGCCACCACATTGGTAAAAATGCCGCCGCGCACATAAAAACGCGCGGTTAAACGCATCAAACGCGGGCTTGTTTTTTGGACCAAAAAATCCAATATTTCATTGGTGACCGCTTCGTGAAAACAACCTTGATTGCGAAAAGACCAAATATAAAGTTTTAAACTTTTTAATTCAATGCAATAATTATTCGGAATATAATCCAAGGTTAAATGCGCAAAATCAGGTTGCCCTGTTTTTGGACAAAGGCAAGTAAATTCCGGAATTTGAATATTGATTTGATAATCCCGTTCTTTTTGCGGATTTTCAAAAATTTCAATTTCTTTGGATGGCGTTGTCGACATTTTATTTTCCTTTTTTAAAACATTTCAAAAATCCACGGTCAACATTTTATTTTTTTCAAAAAAAATAGTGTTGACCGTGGAAAATTTTTAAAGCACAACATTCACCAATTTTTTGGGAACAATAATGATTTTTTTAACGGGTTTTCCGTTTATAAATTTTTGCACATTTTCATTTTGCATGGCGGCAGATTCAATTTCCGTTTTATCCGCATCGGCATTTAAAACTATTTGACCGCGCAATTTGCCGTTGACTTGCAAAACATACAAAATTTCATTTTGAATTAAAGCGGATTTGTCCGCCACAGGATAAGCAGAATTGATTAAATCTTCTCCCGTTAATTCAAAATACAAATATTCACAAATATGCGGAATAATGGGCGCCAAAAGTAATAAAGAAGTTTTTAAAACTTGGTGTTTTAAAACACTGCCTTGATTTAATTTTGTTTTTTCCAACAAATTGAGCAATTCCATTACCGCGGCAATGGCGGTGTTGAATTGCTTGCGGCGTGAAAAATCATCTTCCACTTTTAAAATCGTTTGGTGCAATTTGCGTTTTAAATCGGCGTTTTCATTTTCATCGGTTTTTGAATTTAAATTTAAATCGCCTTCGTTTTTAAAATCAAAAACCATTTTCCAAAGCCGTTTTAAAAAACGGAAAGCGCCTTCCACGCCCGAATCCGACCATTCCAGCGATTGGTCGGGAGGGGAGGCAAACATCATAAAAAGCCGCGCGGTATCTGCCCCGTATTGTTCAATCAAGGCTTGCGGGTCAACGCCATTGTTTTTGGATTTGGACATTTTTTCAATGTTGCCAATTTCAACTGCCAAACCATCGCTTTTGGCACGCGCCGAAATGGGTCTGCCGCGCGAATCGGTTTTTAAATCAATATCCGCCGGATTAAACCATTCTTTTTTGCCGTTTTTTTCTCGGTAAAACGTGGGCGCCACCACCATTCCTTGCGTGAGCAAATGCGCAAAAGGTTCGTTGATTTTTTCATTTTCAAACAAACCTTCATCGCGAATGAGTTTGGTAAAAAAGCGCGCGTAAAGCAAATGCAAAATAGCGTGTTCGATGCCGCCAATGTATTGGTCAATGCCGCCTTTGAGCCAATACAAAACGCGTTCATCCAACATTTTTTCAGCATTATCTGGACAGGCGTAACGCAAAAAATACCAAGACGATTCCACAAAAGTATCCATCGTATCGGTTTCACGTTTTGCCGCCCCGCCACATTGTGGGCATTGGCATTCATAAAACGCCGACATTTTGGACAACGGCGAACCCGCGCCCGTGATGGCAACATTTTCAGGCAATTTCACGGGCAAGTCGGAATCAGGCACCAAAACCTCGCCGCATTTTTCGCAATAAATCAAAGGAATAGGACAACCCCAATAACGTTGGCGCGAAATGCCCCAGTCGCGCAGGCGAAATTGCGTTTTTTTCTCGCCCAAACCTTTTTCTTTTAAAACTTCGGCAATTTTTTCAACGGCTTGTTCAAAAGGCAAACCATTTAAAAAATCGGAATTCACGCACACGCCGCGCGTTTTGTCGGCATACCAATCTTGCCATTGGGTGTGCGAAAACGTTTCATTTTCAACCTTAATCACTTGTTTAATGGGCAAGTTGTATTGCAAGGCAAAGGCAAAATCGCGTTCATCGTGCGCGGGAACAGCCATCACCGCGCCATCGCCATAACTCATTAAAACGTAATTGCCTACCCAAACGGGGATTTGTTCATGGGTTAAAGGATGAGTCACAAACAAACCCGTTGCCACACCTTTTTTTTCCATAACCGCCAAATCGGCTTCTGAAACGCCGCCCGCTTTGCATTCTTCAATAAAAGTAGCCACCGCTTGATTGGTTTTGGCGGCTTCTATTGCCAAAGGATGCTCGGGCGCCACAACCACAAAAGTAACCCCCATAATGGTATCGGCGCGGGTGGTAAAAACAAAAAGTTTTTGAAGTTCACCGTGGATTTCATAAGGAAAGGCAAAACGCACGCCAATGGATTTGCCAATCCAATTTTTTTGCATCAAACGCACTTCATCCGGCCAGCCGTTCAGGTTTTGCAAATCCGCCAAAAGTTCTTCGGCATAAGCGGTGATTTTCATATAAAACATTGGAATTTCGCGCTTTTCAACCAAAGCGCCCGAGCGCCAACCGCGCCCGTCAATCACTTGCTCATTTGCCAACACGGTTTGGTCAATGGGGTCCCAATTCACGGTGCCTTGTTTTTTGTAAATCAAGCCTTTTTTGTAAAGTCTGGTAAAAAGCCATTGTTCCCAGC
>JBNMHE010000151.1:0-3790 GCA_050872585.1 Rhodocyclales bacterium | reverse complement strand
GCCAAAAACCATCCCCAAAATGTGGTCAAAAGGTCCCAAACCCAATTTTTTTAAAACGGATTTAAAACAAATGCGAACGATGGCAATTAAAAATATCGTGGTAAAAAATACAATCGCCCCGCCTGCCATATTGCGCAGCGGTCCTGCTTCCATTGGCAAGGCGTTGCCAACGTGAATGCCAATTTGAATGGCTCCTATAATACCCAAAATCCAACCGATTAAGCCGAAAATCTCGCTTAACAAACCGCGCCACAAACCCCAAAGCGTGGAAATGGCCAAAACAAACAAGCAGATAATGTCAAAGGAAGTCATTGTGCTGAAATAATTTTGCCATCCATGCCAGCGCTTTGCATTTTGTTTAATGCCGATTCTGCCGCTTGTTGTGTTTTAAAAGGTCCGGCACGCACGCGGATTTGTTGATTGGGCAATGTTTCCGTAAAAGAAGGCACATTGATATTTTTTAATTTGGCACGCAAATTTTTCACATTGTTGGTATTGGAAAACGTGCCAATCATAATTACCCAATCGTTTTCAGAACGAATGGCATACTCGCGCCCTTCCAAAATAGCCGCAACGCGCAAACTTTCATCTTTATTTTGTTGTGCTTCTTTTTCGGCTGCTTTGCGTTTGGCAGCCAAAATGGCTTGTTTGTCGGTTTTGGGCAAAGATTGCGGTAATTCTTTGTTTTCTTTTTTAACTTCTTGTTTGATTTCCTTTTTCATTTCTTTTAAAGGTTCTTTCACTTCTTTTTTAATCACTTCTTTGGGCATTAAATGATCTAAATTTTCTTTTAAAGAATCATTGAAAGAATCATTTGAAAAACCATTGACACTTTGATTTTGCGCAGGCCATGTTGGAATTGCAGAATCAGGCAAAATGGAAGGAATATTTTCAACGGGCGCAGCTGGCGGAATTTTCACCAACACATCATCGATTTTTGGGTTGGGATTTTCATCCATTAAAAAAGGCAAAAAAACGGCCACAAATGAAGCAAAAACAACCGCACCAACCAAGCGGCGGCGGGCACGTTTTTTTAAAAGAAGGTCATCGTCAAAATCGCTCATTAAGGACAATCCACAACATTGGAGATGGTATGAAAAGAACCAAAAACGGCAATTTTAGCATTTTTTGGCGCTTTCTCTAAAACAGCTTGTAATGCTTTTTGCGGCGATTCACAACAAAAAACTTCGCCTTGCAATGCCGCATTTTGAATGATATTTGCCAAATCTTTTGCTTTTGCCGCACGTTCTATGGGCAAATCGCAACAATACCAAGCCGAAAAAACGCCTTTGAAAACTTGCAATGCTTTTGCCATATCTTTGTCTTTCATCATTCCCACAACCGCAAATGCAGGTTTTTCGCCAAGCAAATCCAAATTATTTTTAAAATTCAACAAGGCTTCTTCATTGTGCGCCATATCCAAAACCACGCAAGGTTGTTGTTGAATCATCTCAAAACGACCTTTTAATTGCGCACTTTCAATGCCTTGTTTGATGAAATCAGAAGAAACATTAAAAAAATGCGCCACTTGCACCGCCAAAGCCGCATTGCTCAAAGGCGTTTTAATTTGTGGCATTGCTGTGATTAAGTTGAAATTTTCACCCAAAAAATGCACCGAATTTTTAAAAAAATCCACGGTCAACCCAAAATTTTTTTTAAAAATTTTCAAATCGGTTTGCAATTTTTGCGCATAATCCAAAACACTTTGTGGCGGATTTTCCATCCCGCAAAATGCTGGTTTTTGCGCACGAAAAACATGCGCTTTTTCATAACCAATTTTTTCAACCGAATCACCCAAAAAATGTTGATGATCCAAAGCAACACTGCTTAAAACCGAAACCGTGGGTTCGTAAATATTGACCGCATCCAAACGTGCGCCCAAGCCCATTTCCAAAATCAAAATCTCCACTTGGTGATTTTTAAAAATCTCAAAAGCGGCCAAAGTAATAAATTCAAAATAAGTTAAAAAAACATTTTCTTGTTCTTTGATTTTTTTAATCTTTTTAAACGCTTGGCAAAATTCATTTTCCGTTGCATTGTGCCCGTTGATTTTGATGCGCTCAGAAAAATGCTTTAAATGCGGCGAAGTATAAACGCCGGTTTTTTTGCCTGTTGCCAAAAAAATGGCTTCCAAAAAAGCGGCCACCGAACCTTTGCCATTGGTGCCCGCAATAAAAACTATGGGACAAAATTCCTTTTGTTTTAAAGCATTTTTAATGGTCAAAACCCGATTCAATCCCAATTCAATGCCCGCTTCGCCTTTGGGATGCAGATTTTCCAAATAATTCAAACAATCATTAAAATGATTAAAATTTTCCACGGTCAACCTTTAAAAAATTTAAAAAAACTTCATCTCACTGTGGAAAATTAAAATAAGAAAAAAATTGTTTTCATCCAATGTTGTGATATTCAATTCTTTTGCTTTTTTTAATTTGGAACCAGCATGTTCTCCAATAATTAAAAAATCTGTTTTTTTGGAAATAGAACTTAATATATTCCCGCCATTATTTTTAATGAAATCTTTATAATAATCTCGCGGTTTGGAAAGTGTTCCCGTTAAAACAAAATTTTTATTTTTTAACAATCCTGTTTTTTCTTCAACATTTAAAACAAAATTATTTTCTTTATTTAAAAAATAAGCGCATATTTTTTGATTTTTTGGATGTTTAAAATAATCTACAATGCTTGTTGCAACAATGTTTCCAATATCATTGATGCTTTGCAAATTTTCCAAAGTTGCCTTTTCCAAATTGGATAAAGTTTTAAAATAGTTTGCCAAATCTTCCGCGGTTTTTTCACCGACATTTTTAATTCCCAAAGCGTAAATCAATCGCGCCAAAGTTGTATTTTTACTTTTTTGAATATTATTGAATAATTTTAAAGCTGATTTTTCTCCCAAACGTTCTAATTGGCTTAATTCTTTTTTATTTAAAGAATAAATATCCGTGATACAATTCAAACGTTTTAAATGAACCAGTTGGTCAATTAGTTTTTCTCCAAAGCCATCTATATTCATTGCGCGGCGCGAAACAAATAATTTAATTTGTCCTTTTATTTGCGCTGGACATTCTTCATTCACGCAATAATAAAATGTTTCTTGTTTAACAACATCGGAAAAACAAACCGGACATTTTTCAGGCATGGCAAAAGGCGCGGTGTTTTGCGGGCGTTTTTCTTTTAAAACGCGCAGCACTTCGGGAATCACATCGGCGGCTCTTTGCACCACCACGCAATCGCCCACGCGCACATCTTTTTTGGCAAGCTCTAATGCATTGTGCAATGTGGCATTGGTGATGGTCACACCGCCAATAGAAACCGGTTTCAAACGCGCTACTGGGGTTAAAACGCCGGTTCTGCCTACTTGAATATCAATGGCCATAATTTCAGATAATGCTTCTTGTGGCGGGAATTTGTGCGCCATAGCAAAGCGCGGCGAGCGCGTAACAAATCCCAATTCTTCTTGCGCTTTCAAGCGATTCACTTTGTAGACCAAACCATCAATGTCATAAGGCAAATCAGCGCGATGTTGCATCATTTTTTGAAAAATCTGGCTTAAATGCTGTTCATTTTTTGCTAAAAAAACTTCTTTTTCCACCGCAAATCCAAAATTTTTCAACAAAATCAAACATTCCCAATGCGTTTGCGGCATTGCCAAGCCTTGCAAATCATTTAACGCATAAGCAAAAAAAGAAAGTTTGCGCGCTTTGGTGATTTTAAAATCCAACTGACGCAAGCTTCCGGCGGCGGCATTTCGGGGATTGGCAAATTCTTTTTCGCCTTTTTCACGTTG
>JBNMHE010000150.1:0-3791 GCA_050872585.1 Rhodocyclales bacterium | reverse complement strand
GCATTATCAGTGGTTTTGGGATTCATTTTGATTCTCTTTTGGAAAAAGTTGTCAAAGCCAGAATTTTACAATTAAAACCATCTTCAAAAAAGCAAAAAAATCCACGGTCAACGTGGATTTTTTTTGAAATTTAATTTAAAAAACAAATTGATTTTATTTTACGAACAAGAATTTTTGCCGTTTTTTAATTTGCAAATGGGGCAATACGGTTTCATTTTCTTTTTAAGAAAATACAAAGGGCAAAAACCAACTAATCCGGTTAAAAGCGGAATAAGGCCTAATAAACCCCAATAATTTTCATAATATCCGCCAATGCCGAGAATAACAATTCCCAAAACAAAACGAATGCTTCTTTCAATTTTTCCAACGTTCATTTTAAAACTCCTTGTGTTGTGATTAAAAAAACTTATTTTTCTGCTTGGCAAATTTGTTTTTTATAAATGGCAATTAAAGTTTGAATGCCAACAAATAAAACACTTAAAAATGCCAAACAGAGTGCCAAAAAACCAAAAGTGGTTTGTTTTAATTCAAATGCGGACAATGAAAATGCGCACAAAGGAAAACAAAATGCCCACCAAGATAATGCAAAAGGCGCATTGAAAACTTGTTTAAAATTGGGCAATAAAAAAAACAACAGTAATTCATAAAATAATGCAATGCAAAAAATCAAAATGCTGAATATATTTTGCGGAAAAAATATATTTAAATCTATTGCCAAAATGCTGGGCGGCGCAATAAGAATAAATAAGGTTGGCAAAAATTTAACGGGTAAATTTTCTTCAAACAATAAACGTGAAAAAATCAATGTGGATAAAATAATCCAAAAAAATGTTCCCACACTTAAAAAATAAAACAAAATCATTAAATTAAATTGTGGGTCAATGGAATGTGCAACCAAAGGAACAATTAAATTGCCAACCATTGGAATAAACCAAGCAGGCGAAAGTTGCGTAGGTTTTAAATGATTTAAAATCCAAAATCGCACAATAATTAAACTAAACAAACCTTGGAATAATAAAGCAATTAAAAGCAAAGCAAAATCAACGCAATAAAATCTGCCTTTTAAAAACAAAGCAAACATCAATGTTGAAATAGACAAAGCGCCAAAAAAGTTGATTTTGATAGGATGTGAAAACTCTTCTTTTACATATTGAAAATAAAAAATGGTTTTGAACAAATAAAGCAACAAAAAAACAACAAAAACAATGCTTGAAAATAAACCAACGCCAAAATGCAAATTTAAAAAATAAGCACTAAAAAAATCAAATTGAGCGGCTTTTTTTAATGCCAAACTTAAACCAAACATTCCCATTATGCTTGCAAAAAACATAATCGGAAAATGTTCTAAAGAGCGTTGGTTTTCCATTTTTTTTATCTCTTTTTAAAAGTTGTTTAAAAAATCAAATCAATTTTTGAATGTATTTGATTAAAGCGGCTTTGCTTTGTGCGCCTTGAATGCGTTCAATTTCTTTAAAATCTTTTAAAAAAATCAAAGTCGGCACGGCGGTGATTTTAAATTTTTGTAATAAATCGGGCGATGCTTCCACATCCACTTTGACAATTTTGATTTTTTCTTTAAAATCATTTTCAACTTCTTCCAAAATGGGTGAAAGTGCTTTGCAAGGGCCGCACCACGTGGCAAAAAAATCCACCAAAACCAAGCCATTTTGGCAAGTTTGTTCAAAGTTTGATTCGTTTAAAATTTGCATTTTTTATGCTCCTTGATTGAAGAATGCGTTGAGTTTAAACGTTCCAAAACCGCTTTTCCGTAACAAAGTTACATTGAGGAAAAAATGTTAAAAAAATTTAATGAAAAAATCGGTGGAGATTTAAAATCTTTGGCGTTTTTAAATCAAAATGGAAATATTAAAAAATTTAAATCGGGTGAAACTGTTTATTTAAAAGATTTGGGATTTTTTTTAATTTTAAATGGCAACGCCCGTGTTTTTTATTTGAATGAAAATGGAAAAGAAATTACAATTTTCTTTTTAAATAAAGAAGATTGTTGCATATTATCCACAACCTGCATTTTAAATTCTATTGCCGATGAATTGTGGGTTGAGTTTAAAGAAGATATGGAAGTTTTTTTATTGAAAAATAAAAGTTATGAATTTTTATGTGCGGATTATCCAAAAATTATGCAATTTAATTTAAATTTGATGAGCAAACGTTTTTCAAAAGCATTGGAAACCATCAATGATGTTGCTTTTTCAACTTTGAAATTACGCGTAATGAAGTTTTTGGAAAATCAAGCGAAAAACAATTTAATTAAAATTAGCCATGAAGAAATTGCCAATAATATTGGCTCGGCAAGAGAAGCCGTCACGCGTATTTTAAAAGAATTAAAAAAAGAAGGGAAAATAGATTTAAAACGCGGAGAGATTTTTTTAAAATAAACCAAGCAATTTTTTTGTTGATTTAAAAAAATCCACGGTCAACTTAAAAAAAATTTAAAAAACAAAAAAATTTTAAAATTTTTTTGTTTTTTTAAATTAAGAACTTTTTCAATAACTTTGATTTTCTTTTTTATTTTTTAATCAACATGTTCAATCAAAATTTTTCCAAGGCTTTGAATTACCGCGCGGATATTGATGGCTTGCGTGCGCTGGCGGTTTTGTCTGTGGTGATTTACCATTTTTTTCCCAAAATTTTGCGCGGCGGTTTTATCGGCGTGGATATTTTCTTTGTGATTTCTGGGTTTTTAATCGCCAGAATTATTTTCACGCATTTAAATGAAAATCGCTTTTCTTTTTTAAGTTTTTATTCTCATCGCATTCGCCGCATTTTTCCCGCTTTAATTCTCGTTTTGTTTTCCACTTTTATTTTTGGAAAAATCATTTTTTTTGATGACGAATTTTTAAATCTTTCCAAACATATTTTTGCCGGTTCCGCTTTTTTTCTAATTTTTTATTGTGGAATGAAAGCGGTTATTTTGATACCGCTTCCGAATTCAAACCGCTTTTGCATCTTTGGAGTTTGGGAATTGAAGAACAATTTTATATTGTTTTTCCGTTTTTGCTTTATTTTGCACACCAAAAACATTTTCGGTTGATCAGCTTGATTGTGATTTTGTTTGTGTTTTCTTTTTTTCTCAATCGTTATTTTATTTTTAAAAATCCTACCGGCACATTTTATGCGCCTTGGTGCAGAATGTGGGAATTATTAAGCGGCGCCATTTTGGCACACTTTTTGCTTGGGGGGGGTAAAAGTTCTTTAAAATCAACAACTTACAATAATTTTTGTTGTTCTTTGGGTTTAAAAAACAAGAATAAAAATAACACGGAAAAAGAAAATGAAAAAGAAAATGAAAAAGAAAATGAAAATTTTATTTTTAATTTTTTAGATTTTTATTTATCCAAAATATTATTTACGAATCCACGAAAAGCGGGGCAAACTTTACCGAATTTTTTATCGTTTTTTGGATTTTTATTGTTGATTTTTGGTTTTTTTCGCATTAGGGAAGGATTACCTTATCCGGGTTATTGGGCATTGGTTCCAACAACTGGGGCGATTTTAATTATTTTGGCGGGCGAAAAGGCTTATTTGAATTGCAAAATTTTAAAAAACAAAATGGCGATTTTTTTAGGCCGAATTTCTTATCCATTGTATTTGTGGCATTGGCCATTGTTGGTTTATTTGAAAATTTATTATGGTGAAAAACCGCATCATTGGATTTTAATTTTGTGTTTGTTGTGTTCTATTTTGTTGGCGTATGGGACGACTATTTTGATAGAAAATCCCTTGCGCTTTGGAAAATTCAATCGCCTCAAAGTGTTCGGCTTGTCTTTGGT
>JBNMHE010000149.1:0-3848 GCA_050872585.1 Rhodocyclales bacterium | reverse complement strand
TGCCGGCTTTGTCGGGAAAAATCATTCAAAGTATGTTGGATGAAGACATTGACGTTTTTGTTTTGGCAAAACAAATGGTGCAAGAACAATCTATTGTGGTGCGCACTTTGCGCGTTGCCAATTCGCCTTTTTATGGTTTGGTCAGAAAAGTAGATCACTTGGAAAGCGCCATTATTATTTTGGGATTTCGCACCATTCGCAACATTGCTTTTGGCGTTTCTTTAACGCGCGCTTTTTCCTTTCCCAAAACAAGGTATTTTGACCCACACGCATTTTGGCAACATTCTATTGCCGTTGCCGTTGCCGCGCGGCATTTGGCTTTGCTGAAAAAAGAAAATGCGGAATTGGCTTTTACTGCGGGTTTGCTCCATGAAATTGGTCGTTTGGCGCTGGCGCGCGTTTTTCCCGAAGATTATGCCCAAATGGCGCAATTTGCTCTTGAACACGATGTGCCTTTGCTCCATGTTGAAAATCAACGGTTTCCTTTTAATCACGCCACATTGGGTGCGCAACTTGCAAAAAGTTGGAATTTGCCTGAACGCTTTGTTTTGATTATTGAAAATGTGGATCATCCGTCTGCGCAAAATGCGGATGTTTTAACGGATATTGTGCATGTGGCGCGCGCCATTGCATGCGCGCTTTCTTTGGGCGAAAAAAACACCTTTGTGCCTTTGATGGATGAAGGCGCTTGGAATCGCTTGCAGTTTGAAAAAGAATCGTTGTTGAAAGCTTTTTCCCTCATCATCCGCGATTATGCGGATTTGGTTTTGGCTTTGTTGGAATAAAAATTTTTTTTGATTTAAAAAATCCACGGTCAACGTCAAAAAATCTTCAAATTTTTTTCGCGTTGACCGTGGATTTTTTGATTTTTTATCTTCTGTTTTTTATTTTTTATTTTCTTTTAAGGTGATGAACATTTGCATTTCACCGCGGCGCACCAAAAGGGTAAAAGAATCGTTGGGCGGCAAGGCATCCATTGCTTTGGCAAAATCCGCCACATTGTGCGCGGGCGTTTCTTTGCCTTGGTGAATCAGCGACAAAATAATATCGCCGCGCTTCAAATTGCCTTTTAAAAGCGAACCGCGCACTTCTTCCACTTTTAAACCATGTGGCAAACCCAAACGCTCTTTTTGCGCCGCATTCAAAGGCGATAATCCCAAGCCAAAACGATTATTTTGCGCCGATTTTTTGGGCGTTTTGCGTTTTGAAAAGTTGGAATTCTCAGACATTTCGCCCAAACGCACCGTCACATTTTGGCTTTTGCCGGCGCGCACAATGCCCAAATTGACTTCGGAACCTGGCGGCAATGCGGCAACTTGACGCGGCAAATCGGCGGATTTTTCAATGGCTTTGCCGTTAAAATGCGTAATCACATCGCCGGCACGCAGAACATTTTTGGCCGGCGCATTGTCTTCTACCATATTCACCAACGCGCCATTTTGCGTTTTTAAACCCAAATTGTTGGCCAAATCCGGCGTTAAATCTTGAATGACCACGCCCAAACGCCCGCGGCTGACTTTGCCTGATTGGCGCAACTGGCCTTGAATTTCCATGGCTACTTCAATGGGAATGGCAAATGAGACGCCCATATAACCGCCCGAGCGGCTGTAAATTTGCGAATTGATGCCAATCACCTCGCCTTGCATATTGAACAAAGGACCACCGGAATTGCCCGGGTTGATGGCGACATCGGTTTGAATGAACGGAACATAATTTTCTTGTGGCAAGGAACGCCCTTTGGCAGAAACAATGCCCGCGGTCACGGAATTATCAAAACCAAAAGGCGAACCAATGGCGACCACCCATTCGCCCACTTTCACGGAATCGCTTTTGGCTTGTTTGACAATCGGCAGATTTTGCGCGGCAATTTTTAACAAAGCCACATCAGTTCGGCGATCCATGCCAATGACTTCGGCTTTAAATTCTCTTTTATCCGTTAAGCGCACGCTGATTTCATCGGCTTCGGATACCACATGCGCATTGGTTAAAATATAACCATCTTGGCTGATGATAAAACCCGAACCCAAAGATTTGTTTTGGTATTCGCGTGGCACTTCTTCCCAAGCTTCTTCCGGAAAAAAATGGCGGAAAAATTCAAACGCCGGTCCTTCTCCTTCAAAATGCCCAAACGGAAAATTCATTCGCGCATTGGAGATGGTTTGCGTGGTGCTGATATTGACCACTGCCGAACCGGTTTTTTCTACCAAATCGGTAAAATCCGGCAAAGTAGAGGCCGATGCCAAAGGGGCAAGATGCACAAAAAGCAAAAAAGCCCAAATTTTTTTGGAAAACATAGCGTCCTTTTGCAAAAAATAAAGGCTTTTATTTTAAATTTTTTAATTTAAGCTTTTGTAAGAATTTTTTACAAAATTTAAGAAAATTTAAAAAAAATTAAAAAATTAAAAAAAATTAAAAAATTCTGCGAATGCCGTTGAAGCGTTTTTGCCAATAAGCCGTGCTTAATTTTTCAAGGCGAACATGCGCGCCTTTTCTGGGAGCGTGCAAAAAATAATTGTCACCCAAATAAATGCCTACGTGCGAAAAAGGCCGGCGCAAAGTATTGAAAAAAATCAAATCGCCCGGGGATAAATTTTCTTTGAAAATTTTTTCGCCCACTTCACTCATTGCGCGAGCCGTGCGCGGCAATTCTTTGTTTAAACTTTCTTTAAAAACCAAACGCACAAAACCCGAACAATCCAAGCCGTCTTCGGTGTTGCCGCCTAATTTGTATTTCACGCCCACCCATTTTAAAGCGTTCAAAAGCACTTCTTGTGAAGGATGAACTTTGAAAATATCCGTTTTTTCCTCTTGCACAAAAGGCGCAACGGCAGGCTCCGCCAAGGCAATCAGTTCGTTGGCACAAGCGGTTTGGATTAAAAACAAAGACAAAAAGGGCAAAAATTTTTTCATAGGCGCGCATTGTATGAAAAAGATTTTTTTTCGTAAATTGTTTTTGAAAATTTTTTGGCGTTGACCGTGGATTTTTTGTTTTTTGAGCCGACAAAGCGCGCGGAATGTTTTTCCAAATGGATAAAGTAAAATTTTTTGAAAAACCAAATCGAATTTGGCTTAAAATAAGGCATTTTTTTGAACTCTTAAAAGACTATGGCGCAATTTCAAGCATTTTTGATTCAAAGTCAAAATGAAAGTGGTTTTACCACGCTTTCCACAACTGATTTAGACCCGGGCGAAGTTTTTATTCGCGTGATTTATTCCAGCGTTAATTTTAAAGACGCTTTGGCAGGAACGGGCAAAGGCAAAATTATCCGCCGTTTTCCGTGTGTGGGCGGCATTGATTTGGCTGGCGAAGTGGAAGAAAGTGCCGATTCACGCTTTAAAAAAGGCGACAAGGTCATTGCCACCAGTTTTGATATTGGCGTGGCGCACCATGGCGGTTATGCGCAATACGCACGCATTCCTGCCGATTGGATTGTGCCTTTGCCAAAAGGTTTGTCTTTGTTTGATTCCATGGCGCTTGGCACCGCTGGTTTCACCGCGGCGCTTGGCATTTTAAGAATGGAAGAAAACGGTTTGTCCCCAGAAAAAGGCGAAGTGATTGTGGATGGCGCCACCGGCGGCGTGGGTTCGTTGGCGGTGGATATTTTGGCTAATCGCGGTTACCACGTGGTGGCTTTAACCGGTAAAAACGACGAAGAAGAATACTTAAAACATTTGGGCGCCAAAGAGGTTTTGTTCCGTCAAGATTTGCCTTTGGACAAAATTCGCCCGCTGGATAAAGCCCGCTTTGCCGGCGCTGTGGATAATTTGGGCGGCGATGTGCTTTGTTGGATTGCCTCTTCCATGAAACCGGGCGGCACCATTGCCAGCATTGGTTTGGCGGCTTCTCA
>JBNMHE010000148.1:0-3878 GCA_050872585.1 Rhodocyclales bacterium | reverse complement strand
TTCTTCTTTTTTTGTTTTGTCAATTTAATCAGTGCACAAGAAGCGGCAGCCTTGGTCAAGGAAGGCAACAGCGTAATGGCTGGTGGCTTTCTGGCTTGCGGTTCCGCACATTCGGTGTTTGCCGCCCTGGCAAAATTAGGCACCAAAAATCTCACGTTAATTGGCAACGATTCGGCTTTTGAAGGCGTGAGTTACGGTCAGTTGATCGTCAATAAACAAGTTAAAAAACTTATTGCCACCCATGTGGGCACCAACAAGGAAACCGGCCGCCAAATGAGCGCTGGGGAAACCGAAGTGGAGCTTGTGCCGCAAGGCACCTTGGCGGAACGCATTCGTGCGGGCGGCTGGGGTTTGGGCGGCATTTTAACGCCAACTGGTTTGGGCACCATTGTTGCCGAAGGTAAGCAAGTCATTGAGGTAAAAGGCAAAGCTTATTTGCTTGAAGAAGCCCTGCGGGCAGATATTGCGATTTTGTATGCCACCAAGGCGGACAAATACGGCAACCTTGCTTATGACGGCACCACACGCAATTTCAACCAAGTGATGGCGATGGCAGCCGATTTGGTCATTGTGGAAGTGGAAGAAATGGTGGATGTGATTGAACCCAACAGCGTCATCACACCCGGTGTTGTGGTGGATTACATCGTCAAAAAGGAGTAGGCGTATGAATCTCTCAAAAGAACAAGTGGTTGAACGCATCGTCAAACGTTTAGCCAAAGAATTCAAAAACGGCGATTTTGTCAATTTGGGCATCGGTATGCCGACCAAAGCGGTGAATTATCTGCCGCCCGATGTGAAAATTACCCTACAAAGCGAAAACGGTATGTTGGGCATGGGCAAATCGCAAGACCCGAACACGCCCAATCCAAGAATTGTGAATGCCGGCGCTCAGCAAGTTACCATTGAAGAAGGGGGAATGTATTTTGATTCTTCTTTCAGCTTTGGACTCATTCGCGGCGGTCACGTGGATATCACCGTTTTGGGCGGTTTGGAAGTGGATGAACAAGCAAACCTTGCCAACTGGATTGTGCCGGGCAAATTGGTGCCGGGCATGGGCGGTGCAATGGATTTGGTCAACGGCACCAAAAAGGTGATTGTGATTATGGAACACTGCGACAAAGCAGGAAATTCCAAAATCAAAAAAGCCTGCACCTTGCCTTTCACAGGGCTTCATTGTGTGGATCAAGTCATCACAGAACTTGCCGTTTTTGAATGGCGCGATGGCAAGCTCACCTTGGTGGAATTGCAAGAAGGTGTTTCAGTGGATGACGTCAAAGCGGCAACCGAAGCCGAATTTGTTGTTGCCGTTTAAAACAAACCATCGGCAAGCCTTTTAAAACTTTTCTTAAAAGGCTTGCTTGCTGATAGTAAGGGGAAAATTATGATTAGTTCATTTGCCGCGGTAATGTCGCGTTTTGTGGAACGTTGGCTCCCAAGTCCGTTGCTATTCGCTATTGTCTTGGGTTTTGTGATGTTTGTTTGGGGGATGTGCTTAGGCAATACCCCGTTGGAAATGGTGAATATTTGGGGCGGCGGTTTTTGGGGTTTGCTTGCTTTCACCATGCAAATGGCGATGATTATCGTCTCGGGTTGTGCCTTGGCAAGCTCTGCGCCGTGCCGCAAATTGTTGGCAAGCATTGCTTCTGTGCCCAAAAGCAATAGCAGTGCGGTTTTCACTGTGACATTGTGCGCCACCATTGCTTGCTCATTGAACTGGGGTTTCGGTTTGGTGGTTGGCGCCATTTTGGCTCGTGAAGTGGCACGCCAAAATCCCAAATACGACTACGGCTTGTTGATTGCCGCAGGTTATATCGGGTTTATGGTGTGGGGCGCGGGTTTTTCGGGTTCGATGCCTTTGTTGGCAGCCACGCCCGGCAACCCGATGGCTGCCAAAATTGCCGCTTTGTTCCCAGAAGATTTGCCCGATGGAACCATTCCCATTCAACACACGCTTTTGGCAACGTATAACATTTTCTTGGTGGTGGCGATGATTGTGGTGTTACCGCTTATCACTGCCAGAATGTTGCCCAAAACACCACGCGGGATTGACCCATCTTTGTTGGAAAACGACCAAAGCTCTTTCAACATTGACGTGCCCAAAGACGCCGTGCCAGCGGTGAAGTTGGAAGAAAGCAAAATGGTTACTTGGTTGGTCAGCTTAATCGGCTTGGCATATTTGGCGAACTACTTTTACACCAAAGGGTTCAACATCAACATCAACGTGATGAACTACATTTTTGTGGTTGTTGGGATGATTTTGCATAAAACCCCAATGGCGTATATGCGTGCCGTTGAAGCGGCAACCAGAAACACCGCAGGCGTGGTGATGCAATTTCCATTTTATGCCGCCATTGCCGCGATGATGGAAAAATCCGGCGTGGGCGCGCAAATTACCGAATGGTTTGTGGCAATTTCCACACCTGAAACTTTCCCCGTATTCACTTGGATTTGCTCGGGTATTATCAACTTTGTGGTGCCATCGGGCGGTGGGCACTGGGTTGTGCAAGGACCATTTGCTATTGATGCGGCGGCGGAAATTATCAAAGCCAACAACCTACCGGTTGCGGAATACATGGGCAGAATGACAATGGGCATTGCCTATGGCGATATGTGGACGAATATGGCGCAACCTTTCTGGGCATTGCCTGCTTTGGCAATCGCGGGCTTGGGCGTGCGCGACATTATGGGTTACTGCATTACCGCTATGCTGTTTGGCGCACCGATATTCTTCATCGCGCTCTTCTTCTTTTAAGAAGTAAGCCGATTAACGCGCACCAAGTTTTTGGTGCGCGTTTTGCTTTTTAATTTTGAAAAAAAATCACGGTTGACCGTGGAAAATCGTTTTTTTTCTAAAAATCCACGGTCAACGTTAATTTTTTTTGAAAAAATTTTTCGTTTACCGTGGATTTTTTTATTCTTTTTTAATTGATTCTATTTAAAAATTTTTGTCATTTTCGGCAATTAATTTTTTTAATTTTTGAATGGTTTTTTCTCCACCCGCATAACTAATGTGATCATTATTCATATAATTTTTTTGATTGTTTTGATTTTCAAAAGAACATTGACCTGTTTCAAAATTGCACAAATCCAAAAAAGAATAAATAAAATGCACAAAAGGTGGAAAGTTTTGTGATTTTGTCCAACGAATATAATTTTGATAAATTTGGGCATTGACTGTGCCACATTCTTTTGTGGAATGTTTTAAACGCCGTTTGTTGTAGGTTTCACAAGCATAATCTACTTCGCCCGGAGATCCAATAAAAATCATCATTTTGGGCGGCGGATTAAAAAAAGCGACTTGCTCCATCAGTTTCTTGTGTAAATCTTCTTGATTTTGCGGATTATTAGAATAAATACGCCAATGATTGCTGGCAATGGCAATATCGGGCGTTTTGGCATTGCGCAAAGCCTCGCGCGCTTTTACACAAGGCTCGGCTGATCCACCTGCGGCACCGAAATTTTCAATCATATTTTTCCCAGCCAAACAACCGCCCACACCAATGCTATCTATTGCAAAGTGATCGCCCAGTTGGTCCACAATTTGTGCCGTGAAATGTTGCATGTGCGAGTCGCCCAAAAGCACAATGCGTTTTTCTGCCAAACGATTGCCATAAAGTGTCCATTCACCAGCATTGCCTTTGTGCGCAATTTTGTCGGCAGAAACTTCCCAACCGCCTTTTTCATGCACAAAGTTTAAATTTTGCACCCAAGCTCCCCAAGCAGCCAAAATTCCCATCACCAAAGACAAGCCGAACACTTTGAGGCGATTGAATTTTCCAAAGCGCAAGGGATTTTCTATCAAAATAGTCGTCCCATACGCCAACAAAATAGAACACAACAAACACAAAATTAAAATCCAATGATGCGGTTTTTCACCA
>JBNMHE010000147.1:0-3883 GCA_050872585.1 Rhodocyclales bacterium | reverse complement strand
GGCCAACACCACGCCGCCGCCCATGTAAAGCACGGGTTGTTTGGCACGTTTTAACATTTGGAAGGCTTTTTTGATTTGCCCCAAATGCCCTTTGGTAATTGGGTTATAAGAACGCATAGCAACCGTTTCAGGATAATCAAATTCTGCCACTTGCGCCGTTACGTCTTTGGGCACATCAACAACCACGGGGCCTGGGCGCCCCGTTTGGGCGATATAAAAGGCTTTTTTGATGGTCAGCGCCAAATCTTTGACATTTTTAACCAAAAAATTGTGCTTCACACACGGCCTTGTGATGCCCACGGCATCGCATTCTTGAAAAGCGTCTTGCCCGATATAATCCGTATTCACCTGCCCGCTAATCACCACCATTGGAATGGAATCCATATAAGCGGTTGCAATGCCCGTTATTGTATTGGTTAGCCCGGGGCCAGATGTTACCAATGCCACGCCCACTTTATGAGAAGAACGAGAATACGCATCGGCAGCGTGTGCGGCGGCTTGTTCGTGGCGCACCAAAACGTGTTTAATTTTGTTTTGTTTAAACAATGCGTCATAAATATGCAAAACAGCGCCGCCCGGATAACCAAAAACGTATTCCACATTTTCCGCTTGGAGCGCTTGAATTAAAATTTCTGCACCAGTGAGCTTCATACTATTTCATCAAAAAAAAGAGCTTAAAATAGCGCTTTGCGTTGAAAAGTCAAGGAAAAAAACACTTTCCAATTATTGCTTAAAATTAGAATAACCCAAAAAACCATACATTTTTTGAATATACAAAACACGTTTGGGATAATCCAAATGATTTTCCACGGTCAACGCAGAATTTTTTTCAAAATGTTTAAAATAAGGTGCTGTATTTTTTATTTTATTTTCATCAAACGGTGTTTCACTTAAAAAAAGAACATTTTGATTTTTAAAATTTTCCAAATTGCTCTTCATTTGATAATAATCTTTTTGGGTTTGATTGGGATTCCAAGAAACAATGTTTAAATTTAAATGCCGCAATTCATAAGACAAATGTGCAATGATTGTGCGATTTTCAGCAATTAAAATGTTGGTATTTTCTTTTTTTAAAACATTTTCAAGCGATTTTGCCAATTCTTTCCAACCTTGCGCCCGCACAAAAGGAGCGTGAATTATTTTTGGATTGTGCGTAAAATTAGGCAAAATCCATTCCCAAGAATAAGCCAAAATAGAAATAAACAATTCCACAATCAAAGCCCAATAAAGCCATTTTTTTTTGTTTTCCAAAAACAAAACGCACGATAAAATCATGGTTAAAAAAGCCGGCGCTGCCCAGTTGGCATTGGCCTGTTTTAAAAAAGCTTGCAAAGCTACCACCAGCCAAAAAGGAATGGCAAATAAAAATAAAAGTTGGAATATTTTATTTTTCCAATAATGTTTATTTAAAATTAAAAAAACAAAAATACTGCCTAAAATTAAACCAGAAATAAACCATTGAGAAAATAAAAATTCCAGCAAAGTAAAAATTCCACCTTGTGCTTTTTTTTGAATGGTAATTTCCGCAGTGTGTTTTAAAGTTGGAAAATTGTTTTGAATATTCCACAAAATGTTGGGGAAAAAAATTAAAAAAGAAAACAACAAAGCAACATAAGGTTGAATAGAAAATAAAATTTTTTTATTAAAAAACAAGGCATACAAAAATGCGCTGAAAATAAAAATAGCCATACTGTATTTGGTTAATAATCCCAAACCCAAAAACAAACCCAAACACAACCAATTTTGCCAAGAATTATTTTCCAAAGCTTGGATAAAAAAATAAAAAGAAAGCGCCCAAAATAAAATTAAAAAAGCATCGGTTGAAACCACCAACCCCAACCAAGAAAAAATCGGCAAAAACAAACACAATATACCGCACCAAAAAGCCATTAAATTGGAAAAATTTAATTTTTTGGCAATCAAAAAAAGAATTAAAGCGCTCAATGGATAAGCCAACATGGCCAAAAATTTAACGCCAATTAAAGTGTTGCCCCAAATTTGTGTGGATAAAAAAATCAAAAATGCCACCATCGGCGGCTTGGAAAAATAGCCAAATTCCAAATTTTGTGCCCAAGTCCAATATTGCGCTTCATCCACATAAAGCGAGATGGGCAAAACTTGCACCAACGCCATTCTGAACAACAAGGTTGCCAAACAACACAAACACAAGAAAAAAAACAAAGAAAAACGATTTTCCACGGTCAACTCAAAAAAATTTTCAAAAATAAATTTGATTAAAATAACGCTTTTTTTTGGAAAAACCAAAATGAATGCTTTATTGAACATTTGCCCTTTGGATGGGCGCTACCAAAATCAACTGCTTGATTTGCAGCATTATTTTACAGAATACGCTTTGATTCGTTATCGTTTAAAAGTGGAATTGGCTTGGTGGAAAGCTTTATCCAATGAAGAAAACATCAAAGAATTGTCGCCCTTTTCTTCAAGTGCGGTGCAATTTTTGGAAAACTTAGAAAATCATTTTTCGGTAGAAAACGCCAGCGAAGTCAAACAAATAGAAAAAACCACCAACCACGATGTGAAAGCATTGGAATATTGGATTCGTGAAAAAACCGCTGATTTAACCGAATTGCAACAAGCATCGGAATTCATCCATTTTGCTTGCACATCGGAAGACATCAACAATGTGGCGCATGCGTTGATGCTGCAAAATGCCAACAAAAATGTGCTTTTGCCGGAATTAAACGTCTTATTGCGCATTTTCAAACAAATGGCATTGGATTTTGCCGCAACGCCGATGATGAGCCGCACACACGGACAAGCGGCAACGCCCACAACAATGGGCAAAGAAATCGCCAACATTGGCAATCGTTTGGAAAAACTGATTGAAAAAATTAAAAACCATCGTTTTGAAGCCAAAATGAATGGCGCAGTAGGCAATTTTAATGCGCACTTTGTGGCTTATCCTAACGTGGATTGGCAAAATTTTGCCGCACAAATTTTAAAAGAATTGGAACTTGAACAAAATGCCTACACCATTCAAATTGAACCGCACGATTCTTTTGCCGCATTTTTTGATATTTTGGCGCATTTATCAACGCTTTTAATGGATGTGGCGCGCGACATTTGGGGTTACATTGCCTATGGTTATTTTCACCAAAAATTAAAAAAAGGCGAAGTGGGTTCTTCCACCATGCCGCACAAAGTCAATCCCATTGATTTTGAAAATGCCGAAGGCAATTTGGGATTGTCGCGCGCCATTTTGACGCATTTGTCACACAAATTGCCCATTTCGCGCTTTCAACGTGATTTAAGCGATTCTACTGTTTTGCGCAATATGGGCGTGGCAATCGGTTATTTGTTTTTGGCGTTGCAATCGCTTAAAAAAGGTTTGGCCAAATTGGAAATCAATCAAGAAGCCATGCAAAATGATTTAACACACAATCCCGCCCTTCTTGCCGAAGCCGTGCAAACGGTGATGCGCCGTTTTGGCGTGCCGCAAGCGTATGAACAACTTAAAAATTTAACGCGCGGCCAAGCCGTCACGTTGCCTGTTTTGCAACAGTTTATTCAAACGCTTGTCATTGACAATGACGCCAAAGAAACTTTATTGGCCTTAAAACCCGAGAACTATTTGGGCAAAGCCGAAGAATTGGCGCGCGCTTGGGGAAAATCCTAAAATGTTCAATTTTCCACGGTCAACGTGAAAAAATTTTCAAAAAAATTAAACGTTGACCGTGGATTTTTTTATCTAACCCATTGATTTTTAAAGGAAAACAAAATAAAATGAAGACGCAAATTAAAAATAATCAATCAATCAATCAATCAATCAATCAATCAATCAATCAATCAATCAATCAATCAATCAATCAATCAATCAATCAATCAATCAATCCAGCCGAGCCGCTTTTGAGCATCATTGTGC
>JBNMHE010000146.1:0-3885 GCA_050872585.1 Rhodocyclales bacterium | reverse complement strand
TCGCATTAAGTGCGGCAGATTTTATGATGTCGCCAATTGAAATGGAAACGTTTAGCTTGATTGGCGCAAACAATATCTTGGCGATTTTTAAGCAAATCAAAAAGCAAAATCCAAAACTCCAATTTATAGGAATGTTGCCAAACAAAATAGACGTTAGAAAACCACGGCAAATGGCGAAAATTGAAGAACTTAAAAAGCTCTACAACAAAATTTTAATGCCTTTTGCAGTGAGTAATCGCGACAGCTTCGCAGAAGCAATGGAAAGCAAAAAACCTGTGTGGCAAATCAAAAAGAGTGCGGCAAAAAAAGCAATGAAAGAAATCAAAGCTGTTGCGCAATATGTTTTTGATACAATGACAACCAAATCCGCTTAAAAAAATCCGCTTAAAAGGGAGAAAATTATGTTTGGAAATTTTACAACCTTGTCTGAATTTGCAAAAAATGACAACACCGAGCAAATGATTCAAAAAATCAGACTCGATAGAATAAAAGAAGATATTAATCAGCCAAGAAAAGATGGCAATGTAGGATTCAGTGAAGAATCGTTGCGCGAACTTGCGGATAGCATCAAGGCAATCGGCTTAAAACAACCCATCTCTGTGCGCGAAGATGGTGAAAATTACATCATCAATCACGGCGCAAGGCGATACCGCGCAACGAAAATTCTCGAGCAAGAAATAGGGCAAAACACGATTCTTGCCTACATTGACAATGACTATAATGATTTTGCACAAGTCGTAGAAAACATTCAACGGGCGGATTTGTCAGCGCGTGAAATCGCCGATTTCATTGGAATGCAAATTGGAAAAGGTTACAAACAAAATGAAATCGCCCAAAAAGTTGGAAAATCACCCGCATGGGTAGGGCAATACAAAACATTGTTAGAATTGCCTACAAAACTCGCTGAATCGTTTTATACAAAGCAAAACATCACGGATGTGACAGCAATTAACGATTTGGCAACAGCTTATAAAGAACATCCAAAAGCGGTTGATGACTTTTTGGATGATGAAAGTCAAACAAAGCTCATATCTCGAACGCTTATTCGCGGCTTTTTGGAATCTTTAAAGAATAAAAAGGATAAAGAAGAAAATCAAACGCCGATAAGTGACGACTACGATTCCGACTCCGCCATCGCCCAAAATGACGAAAAAACTTGGGAAGAAAGCCGTGAAAGCATAAGAGAATCTGCGCCACAATCATACAATCCGCCGCCATCTGCAAATAAACATCAATATCAATCAAATGCGGCTGACGATGATGATGATAATGATGCATTGGATAGCGAAAGCAGTGAATCAGAAAATCCATGGTCAACAGAAAAACAAGCTCTTACACACGAGCCAACCGAACAAGAATTGAATAAAAAAGAAAGGCAAACAACGCAATGGTTGGATAATTTAAAATCACTAGTTTTTGTAACCCACAATGGAAAAAAGGCGATTCTTGACATCAATCAAGAAACACAAGATGGAAAAATCGCCATCAGATACGCAGATACCTACAATGAAGCATGGGTAGAATGCGGTAGCATCACCGTGGTTGGCATTACATTGCAAGATTAGTCTCCTGTTGTTAATCGTAAGCAGGAAAAGAAAAAGGGCTGTAAAAAGCCCTTTTTTATTTGAAAAATTTTCTATTTAAAAAAGATAAGATAAAGCACTACGAAAAGTGCTAACCAAGTAAAAAGAACATTGACATTTGTCCAAAATTGCCTCGTTTTCAAATCACTTTGAATGCTTTTAATGTTAATCACCAACAAATCAGTCGAATTTTTCATTTCGGTTGATTTTTTATCAAGCAATGCTGTGGCTTTTTGCAGATTTTCATTGGAAATTCTTAAAACCTGCTCAACCGCACCTTCCTGCAATAATCCAACATAATTTTTTGCAATGTTTTCAAAAACATCAAATTGCGACCGAAAAGCCCGCTCAACGCCGCTTTTAATTTCTTTAATATAAAAAGCGCTAATTTCGCTGGAATTTTCTCGGTAAATATCAATGTGATTTTTTTCCAATTCCTGCGCTTTCAAACGAATGGCACAATCGGTAAAGATAAGCATAGCCCACAAAGGGTCATCCGCAGAAAGCTCAATTCCCGTCTCTTTTTTTATCATGTTTACAATGTCTTGTTTATTAAAAGATGTGGGATTTTCCAAAACATCTTTACGGGCGACATCAGCCGCTTCATCACGCATAGCTTGAAAACGCGCTTCCCTTTTTATTTTTTCGTTTTTCTTTATAACATCTTCAAGAAGCGTTGAATAGTTTTTTGGAAAAGAAAAATTAAGCATTGGCAATATTTTTTGTGGCGTATCCATTATTCAACTCCTGTTGCTGAAAAACATTTATGAATGCCCATTTTTTCAAAACTATCGCCAATACTTTTAAAAATTTCAATTTTAAGACGATGTAAACGGCTTTTTTCCATAATGCTATATTCCATCGCCTGCATCGCCTCATCAAAAGTTTGATGATTCAATAACATTTTTGAAAAATCAGCACCATAGGTTTGTCTGTTTTTTGATGGTAATTTGATGAATGAATCAAAAAAATGATTGTTTTGTATATAAAGAGATGATTCTTCCAACTCATAACCATCAATATCAATATCCCCAAAAAATGGATTTACCCAAGCAACATATTTATAAGACTTTCCAAATATTGCCGGATATTTTACAAACCCAAAAAGAGTATCATTTTGCGATTGTCCTCCAACCAATACCACATGAATAATTGGAATACAATTCGCAGAAACAAGCTCATTGCCAATATCATTCTCTACCAAATAATTAGAAAAAGACACATAAGAACTAGACCCATTATCAACAACAAAAGTCATGTCATCATCGGCTTTCAAAATGTTTTGAATTACCGCATCAAATTTTTTGGAATCGATATCCCCTCCAGAATCAACAATTTTTAAAGAAATCGCATTAAACGACTTAATCGAAGAAAAAGTTTTATTGACCGGATCAATATCCAAACACGTGACATTGCCATCCACTTGTTTTTGATATTGAGCAATAAGAGAAGCAACCATCGATTTACCAATGCCTCCTTTGCCTTGTAAAATAAAATGAACTTTTTTCATTTTTTAACCTTTCTCATAAAAAATTAACCAACAGAATCAATCAAATATGTTATATCTGTATTAAGCGCACGAAAATCAACTTCGTGGTCTTCATCATTTACTAAAAGAAAAATTGCAAATTCGTATTGTTCCCAAGCATTCAGCTTGCGCCGTTCATTTTTATCCATTTTCTCTATTTGACGCATGCGTTCTTCCGTCAGTTTTTTATAACGTGAGTTCGCTTTTAAATATTTTTCAAAATTCAAACGCTTTTTTGTAACAGGCACATCTCGAATATCTTTCCAAGGGTCATCATCGTTGTTGGAAGTCACGGCAACAGCAACAACAGGCTGCTCTGGCGTTTTTGCCAAATCGTTCGCCATCGCAACAGCGCTTGGCGTTTGGCTTGCCGTTGGAATTGCGGCAACAGCAGTTGGCAATGTTTTTGGCTCGGGAAATTTAGCGGCTAAATTTTTCAAAAACCAAACATAAGAACAGTCCACCAACTCTGATGCCTTCAAAATTTTAAAAACTTTTTTTTTAGAGAAACCACATTCAAACAGAAATGGCATAAGCATTTGCAAATATTGGCTTTTTTTAAAAAAATTCATTTTCTACAATGATATACGATAAAAAGTGTTTTCATTTTATCAAAAGTGAAAAGAACGTCAACAAAAAGTAAACAAAAAGTAAACTGAAATAGCCTGAAAGGCAAGCGTGTAGGCGCTTTGAGAAAAAAGAAAAGTAAACTAAAAATAAACTAAACGTAAACAAAATGCTCATTTTTATGCCAAAAATGCTTAAAAATCATCC
>JBNMHE010000145.1:0-2500 GCA_050872585.1 Rhodocyclales bacterium | reverse complement strand
CTTTCAGTGCTTCTTCCCGCTTTTTGGCCTATTGCCACAAAACACCTCATCTGCGCCTATTCTTTCTTAAAAAAATTTTGCGTTGACCGTGGAAAAAATGCAAAAATCCACAAAATGAAAAGCATTCCACGATTTTTTTGGCCTAATTTTCACTTTACAAAAAACCAAATTGCATTGTTGCCAGACAGCATTGGTTTACACGCTGTGCGTGTTTTGCGCTTGAAAACAAACGACTTTTTAACTTTTTTCAATGGCAGCGGTTGTGAATTTTTGGCAAAAATTATCCGTATTTCAGGCAAAAAAATTGAAATTGAAATTCTCCAAGTTGTTGAAAAATCAGTAGAAAATTCACTTCTTATCACGTTGATTGTGCCCATTTTAAGTGGCAATAAAATGGATTTTTTAATTCAAAAAGCAACCGAATTGGGAGCGTTTCAAATCCAACCCATTTTGTGCGTGCGCGGCGTTTTAAAACTTTCAAGCGAGCGCTTAAAAATACGGCAACAACATTGGCAAAGCGTTGCTGTTTCTGCTTGTGAACAATGTGGAAGAAATCAAATTCCAAACATTTTGCCCACTTTAAATTTGCATCAAGCGCTGTTAAAAACACCGGATGATGCTGCCAAAATTTTGTTTTTGCCCAACAGCCACAAGACTTTGCGTGATATTGTTTTTCAAAAAAAAATCTGCCTTTTAACAGGTGCCGAAGGCGGTTTGGACGATTCTGAAATTCAAAGCGCCAAAGAATGCGGCTTTGTGCCGTGCCGTTTGGGTGCGCGCATTTTGCGTGCTGAAACCGCGCCAATTGCGGCACTTGCCGCCCTCAATGTTTTGGGTGGCGATTTTTAAATTTAAAAATTTAAAAATCATTTCTAAAAGGTATTCTGTTTTTATTTTTAATTAAAAAAACAAAAAAAAATCCACGGTCAACTTGATTTTTTTTAATTTTTTATTGTTTTCTGCACAAGTTTTGAAATGTTAAATAATGCTTCCAAGTTGCAACAATATCTGGGCGGTGTTGTTGAATCAATTCCACTTCTTTTTCAAAAATAGGTTTTAATAATTGAATGTAGTTTGGATTATTCTTGAAAAATTCTATTAAATCTTTTTCAGTGATTAAATTATTTTTTTCTTCATTGTCCGATACTTCTTTGATTTTTAACATCAAATTTTCTATTTTTTCTTTTAAATCTTCTTTGTGTTGTAAAACAAATTCTTTGTTTTGTTCTTCGGTATAAATATAAATATTTTCTTTTAATTTTGTTTTATTTAAAAACAAAATTTCGGTTAGTTCTAACAAATTTTCTCTTTTGTTTTCTGTTAATTTAAATTCTACTTCTTTGTAAATATAATTTAAAGGCAAGAATCCAGAATAATACGAAGACCATTGGTATTTTAAATCTTCAATGGACTGTGGCGCATTAAAATGGTATTTTGTTGATAAAAAAGAAAATGTTTGCATAATGTTATTTAATTGAATGCTTTCAATATCCAAAAATTCAAAATTTTGAAAATTAAACTCTTTTAAATGTTCAATAATTTCATTAAATTTAAATAAACCTTTTGATACGCTAATTTCAATTCTTTCACCCAAAGTCAAATGAATATCCGTTTGGTAACGCATTTTTTTGGTGTAGAAAATATCCAGAGAATCGTTTTCCGTGATTGTTTTAATATCAAAACCGGAACGATTATTTAAAGATGATTTCAAACGTGAAACAGGGTCACGCATTAAAAATAAAACAGGAGTTTGGGAATTTAATAAAAACAAAGCCTTTTTTAAACTATGATAATAATCATCCGTGGCATAACCATAAATAGTTAAATTAATGGCAACGGGATTATTTTCAAGCATATTTGTATAATTAAAGGCATAATGCTCAAACATAATATCACGATGGTCAACCATCACGCTGAGATTGGTTTTGCGCAATCCTCGAATCATGGCAGTGTGTGCACAAAATGAAGCAGTAATTAAAATAAATTGTGCTTTTTTTGGCATCGGTAAATTTAAATCCCAAGCAACTTCGCCCAAAACATTTTGGTAATGCAAATTTTCAGGGTTTAACAAAGGCGGAAAAGGACAATTTTTTTGAATATATTTCTGATTAAACTCTTGTGAATGAACCCATTTTTTTATTTTTGAATAATTTTTTAAAAAATTACAATACAATTTAAAATGATGTTTAAAATTAAACCAAGAAAATTTTAAAAGTTCATCACAACTTAAAACAACAAATTCTTTTAATTTTAAAGATTCTTCTTTTTTGCCAATTAAGTTGAGTAAAATAGATTTTAAATAAGGGCGGCTTAAATAAAATTGACGAAAATGCTTAAAAAGAACCACCAAACAAAGCCATACATTTTTTTGGTATTTGCGCTAAAGGGATTTTACCCCCCCCCCCCCCGAAAATGCGTTCAAAGCCTTGTGTGGCTTGGTTTTTGGTTTGGCATGGGAAGTAAATTTTTTTAAATCAGACATCATCCAATCCTTTAAATT
>JBNMHE010000144.1:0-3936 GCA_050872585.1 Rhodocyclales bacterium | reverse complement strand
TCTTTAACGCAATCCGCCGCCAAGGCAAAGCCAGACAATGGTTTTTTGGACGCATCCACCCGAATTGCCGCCTTGGGCGAAATTTTGGATGTAACAACCAAACCGATTATCTACGATGGCGATAGCGGCGGACCCGCTGAGCATTTTGTTTTTACCGTGCGGGAATTAGAACGTTTGGGTGTATCCGCCATCATTATTGAAGACAAAATCGGTTTAAAGAAAAATTCTTTGTTTGGCACGGAAGTTTCACAAGAGCAAGATTCTATTGAGAACTTTTGCAACAAAATTGCATCAGGCAAGGCGAATCAAGTAACCAAACATTTTATGATTATCGCCAGAATTGAGAGTTTAATTTTGGAAAAAGGGCTAGACGATGCACTCACGCGGGCAAAAGCGTATTTAGCCGCTGGGGCGGATGGCATTATGATTCATTCTCGCTCCAAAACTTTTGATGAAGTCAAGGAATTTGCAAGGCAATACAATCAGTTGCCTAACCGCAAACCTTTGGTTGTGGTGCCTTCTTCTTATGCTTATGTAACCGAAGAGGAATTGATTCAAAACAATATCAATATGGTGATTTACGCCAACCAAATGTTGCGTGCGGCGTATCCGGCAATGGTGAATGTGGCAAAATCCATTTTGACGCATCACCGAGCAAAAGAAGCAAGCGATGCGTATTGTATGTCCATCAACGACATCATCAATCTTATTCCCGGGGGAAAAGTTGTTCAAAGCAAATGATTTTTTTGAGTCTTTAAAAAAACACGGTATTGCTATGTTTTGTGGCGTGCCAGATAGTTTGCTTAAAGATTTTTGCGCTTGCGTCACAGAAAACACAACGCCACAGCAACACATCATCGCCGCCAATGAAGGCAATGCCGCCGCCATCGCGGCGGGTTACCACTTGGCAACGGGCAAAATTGCCGCGGTGTATTTGCAAAATTCTGGGTTGGGCAATGTGGTTAATCCTTTGCTTTCTTTGTTGGATAAAGCCATTTACAACATCCCCGCTTTGTTGATTATCGGTTGGCGCGGCGAACCAAACACTTCGGATGAACCGCAACACGTCACACAAGGTCAACTCACCTTGCCACTGTTGGAAGCGATGGGCATTCAATACGCCATTTTGGAAGATTTGGCGCAGATTCCATCCGCCGTGGCGTATATGCAAAAAACTTTGCAACCCTTTGCTTTTGTGGTTAAAAAAGGGACCTTTGAACCTTATCAAAAAACAGAAAGTCCGCAAAAATACACGCTCAATAGGGAAGAAGCCTTGCAACAAATTATGGCGTTGTTAAATGATGACGACATTGTGGTTGCCACAACGGGGATGATTTCTCGCGAATGGTATGAAAACCGCACAACGCACGAAAAAGATTTTTTGGTGGTGGGGTCCATGGGGCACGCTTCTTCTATTGCCTTGGGCATTGCTTTGGAAAAACCCAATCGGCGCGTTTTTGTGTTGGATGGCGATGGTGCTTTTTTGATGCACCAAGGCGCGGCAAGCGTGATAGCTGCTTGCAAATTGCCGAATTTTAAGCACATTGTGTTGGATAATGCGGCGCACGATTCTGTTGGCGGGCAACCAACGGTGATGGATGTTGTCTGTATTGCCGATGTTGCAAAGGCTTGCGGTTATGCCCGTGTTTTTAATGTTTTTAGCTTGGAAGAAATAAGGGCAGTTTGGCAGGAATTTTCTACTTGCCAAGCCACCGCCTTGCTCAATATCAAAGTTAAACGTGGTGCGCGCAAAAACTTGGGTAGACCACGCGAAAAACCCATAGAAAACAAAACGGCGTTTATGCAGTTTTTGAAGTAAAAAATGAATATCAAAAGAAATATTTTGCTCAATCCCGGCCCAGCCACCACAACCGACACGGTTAAAATGGCGCAAGTGGTTAGCGACATTTGCCCGCGTGAAAAAGCGTTTGGCGAGGTAATGTTTTTTATCACCGAAAAGCTAACGGATTTTGTTGCCAATAACAAAGATTACGCCACGGTATTATTTGGCGGCTCTGGCACGGCGGGCGTTGAGGCGGTTCTTTCTTCAATATGTGCAAACAAAAAGATTTTGGTGGTTAATAATGGTTTTTATAGCGAACGAATGGCGCAAATATTAAAAACCTACAATGCGGATTTTTTTAATTTTCAAAGCGATATTATTCAACCGATAGATTTTAATCATCTGGAAGAAATATTAAAAAATAACGCTTTTGATTATATTTGCGCCGTTCATCACGAAACAGGAACGGGATTATTAAACGATATTCAAAAAATTGGTGCGCTTGCCAAAAAATACAATGCCGAATTTGTGGTGGATGCTATGAGTTCTTATGCGGCAATTCCCATCAATATGGCAGAAATGAATATCAATTTTTTGGTTTCTGCTTCTAACAAAAATATTCAAGGAATGGCGGGCGTTGTTTTTGTGATTGGCAAAAAAGATTCTTTGGAAACATTAAAAAACACAAAAGCAAAAAGTTTTTATTTGGATTTGTATGCGCAATACCAATATTTTAACCGCACCAAACAAACACGATTTACACCGCCCGTGCAAACACTTTATGCTTTAAAACAAGCAATTTTGGAAACTATAAACGAAGGCATAGAAAATAGAAATAAACGCTATACAAAATCGTGGCAAACTTTAATTGCAGGTATTCAAAAACTACATTTAAAAATGTTGTTGGATGAAAATAACCAATCCAAAATTATCACGGCAATTTTTGAACCCGAATGCGAAAAATATAATTTTGATGCCATGCATGATTATCTTTACCAATACGGCTTTACCATTTACCCGGGAAAAGTATCGGATTTTAAAACTTTTCGTGTGGCTAATATGGGCGCAATCAATAGCGATGATATAAAAGATTTTTTGAAGGTTTTGGAAGATTATTTAAAAATCATCAATTATATTTAAAATAAAAATGAAAATGCAAATGCAAATGCAAATGAAAGGTATTATTTTGGCGGCGGGAATGGGCACAAGATTGCAACCTTTAACCTTAAAATTCCCAAAACCATTGCTTAAAATTCAAGGTGAAACATTATTAGAAAAAAACATTCGTTTTTTTAATCAAAATGGCATTGATGACATTACCATTATCACAGGTTATATGCACGCAGCCTTTGACCCTTATGTTGAAAAATACGGCTTAAAAAAAATTGTTTCAAAAGTATACAAAGAAAAAAATAGCGCAAGTTCTTTGAATTTGGCACGAGATAGATTAAACAATGCTTTAATTATCAATGGCGATATTTTAATTAAAGAAAATGTTTTTAATTATATTAAAAGCGATGTGCCGCAAATTATTGCCAAAAAAATTACAAAAGGCGCAGAAGATGGTTATATTTGCGATGAAAATAATAGAATTATTCAAGTTATTAAAAAATCCACATCGGGTTATGGCGATACGGGAATGATGTATTTAACGGGTGAAATGGCACAAGCCGTGGCGGAAAATTTGCCGCTTGCCAAAGATGATTATTTTTGGGAAGACGTTGTTTATAATTTAATTGCCAAACATTCTATTTATTTAACCAAAATTCCCAATATTGTTTTTGAAATTGATTCAATAGAAGATGCGTTAAGAGAAAAGTTTTTAACAAAATCTGATTTAATTGATTGGTGCGGTGATGATGAAAAAGCAATTAGCGCTATAAACAAAATAATTCAATCATTTTAAAAGGAAAGACCATGTGGAAAAACATTTGGAATAGCAAAGGCAAGACTCAATACCTTGGCAATTTTAGTATTGCCGATTTGATGAAGTTTGATGGTTTTGACACAGGCAATGCGCTATCCTTTAATGAGCAAGCTTGGCTCAAATACGCCCTTGATATTGCCCAAACTTGCGCCATTGCAAATGGCGAGAAACGCATTTTGGAAATCGGTTGCGGCAGTGGCGGTTTTTTAAAAGCCTTAAACAACAT
>JBNMHE010000143.1:0-4046 GCA_050872585.1 Rhodocyclales bacterium | reverse complement strand
GTTCTTTTTTGGCAAAAATAAATAAAATATAATATAATATAATAATGAAAGATAAAATGAAAAACAAATTAAAAAACTATTTTAAACATAATAACAAAAATAAAATAAATTCAATTTTTGTTTTATTTTATTTTTTGTTTTTGAGTTTATTTTTGTCTTCTTGCGGAAAACCGCCTCTTATTGAAAAAGAAGCTTATTTGTTCGGCACACGCATTGAAGTTTTGGTGGCAGATGAAGAAAAAGAAAAAGGAGAACAAGCCATTTCTGCTGTTTTAAAAGAATTTCAACGTATTCATCAAACTTATCACGCCTGGCAACCTTCATTATTAAATGATTTAAATCAATCTGTTTTAAATAATAAACCTTTTTTATTAACCGATGAAATGCGTTTTTTTATTCAAAATGCACAAGAATTAAGTTTAAAATCCGATGGTTTATTTGATCCTGGAATTGGTAATTTAATTGCCTTGTGGGGATTTCATTCCGATGAATTTAAATCAAACTTGCCTGATTTAAATCAAATCAATTTGTTTTTAAAAGAAAAGCCTTCTATTCAACAATTGGAAATTAAAAACAATTATTTGTATTCTTATAATAAAAACATTTCATTGGATTTTGGCGGTTATTTAAAAGGTTGGGCTTTGGACAAAGCGGCAAAAATTTTAAAAGAAAATAATATTCACCATGCTTTAATCAATATTGGCGGCAACATTATGGTGCTGGGCACAAAATTTGGTAAGCCTTGGCGTATTGGCATTCAACATCCAAGAATGCCTTCACCTTTGGCGGTTTTAAATTTAAATGATGGTGAGGCCATTGGCACTTCGGGCGATTACCAACGCTATTTTGAATTTGAAAACAAACGCTACCACCATTTGCTTAATCCCAAAACGGGTTTTCCAGCGGACAAAACAATGGCGGTGACCATTTTAATGCCAAAAAATCAATATGCTGGATTGTATTCCGATGTTTATTCCAAACCGATTTTTATCTCAGGCGATGATTGGCAACATTATATTCAAAAATTAAAATTAAAAAATGTTTTGAGAATAAATCAAAATGGAGAAATTGAAATCACACGTTCTTTTTACAATCGTTTGGAATTTTTAAATGATTCTGAAAAAATAAAAATTGTGGATGAATAAAATAATAAAACAATAAAATAATTTTTTTTAAAATAAAAAAAAATTAAAGTTGACCGTGGATTTTTTAATTTTTTTTAAAATCCACGGTTTTTAATTTTTAATTAAGAATTTGTTTTTTCTTCTGATTTTTCAAGCGATTTTTTGCCGAATTTTTGTGCCAACATTTGCAATTTTTTGCGCCGCAAATCGTCTTTGCTGGTTACGCTAATGGGCGCTTTTTCCGATTCTTTTTTCACAAAAGGTTTTTTGGGCGCGAATTTGCGATTTTTTTGCGCTTGTTTTTTTGCTTTGCGCGCGGCTTGTTTTTCGTACAAAGTTTTAAGAAAATCATTAGAATAATCAATGGCTTGCTGTTCAATATCCGAAGATTCTGTACCATCTAAATTGAAACGTTTGCCGCCTTTTGCAACATTTTTTAAATAAGACACATTGCGTGTGTGAAAGTGCAAAATAGTGCGCAAAAGTTTTTTAGAGAAGTCTTTTTCGCATTCCGCCAACTGCTTGCAAATACCAATTGCCAAAGGTTTGTTTTCTTTTAAAACGGCGTGGCGCTCCAAAAGAGCGGCGCGAGCGTTTTTTAAGTTTTCAAGTTTGGCCAAACTTTCAGGTGTGGGTTTGTTTTTTTGGGGAGAAGGCGATGAAGCGCCGGCATTCTCTTTTTGTTTGTTATCCGAGTTGATGGAGTTGGTTTGCTGGGTTTGGTTTGCTTCGTCCATTTTGAATCAATATGTTTTTAAAAAAAGCAATTTTAACATATTTTTTTTAAATACAATTCTTTTTTAAATACAACTCCAATTCTTTTAAACGTTCTAATGTTCCCACATCCAACCAAAAAGAAGTATTTTTTTCTCCTTTTAAATGTTGATTCAAAATGGCATTTTCCAAAACAGGTTTTAAAGGATAAGGTTTATTTTCAGGAACAACATTAAAAAAATCTTTTTTAAAAATGCCGATTCCTGTGTAAGTCAATGTTTGTCTGTTTTTTAAAATAACAAAATTATTTTTATTTAAAGAAAAATCGCCTTGAAGATGATGTTTTGGATTTTCATTTAAAACAATTACGCCTTCATTTTTTTTGATATTTTTGTATTTTTCAAAAAAATGAAAATAATTAAATTCAGTATAAACATCCGCATTTACAACCAAAAAAGGCAAATTTTTTGCAGTTTTTTCAATTAAATGTAATGCTTTTTTAATTCCACCAGCCGTTTCCAATGCGGGATTTTCATCTGAAAATAAAATACTTTTAAAATTTAAATTTAAAATTTCAGAAGAATTTTGAATAAAATTTTTAATTTGAAAAGGCAAATATGCAACATTAATCACCAAATGGTTAAAACCGGCTTTTTTTAAACGCTCCATTTGCCACAAAATCAACGCTTTGCCGCCTGCTTGAACCAAAGGTTTGGCAAGCGTGTTGGTTAAAGGTTTCAAGCGTTCGCCTTTTCCTGCTGCCAAAATCATTGCTGTTTTTTCCACGGTCAACCCACAAAAAGTTTTAAAAATAAAAAAACAAAATAATATTTATTTATTTTATAAATTTTTTTATAATTCAACAATGATTTTACGTTATTCATTGTTGTTTCTCTTGGCGCTTATTGGCACGTATATTCCTTTTGTGCATCAAGGCGGTTTTCCCATTAATGATTTGGCAGCAGATATGTTGCTGGGCAATTTAATTCAACAACAAGGTTATTTGTTATTTGGTCATTATTCCGTTTGGGGTTTTCATCATCCGGGACCTTTTTGGTTTTATTACAATTATTTATTTGAATTTTTGCCTATTCCAAAAGTTTCTGCATGGTATTTGGGCAATATGTTTTTTAATAGTTTAATTTTAATTTTTTCCGCACGTGCTTTGTCTTTTTATTTTTTCAGACATTTTCATTTTTTATTTTGTTTTTTATTTGTTTTTATTGTTATCAATTTTATTACAGAAATTCAAAATATTTGGATGCCTGCTAGAATTATTTTACCTTATGGTGCATTTTTAATTTGTTGTTTGCATTTGATGCGCAAAAATTTTGTTTATTTGTTGCCAGCCGTGTTTTTAATGTGCATTTTAATTCACGGTTATGTCATTATGCCAATTTTTACTTTTCCTTTGTTGTTTTTGTCTTTAATGATTGGCGGTAATTTTAAACAAAATTTTAATCACCACAAAAACATTATTTTATTTTCTTTTTTAATTGCGTTGTTGTTTGTTTTACCTATTTTAATTGATTATTTTTTCAATGCGCCTAATTCCAATTTTAATGCCATTTTAAATGCAAAACAAAATCAAAAATTAGGAACGCCAACGCCAGATGATTGGCGCTTGTTGGATAGTTTGCTTTTTACACAATTTTATTTGTTTTTTTTGCAACTTTTGGGTATTTTTATTCTTTTTATTTCTTTATTTTCTTTAAGAAAAAACAATTCCAACATGCAATTTATGTTGCACCAAATTTTGCGTTTGATTATGCTTTGTGCTTTGGTTTATTTGATTTTTTATTTTTATTATATTTTAAATTATCCGGCTGAGCAGCAAAGAGTTTATGCTTTTTACTTTACCAAAATTATGCCAATTTTAATTGTTGCTTCTATGTTGGCATTGTGCGTTTTTTTATTGGATAAAATAAAAATTAAAATCAATCCAAAAATTGAAATTGTTTTTGCTTTTGTTGTCATCTCTTTTGCTTTTTTAACGCATGCTTATTCTCCATTTGGTTGGGAATTAAATGAAGATGTGGGTGATTTTGAAAAAGAATTAAACGCCATTATTTTAGAAGAAAATTTAAAAGAAGCGCTTCCTTTAACATGTTTGACAACCCAAACACATTCGTTTGATTTTGAAACGTCCACCGGTTTTTTTAGGCGCCAAGGGTGCAATTATTTGGCGGGCGTTTTGTTGCAAATGCC
>JBNMHE010000142.1:0-4110 GCA_050872585.1 Rhodocyclales bacterium | reverse complement strand
GCCGAAGATGCTTTGGAAAACAAAACCAATGGAATCATCTCCATTGCCACACACATTGCAAAGCCTTATGTGGAATTATCCATTTGCGACAATGGCGATGGCTTTGCTTTAAACTTATTGAACCGCATTTTTGAACCTTATATCACCACCAAAGCACGTGGCACAGGTTTGGGTTTGTCCATTGTGAAAAAAATTATTGAAGAACACCACGGATTCATTGAAGTCGGTAACGCACCCAATGCTGGCGCACGCATTAAAATTCGCTTGCCATTGGCTATGAGGAGGGAATAAAAAATGGCAATTATTTTGGTTGTAGATGATGAAATGGGCATTCGCGAATTGCTCTCTGAAATTTTAATGGATGAAGGTTTTGATGTGCGCATTGCCGAAAACGCCGAACAAGCGCGCAAAATTCGCCAAGAATTGCGCCCGGACTTGGTTTTACTGGATATTTGGATGCCCGATACAGACGGCATATCCCTTTTAAAAGAATGGAAAAACAATGCGCTTTTAACCATGCCGGTGATTATGATGTCCGGCCATGGCACCATTGACACCGCAGTTGAAGCCACACGTTTTGGCGCTTGCGCCTTTTTGGAAAAACCCATTGCCTTACAAAAATTATTGGCCACCGTTCAAAAAACCTTAAAAAACAATACTTTTTTGGACAATATGCCCATCACTTTGGATGCCTTTTCACGCATTGCGCCCGCGCGCGATTTTAAAAAACGTTTGGAACAAGCCGCCTCCAAAAGCAAACTCATTTGTTTGAAAAACACCTTGGGCGCCATTGCCGAAATGTGCGCACGCTCTTTGCTTTTGCCCAGCACGCCTTGGCTGAATTTACAAAATCTGAATGCGCCTTTAACCCTTGAAAAATTAGAAAATCTCAAAAGCGGCATTTTGTTTGTTCCGGATTTTTTCTCCCTTTCCAAAATGCAACAAATGAGTTTGAATTTTGCTTTGGACAAACTTGACCATTTGAATTTAAGCATCATCATCGCCAGCCACAAATTGCCCGACAATGCCGAACAATGCAAAGATGCGCGGGCGCTTCGTGCCAATGATGTTTGGCTTTCTCCGCCTTTGTTGGCTTCTCACTTAGACGATTTGCCGCCGATGGCTGAAATTTGGCTGAACCATTTTGTGCGCACCAATGAAGTTCCGCCCAAACATTTTTCAACCAGCGCTTTGAACACATTGCGCACTTTGACCTGGGAAAAAACAGCAACATGGAATGATTTGTATAGTTTGGTTAAAAATTTAGCCTTAACCGCCTTGGAAGAAGAAATCACACAAGAAGATGTGATTCGCTTAATGCCTGAAGCGCCCCAAAAAAATCTGCCTGCCGATTTTGACGAAAACATTTTCAATCGCCCTTTGCGTGAAGCGCGCGATGTTTTTGAAAAATTGTATTTTGAATACCATTTGAAGCGCGAAAACAACAACATGGCACGTTTGTCTGAATGCTCCGGTTTGGAGCGCACGCATTTGTATAGAAAACTCAAACAACTGGGCATTTCCTTAAAAGGATAAAAAAATCCACGGTCAACGCACAATTTTTTTATTTTTTTTAAAACTTTGAAAAAAATCAAAAAAAATTCATGTTGACCGTGGAAAAATACAACCCTTTTGAAAAAATAAAAATGAAAACGCAAAACGAACTCAAACAAGAAGTTGCCCAAGCGGCAGCAAAATGGGCGCTTGACTTTTGCCCGCCCAACACGGTTTTGGGCGTGGGCACAGGTTCAACAATGAACGCTTTTATTGATGCGCTTGCCCAACACAAAAAACACTTCACCGCAACAGTGGCAAGTTCCAAGGCAACAGAAGAACGACTCAAAAAACACGGTTTTACCGTTTTGGATTTAAACGCCGTTGATAACATTTGGCTTTATGTAGATGGCGCAGATGAAATCAATCCTTATTTTCAACTCATTAAAGGCGGCGGCGGCGCTTTAACACGTGAAAAAATCGTAGCCGCCGCATCCAATCATTTTTTGTGCATTGCCGATGAATCCAAATGGGTGCAAAACTTAGGCAATTTTCCCTTGCCTTTTGAAGTGTTGGCTTTTGCAGAAAACTTTGTTACCCAAGAATTAAAACAATTGGGCGCCAACGTGAAACGCCGTGCGGATTTCATCACCGACAACGGCAACATTATTTTGGATGTCAAAGGATTAAATTTAAATCAAGCGTTAATCAGCGAAATAGAATTTAATCAAATTCCCGGCGTTGTGACTTGCGGATTATTTGCGCGCCGCACTGCCGATTTTGTTCTTTTATCCAGCCAAAACAACATCATCCAACACCAAAAAAAACCGCAATCATCAAAATAGGAAAACAAAAAAAATGATACAGCAAGATACCGCACCGATTTTAAACTTGGCACTTCAAGGCGGCGGCGCACACGGCGCTTTTACTTGGGGCGTTTTGGACACTTTGCTTGCCGATGGACGCTTTGATTTTGAAGGAATCAGCGGCACTTCCGCCGGCGCGATGAATGCCATTTGTTTGGCGCAAGGTTTGCTTGATGGCGGCTATGAAAGTGCGCGCCAAATGCTTTCTACCTTTTGGCACAAAATTGCAGAAACATCTTCGCCTTGGGCAAATATCATCGGCTCACAACACGCCTCGCCTGCCATGCGAATGATGCTCAAATGGACGCCGCATTTTTCGCCCGAACAATTTAATCCGATGGATATCAACCCCGTGCGCGATGTTTTGGAAGAACTCATTGATTTTAATGCCTTGCGCCGCCATTCTCCTGTGAAATTATTCATTGCCGCAACGCACGCCAATTCTGGCAAAGTGCGCATTTTCAAAAACGAAGAATTGTCCGTGGATGCGCTGTTGGCATCGGCTTGTTTGCCGGAAATCAGCCACACGGTGATGATTGATGGCGAACCTTATTGGGATGGCGGTTTCAGCGCCAATCCAGCCATTTTTCCGCTTTTTTGGGATTGCGATGCCTCAGACATTTTGGCTATTCTTTTAACGCCTTTGCGCTACCACGCCACGCCTTTAACGGCATCAGACATCAAAACGCGTTTGTTAGAAATTGCTTTTAATTCCACTTATTTGCGTGAAATGCGCATGTTTGCGCACTTGATTGACGAATTAAACAAAATCTCGGTGCCTTCGTGGAAATTTGAGCGGCGCTTGCGCCGCGTGCATTTTCACGCCATTTCCGCTGGCGATGTTTTGGAAAATTTACCCATTGACAGCAAATTGGCAGTGAATTTGCCCTTTTTTGAACGCTTAAAATCCGAAGGCCAACAAATGGCAAAAGAATGGCTCAATGAACATTTTGACAAAGTGGGCAAAGAATCATCCCTGAATTTAGCCGAATTGTATTATTAAAAACTCTTTTTTTTTTAATCATACAATTAAAATAAAATTTAAAAAAAATTAAAAAATTTTTAAAATCAAAAAATCCACGGTCAACCAAAATTTTTTTTAAAATATTTAAAATTTTTAAAAAAAATAAAACGTTGACCGTGGATTTTTTTATTTTTTTATTTTATTTTTTACCAATGGCAAAAACATTGAATCGGCAAGGGTTGTTGATATAACCTTCAATGTGTTGGTCTTCCACAATGATTTTTTCAAAACCCAGTTGATTGAAAAAATCAAAAACTTCTTGGCGCGACAAAAACAAATGATCCAAATCTTTGTATTTGTTTTGGTATTCTTCCACACTCAAATTGCCGCGGCGTTGTTGGTGGTAAATGTCTTTTGTGGCGCTGTCATTCAAATCCAAAAACGCCAAGTTGCCGCCTTTTTTAAGCAAATGATAAGCTTGTTGCATCACATCAAAAGCGTATTCTTTGTTGGGAAAATAAATCACCACGCCACAGCAAATAATGCAATCAAAACTTTTGCCAGCAAAAGTTTGCCCGACTTTGGCGGCTTCTGCGCAATAAAAAGTGCCACGGGGAATCACTTTTTGCGCAACGTCAATCAAACTTTGGGAATAATCCAAAGCAGAAATGTTTAAATTTTTATTAAATTCATCATAAAGTTTTAAATAAACGCCAGCTCCGCAACCAATTTCCAACAAAGATGAACTGCCATTTTGCAAATTGCACAACTTGCCAACATAATGGG
>JBNMHE010000141.1:0-4164 GCA_050872585.1 Rhodocyclales bacterium | reverse complement strand
TTGAAATTCCGCAAGAAGCATTTTTGGCGGTTTTAAGAACCGATTCGTAATTTTTGAAAAAAATAAAGCGTTGACCGTGGATTTTTGAAATGTTTTTTGTTTTTCCACGGTCGACTTAAAATTTTTTTGAAAATAAAATAACGCGCTTGTTTTTTAAATTTTATTGTTGAAATCAAAAAATGGATTTTTCGCTTTTGTTGTTTATTTTGGTTGTGGTAAGCGGCGTGTTGTATGTTGCCGATTTAATCACGCGCAAAAAGCGCAAGGATGAAGAAAAATCGCCCATTTGGGTGGTTTGGGGTGCGGATTTTTTTTGGGTGTTGTTGATTGTTTTTTTGTTGCGCTCTTTTGTGGTGGAACCCTTTAAAATTCCCTCGGATTCTATGGTGCCCACGTTAATTACCGGCGATTTTATTTTGGTCAATAAATTTGAATATGGTTTGCGTTTGCCGGTTTTGAATCAAAAAATTGTATCGGGAAAAAATCCGCAAAAAGGCGATGTGGTGGTTTTTCGGCATCCGGAAAATCCAACCATTGATTTTATCAAACGTGTGATTGGCGAACCCGGCGATGTGGTGGAATACCAAAATAAAGTTTTAACCATCAACGGCAAAAAACAACAATCCACCATCCGCGAAGAATATTTGCATGAAAATAAAAAATACTATTCTTTGCAATTTGAAACGCAATTGGGCAATCGTTTTTTTCGCTATTTGAATGATGTGAATGCCAAAGAATTGGCGCTGGGCGATTGGTCGGATTCTTTAAAAGAACATTGTGAAAGATTATCCAATGGTTTGCGTTGTCGTGTTCCGGAAAATCATTATTTTGTGATGGGGGATAACCGCGACAACAGCTTGGATTCTCGCGCGTGGGGTTTTGTGCCGGATGAAAACATTGTGGGCAGAGCTTTTTTGATTTGGCTCAATTGGAATGAACCTTCGCGCATTGGGCAATCGCTTTCATAAGTTTTCACCAGTTATAATAGAAAAACAAAAGGGAGAGGAAAATATGCAGTCCATTCAAAAACAAAAGGGCATCACACTTTGGGGGGTGGCGATAGCGGGTTTTTTTCTGGTCATTGCCGCAATGCTCACGGTTAAAATTTTGCCTACTGTGACGGAATTTTACAAAGTTAAAAAAGATATTTTTGCGGCGGTTGAACGTGCTGGTCCCAGTGCTTCCAAACAAGAGTTAATGCGCTCTTTTGATAAATTTGCCGATGTGGATATGTTGGAGATTGATTCTTCCCAACTGATTTTTAGAAAAGAAGGCTCACGCTGGACGATTACCGCCGATTATGAAAAGCGCATTCATTTGTTTGCCAATGCGTATTTGGTTTTGGATTATTACGCCACAACCGGCACGCGCCCACGTGATCCCAAAGATACGCGCAGAAGATAATGCCACACAATACGGCAAAACTTTGCCAAGCATTGGGTTATGAATTCAAACTTCCTGCCTTGTGCCGTGAAGCCTTAACGCACCGCAGTTTTGGTTTGCCCAACAATGAACGTTTGGAATTTTTGGGCGATGCCATTTTGGATTTTGTGGTGGCGTTTTTGCTTTACCAAAAATTCCCGCATTTGAAAGAAGGAGAGCTTTCACGCTTGCGTGCCAACTTGGTGCAACAAAGCACGTTGGCGCAAATTGCGCAAACCTTGGATTTGAATCAATTTTTATTTTTGGGTGAAGGCGAGAGAAAAAACAATCCATTGCCTGATTCTATTTTGGCTGATGCCATGGAAGCTTTGTTTGGTGCTATTTTTGTGGATTCTGGTTTTGATGCAGCACAAAAAGTGGTGGCACATTTTTATCAAAACAAAATTAGTGCCATTAATTTAAAACAATCACAAAAAGATTGTAAATCGCGTTTGCAAGAATTTTTGCAATCCCAAAAAAACAAAACCTTGCCGCTTTATGCGTTGCTTAAAGAAAAAGGTTTGGAACACAACAAAACATTTTTGGTGCGTTGTTCGGCAGGCAAAATTACGGCAGAAGCCAAAGGACATTCCAGAAAAGAAGCCGAACAAAAAGCGGCACAATTGTGTTTGGCAAAATTACAAGGCAAAAAAGTGTGATTGGCAACTGGTTAAAAAACTGGTGGGCAAACGGCAAAAAGAACAATGCGCCTATCATTTATTCCAAAAAAAAACATGGCATTGGCAAAGATTCAATTAGTCCTGCGGCTTATCGCATTTGCGAGATTTTGCACCAAAATGGATTTGAGGCTTTTGTTGTGGGCGGCGCTGTGCGCGATTTGTTGTTGCATCGTCAACCCAAAGATTTTGATGTGGCAACCAATGCCACGCCCGATGAATTGCGCAAAATTTTTGAGCGTTCAAGAATTATCGGGCGGCGTTTTAAAATTGTGCATGTTTTGCTTCATCACGAAACCATTGAAGTGACCACTTTTCGCGCCAAAAGCAAAGCCAGAACTACCGATGAAGGGCGCTTAATCAACGACAATCAATTTGGCACACAACAAGAAGATGCCACGCGGCGCGATTTCACCGTGAATGCACTTTATTTTGATCCTTTACAAGAAACCATTACCGATTATTTCAACGGCGTTTCGGATTTAAAAAACAAAAAATTGGTGGTCATTGGCCATGCGCAAGAACGATTCAGAGAAGATCCCGTGCGTATGTTGCGCGCTGTGCGTTTGTCTGCCAAATTGCAGATGGATATAGAAGAAAAAAGCGCCCGTTTGATTATGCAGATGGCTGATTTGCTGAAAAACGAACCGCCGGCGCGTTTGTTTGATGAAACGGTGAAAATTTTCACTTGCGGACAATCCTTAAAATGCTTGCGGCAGTTGCGCGAATTTCGGCTAGACAAAGGTTTGTTGCCGCTTTTGGATGCCGTGATTGCTTATCCCAATGGGCGCAAGTTTATCCGTTTGGCGCTGGGCAATTCCGACCGCCGCATTGCGCAAGGCAAAGGCATTTCCGCTGGATTTTTATTTGCCACTTTGCTTTGGCAAGAAGTGCGTTTTTTGTGGGAAAACGACCAGCAAGAAGAAAACAAAATACAAGCCTTAAACCGCGCTATAGAAGAAGTTTTGGAAAAACGCGCGGTGATGTTGGCGGTGCCGCGCCGCATTTTGGGCGATGTGCGCGACATTTGGGCTTTGCAGCCGCGTTTTGAAAAACGCCAAAAAAATCGCGCGTATAAATTATTGGCGCAATCGCGTTTTCGCGCGGCATTTGATTTTTTGAGTTTGCGCCAGCAAGTGGGCGAAGTATCCGAAGAATTGGTGTGTTGGTGGGAAGATTTTCAATTTTCTGATGATTCAACGCGTGCGCAAATGCTGGCAGATTTGGCACCTGTGCAAAAAGGCAACAAAAAGCGTCGCCGCAAAAAGAAAAAAACATCTTTGCCTTTTGATTTTGCCAATGAAAATCCCTCCATTTCGCTTGATGTATCATTTTTCAAAAAAAATGAACGTTGACCGTGGATTTTTTTATTTTGAAAAAAAATCCACGGTCAACGTTAAAAAATTTTAATTTTTCAAAATGAATCATTGTTGTGTGGCTTTGGGCAGTAATTTGGGCGATTCTGTTGCCCTTGTTCAAAAAGCATTTTTGTCTTTACAAAACATTCCGCAAAGCGTGTTGCTAAAAACTTCTTCGCTCTACCAAACCAAACCGCTGGATTGTCCTCATGCGCAAAATGATTACATTAACGCGGCGGCATTGCTTCAAACCCAATTGTCGCCTTTGGATTTTTTAAAACAACTGCAAAAAATTGAAAACGATTTTGGCCGAAAACGCCCGTTTTTCAATGCGCCACGCACTTTGGATTTGGATTTGTTGTGCTATGAAAATCAAGTTTTCAATACCAAAGAATTGATTTTGCCGCATCCCAGAATGCATTTGCGCTTGTTTGTGTTGGCACCGCTTTGTGAAATTGTGCCCGATTTGCGCATTCAGCATTTGGGCAAACTTGATTCTTGGCGTGTTGCGCTTTCTTTACAAAACATTTTTCGCCTTTAAAATGCGTTTTTTTGAATGGGAGATTTTGGTGTCTGCACAAACTTTCACGCCGCGTTTGAATCAAAGCGCTTTGTTTAAAAAAGTAGAACAAGGCGAAAAAATCGCAATGTTTACGGGTTATGACGCAAGCTTTGCCAAAATGTTGGAATTGGCTGGCGCCGACTGC
>JBNMHE010000140.1:0-4208 GCA_050872585.1 Rhodocyclales bacterium | reverse complement strand
GCCTTTAACTTCTTGGTTTTGTTTGCCAATTAAATCAATGCCGCCTTGTTCAATAATGGTCTTGCCTTCGTAATTCAAATTGCCCGTTAAACCCAATGTGCCAGCGCCTTTCTTTTTAAAGCCGGCGTTGTCTGTATTTTTTAATGCGCTTGGGTCGGGTTGGTTGGTGTCGGAATGGTATTTGGCATCGTATTTTTTTTGGTCTATATCGTTCTCAAAAAGGGCGTTGTAATTTTGGGTGTCTAATGTATAAAAAGCGGTTTTGCTATCCGCATCGCCTGCTTGTAAGCGATTGATATCAATGGTTTTTAAACCTTTCATCGCCGATTCGGCATCCACAATGCCTTGCCCGAAAATATCTTCACGGGACTTTTCTAAAACGTTGGAAAGGCCGTTTTCAATTTTGGCTTTATCCATGTTTTTGTTATAAGCCGCGGTTAAATCCTTGCGTATTTCTTCTTCGGTGGTTGGTTTGGGATTGTCGACATAAATAATGTTAGGACCTTTAATAAATACCTTTGGAAATTCATAGTCTTTATTTGCCGTGCTTAAAATCACATCCGCCAACTGCTTGCCGCCTAAAAACGGGTATTTTTGCGCAACCAACGCCGCCACACCGCTAACCAATGGCGCCGCCATGGATGTGCCACCTGCTGTTGCCATTTGAGAGTTTTTGCCCAAGGAATAAATATTGGAGCCGGATGCCATCACACAACTTGCCAATGCGCCGCCACACCAATTGCCTTGGTTGCTCAGTGCTCCTGCTGTTAAAACCAGTTTGCCATTGGCATTGCGGCTGGCGCCGCCGCGGTTCAAATTGCCCACAATAATCCAAGCGCCTAAATTTTAGGCGGTTCCAGTGCCTTTCATTGTGTTGGTATGTGGCGACATTTGCCCATAATTGCCACTTGAAAAAACGTTTAAAACATCTTGGCGGGCGTAGTTTGCAAAATAGCCATTACCTTGTGTGTGCGAATTGTTGATAATTTTGACATGGAAATTGTCAAAAGCAGGGTTCTTGTTAGGGCTATACATGTGATGAACAATCAATTTGGTATCGGTTGCAATGCCATAGCTCTTGCCGTTGGTGCTTGTTGCCGCGAGAATGCCTGCCACGTGCGTGCCGTGAAAGCCGAAAGGACCATTGGGTTGCCATACGGTGTTGGAATTACTTACAATGTTACCGGCTAAAAGCGGATGGTCGGTTTGAACATTAACATCCACCACGCCCACATAAACGCCGTTGCCTGTCCAACCTTGTTGTTGCACTTTGTTGATATTGTGCAAATCAAAACTCTCCATCGCCAACGCATTGCTATTGCCCAAAAAGAGCGACAAAGCGAGCGTGGAAAATAAGCAACGGCGTGGCATTGTAAAACCCCTTTGATTATTTGGAATCGTTTAGTTTATGCTGAATTTTTCAAATTTGCCTTGATTTTTTGCAAAAATCCACGGTCAACCGATTATTTTTTTAAGCGGAAAAGGTTTTCCAAATTGGCATGGTTTGGGTTTTGTTTTCCATTTTGTTTAAATAATTTTCATGCAAACGCAATTCTTCTTGGCTTGCCAAAATAATTTTGCAAGATGCAAAGTGCGCCATTTCTTTGGTTTTTAAATCAGTTGGGGCGTTTTCAACAGAATCAAAACTAAAACTTTCTTGCCCACGCGTGAGCGCCAAATAAACTTCGCCCAACAATTCGGTATCAATCAAAGCGCCGTGTTGCGTGCGTTTGGAGCGGTCAATGTGGAAAAAATCACACAAATTGTTTAAAGAATAACTTTTGCCCGGATAGTTGTTTTTGGCAATTTCAATGGTATCGGTAATGGGATTGGCAAGCGGTTTTTTGCCGATTTTTTCCAATTCCATATTGATAAACCCCACGTCAAACTTGGCGTTGTGGATAATCAATTCGGCATTTCCAATAAATTGCAAAAATTCATCGGCAATGTGCAAAAAAATCGGTTCGTTTTCTAAGCGTTCCGTGGTAATGCCATGCACGCGCACAGAATCAAGCGGCACATCGCGCTCGGGATTCACATAACGATGAAAAAAATGTTTGGAAATGCGCCGATTGATAATTTCAATGGCGGCAATTTCAATGATGCGATCGCCTTTGTCCGGCGATAATCCAGTGGTTTCGGTATCCAAAACAATTTGTCGCATAGTTTTTCCAAAAAAAAAATCGGTTGACCGTGGATTTTTTCAATTTTTAAAATGTTAAAAATTATGCCGCCACAGTCATTTTTTCAATTAAAAGCGAAGGGCAAGATTTTGCGCCACGCACCAAAACATCATTGCCCAAATCCACAACATCCAAAAACATTTCTTTTAAATTGCCGGCAATGGTGATTTCTTCAACCGGATGCACAATTTCGCCATTTTCAACCCAAAACCCCGAGGCACCGCGAGAATAATCGCCGGTGATTAAATTCACACCTTGCCCCAGCAATTCGGTCACAATCAAACCTTGATTCATCGTTTTGACTAATTCTGAAAACGATTTTTCTTTGGGCAACATCGCCAAATTATGCACGCCGCCCGCATGTCCTGTTGGTTTTAAATTCAACTTGCGTGCGGAATAAGAAGACAAAAAATAAGTTTTCAAAACACCCGCATCCACAATGCTTTGCTTTTTGGTGGCAACGCCTTCATCGTCAAAACAAGAAGAAGACAAATGTTCTTTCAAAAAAGGATTTTCAACAATATGCACTTTTTTTGAAAAAACCGTTTTGTCTTTTTGATTCAACAAAAAACTGGCACCGCGATACAAATTGCCGCCCGATGCCGCTTGAACAAAATGCGAAAGCAAACTTAATGCGGTTGTGTTTTCAAACAAAACAGGATAAACCCCCATTTTGATTTTTTTGGGATTCAAACGCGAAAGGGCGCGTTGGGCAGCCGTTTTGCCAATTGTTTGAGCAGATTGCAATTTGTCCAAATTGCAATGCGAATCAAACCAAGAATCAGCTTGCATGGCGTTGTTTTCTTGCGCAATAACCGAGGCGGATAAAGAATAACGCGAATAAGGAAATCCTTGCGAAAAACCATGCGTGTGCGTAGAAAGAAAAAAGCCATCGTGAATGGAAAAATGGGCACCTTCGGAATTTTGAATTTTGTCGGAATAATCCAAGGCAAATTTTTCGGTTTGCATCGCCATTTCAATGGCGTTTTCCATGGTGATATTTTGCCGATGATGCAAATTCAAATCCACGCAATTCTGCACAATATCCGCTTCATCGGGTAAACCGGCACAAGAATCTTCGGCAGAAAAATGCGCAATGTGCAAAGCCGCATCGGCGGTTTCTTTCAAAGCATCAAGACAAAGCAAACTGCAATTGGCTTTGGCATGTTTTTTTCCCAAATAAACGCCAATGCAAGCCGAACGTTCTTCGTAATGTTCCAAATTTTCAATATTTTGGTTGCGCACCGAAACGCTTTTGCCTGAAAAAGCCGACAAATCCACCGCAACATCGGATGCGCCTTTTTGTTTTGCGTATTGAATAATTTCAAAACTGAATTCTTTAAATTGGTCTAAGGAAGGCATAAAAAAACCGCAAGCAAAAAAAGGTTTATTTTAAAAAAAATCCACGGTCAACTTAAATTTTTTTTAAAATTTTTTTGAAAATTTTTCAAGTTGACCGTGGAAAAATGCTTTGAATGGCTTTTTTGATTTTTTGAAAACGCGCCCGAACTTTTAATTTTCCACGCAAAAAATGATAAAACAAATTTAATTTTTTAAAATAAAATGAAAAAGAAAAATAAGAACGATAACAAAATAAAATGTATTTGATAAATTTAAAATACGGAAACATTTTTGGTTTTAAATGAAAATAAGAACGCAAATAAAAACTTTGATACAAAAAAAAGGGACCACCCCACCAACCTTTTTTGAAATCAGAAAGGGGAGAAAATCCAACATCTATAAAATAAATATGCGCAAAATTTTGCACAAAAGAATTGGCCGCCATTTGATAATCGGTGAATTGTTTGCATTTTCTTAAAATTAAAACATTTTTCACATTTTGACAAAACAAAACATTGTGCCCGATAGAACCATCGGTTGCGGCAAATGTGTGGCAATTTTGATAAAGAAAAAGTGCTTCTTTAAAACTGATTTTTTCCGGATAAACAATAGAAAAACCTTGTTGTTTGAATAAATTTTCCAAATCTATTTCATTAAAATCTTTGCCAGTTTGATTCATTTTGG
>JBNMHE010000139.1:0-4219 GCA_050872585.1 Rhodocyclales bacterium | reverse complement strand
GATATTAACGATTTTGCAAAAGGTTTAAAATATCTTTTAAAACCCAATGGCACCATTACATTAGAATTCCCACATTTGCTGAATTTAATTCAACATTTGCAGTTTGATACCATTTACCACGAACATTATTCTTATTTAAGTTTATTAAGCGTTCAACATATTTTAAAACAAGTTGATTTAAAAATAATTGATGTTGAAAAATTAAATACGCACGGCGGCAGTTTGCGTGTTTATATTGCGCACCAAAATGATTGTAGAAATTCCACGCCAAATGTAGAAAATATTTTAAAAGAAGAAAACATTTTAAAAAGTTTTAAAACCTATGAAACATTTTCACAACAAGTGCAACAATTAAAATGGAAAATTTTAAAATTTTTAATTGATTTAAAAAAACAAAACAAAAAAATTCACGCTTACGGCGCCGCCGCAAAAGGCAATACTTTATTAAATTATTTGGGCATTAAAAATGATTTAATAGAATGTGTTTATGATGCCGCACCTTCCAAACAAAATTTATTTTTACCTGGTTCGCACATTCCTATTTTGTCCCCCGAACATTTCATTCAAAATCCGCCGGATATTTTAATTATTCTCCCGTGGAACATTCAAACTGAAATTTTAAAAAAATACCAAAATCAATTAAAAAACACAGAATTTTATTGTCTGTTGCCCAACATTCAAAAACTTTGATTTTTTTTTTAAATTTTAAAATTTTTTATCGTTGACCGTGGATTTTTTTAAATTTAAAAAAAATCCACGGTCAACTCCAATTTTTTTATTTTTTATTTTCTTGCTTTTTAATTTTTGCATTCTTCTACTTCAGATTTACCAATGCACGCTTGGTATGCAACCCGATGCCATTTTTCAGGGCGAATCCTTTTTTCTATCACCACAACGCTATCATAATAAGTAATAGAATGCGCGGTTTTGGTGAAATTTGTAACGGATAATGCGCTATTCTTTTTGGCATAATAAGCATTGAGTTCATCAATTAAATTTTTGGTGTAATTGATAAAAGAATTTTTGCCGCCTCCAAATTCTTCCCAATAAGAAGTGTGCGTGTCTTCGCACAAATAAACGCCTTCATCTTTCACAAAATCAAACAATTCTTCAAAACTCACAATTTGTTGATTCATTGTGTGGCCGCCATCGTCAATTAAAATATCCACAGGCGGAATTTTGTTTTTCAAATCACGCAAAAACGCGCGGTCTTCTTGCGAACCGATGAAAATTTCAATGCCTTCCTCTTCCAACGCCTTGCATTTTGGATTCACATCCACGCCAAAAATGCGTACACAATTATTGCCGGTTGAAAAATAATCGCGCCACATTCTTGCCGAACCACCATTTTGAACGCCAATTTCCAAAATATTGATATTTTTTCCGCGAAAACGCGAAAAATGTTTTTCATAAATATCAAAATAACCAAACCATTTGTGAATGGCTTTGTTGTGATTATTTACAAAATAATTGTGCAAAGTTTTATCAGTATTTTCATTGTATTTTGTAAAAAGAATTTCTTTCACCTTTTCTCTTTTTTGATTGTTTTCGGCGTTATTTTCTTCACCAATAACAATTGTTCCAAACCAACCATCATTGACCGGAGGAATTTCTTTTAAATAAAGCGGATTATTTTCACATTCTTTGGCCATTTTTTCTTTTTCTATATTTTCTTTGTAAACAAAATCCAAATAATCTTTAATTATTTTTTGCAAAAATTTTGGCCATTTTTGAACTTTGGCTTGTATATTTTCTTCGGTAAAAGTTTTTTCTTGCATGTTTTTAATTCCTTTAATTCATTAAAAAAAAATTTAAAAAATTCTAAACATTTTCCACGGTCAACGCAAGTTTTTTTTCAAAAACAAAAAAAATACTTTAAAAAATAAAAAACTTGTTTTAAAATTCAAAACACATTACTTTTGTTTGGAGAAAAAAATGCAATTTTTTGGCATTAATTTTAATGTAACCAATCCCAAACTTTTTAAAGAATCGCTTCAAAACATTCAAAATTCTATCAACACGCCCAACCATTTTTTTGCTTCGGACAATTTAATTGCTTGGAATAGAAATTTAAGTTTTTTAAACAATCGCAAATTTTTAAATTGTTTGTCAGACAATTGCAGCACGGAAATTGAATTTTCTATTTTATGGCGCACTTATATTTTGTGTTATTTTGCCCAACTTGCCACACATTTAGAAGGCGATTTTTTGGAAATTGGTGCATATAAAGGAAACACCGCCAATATCATTATTGATATGCTTGATTTTAAAAAAACAAATAAAAATTATTATTTGTATGATGTTTTTGAACACCATGAAACAGATTTAAATCATGCAATGCCGGAGCATTCAAAAGAATTATTCCAAAAAGTGCAAAAAAGATTTCAATCTTATCCTTTTGTTCATATTGTCAAAGGTTATGTTCCGCAATCTTTTGAAACGGCATTTCCGCAAAAAATTGCTTTTGCGCACATTGATTTAAATCAAGCGCCGGCGGAATTGGCGGCATTAAACGCCGTTTTGCCCAGACTGGTGCCGGGCGGTGTGATTGTTTTTGATGATTACGGCTGGTTTGCTTACAGCGACCAAAAAGAAATGCAAGACCCAGTTTTAACACAATGGGGATTGTCCGCATTGGAATTGCCCACCGGACAAGGCATTGTGTTGAAACCTTTCGCCAATTGTGGTATAATGGAGAAAAACAACAAACAACAAACCTTGAACCTTGTTATTGTTTATTTTAATTTTTTTTGAAGAAAAATTCCATGATTCATTCTATTTTACTTTCTGGTGGAACAGGTTTTGTTGGACAACCTTTGCGCAAAGTTTTATTTCAAAAAAACATTCCCGTGCGTTTAATTTTAAGAAAACCCGTTGATTTATTTCCAAATGAAAACGCAATTTATACCGAAAACTTATTTAATGAAAATGAAATTTTTTTTAAAAATGCTTTAAAAAACATTCAAACCGTGATTCATTTGGCATGGTATACCGAACATGGAAAATACCAAACTTCTCCTTTTAATAAAATCTGCAAAGAAAAAACCATTTTATTTGCCAAAATGGCTTTACAAGAAAATACAAAACATTTTATTGGAATTGGCACTTGTTTTGAATACCAAATTTCAAATGAACCTTTGTCTTTAAATGCGCCTTTGAATCCCCAAACGCCTTATGGCAAAGCCAAAGCAGAATGTTATTTAAATTTAAATCATTTGTTTTCCCATACTTCAACACGTTTTTCTTGGGGAAGATTATTTTATTTGTTTGGTGAAAATGAAAATCCCAATCGCTTAACGCCTTATATTCATCATTGTTTAAAAAACAATGAAAAAATAAAAATTAAAAATTTAAAATGTGTGCGTGATTTTTTAAATACCCAAGAAGCGGCACAAAAAATAGCCCTTTTGGCATTATCACAACCAAGCAAAAACAGCGCTTACAATTTGTGTTCTGGCAAAGGAATTTCAATTGAAAATTATGTGCAATCCATTGCCAAACATTATCAACAAAATGATTTTATTGATTATTCTACGCCGCAAAACAACAATGAACCGCAATATATTGTGGGCATTCCAACCTATATTCCACAATGAAAATCAATCTTTTAAACCACCAAAACCATGAATTATTAGCCAATTATATTGTCAAACAATTGGATTATTTGATCATTTTTAATCAACCAAAACAACAAGAAAAAAACAAAAAAATAATTTTAAAACATTTAAAAAATACCTTAAACCGATTAAAAATTTTAATTAACAGTGTGCGCATTTGGCAAGAAAATGTTTTTGATATTTACCATTCCAGTCAATATTGTATTTTTTTGTATTTATTGGCGCATACCATTTTTAAAGAAAGCAATCAAACAGAATTGCCCACGCTTTTATTTTTATTGAATAAAAAATTAAATGCCATTGATTTATTTTATGAAATCAATTTACCTGAAAAATTTTTTATTGGACATTCGGTGGGCATTGTTTTTGCCAAAGCCAACTATTCCAATTATTTTGCGATTTACCAAAATTGCACCATCGGGCGCAATCATTATGGTAGGCCGCATATTGAAGAAAATGTAATTGTTTATCCCAATAGCAGTATTATCGGAAAAGCGCATATTCAAAAAAATACCATTATTTCTCCGGGCATTCAGTTGATTAATCAAAATACGCCACCCAACACTCTGGTTGTGCAAAATTCGAGGGGGGGGGGGGGGAAT
>JBNMHE010000138.1:0-4337 GCA_050872585.1 Rhodocyclales bacterium | reverse complement strand
GCTTTCAAATAACCGCATGCCCAATCATCGCTATCGCGTGCAAGCGGGCATTTTTTTGGAAAATGCAAGAGCGCGCGCGTTGTATCAAAAAATTGTGGATGCCGGCATTCCGGCGGTGATGGAAACGCGCGTGCAAGTAGGACCTTTTAACACACGTAAAGAAGCAGAAAATGCGCAAAAACATCTTCAAAAAATAGGCATTGATTCAATGATTATTGCCCCACATTCTTAAAAAAAGGAGAAACCATGAAACAAGCTCTTTTAACGCCTTTGGCACCTGCGCCCATCGGTGCTTATTCCCAAGCGGTGCGCGCGGGCAATGCGGTTTATATTTCTGGCCAAATCGGTTTGAATTTGGAAACCGGCGAATTGTTTTGCGGCACCAAAGCGCAACTGATTCGCATTTTTACCAGTTTGGAAGAAATCATCAAAATCTCTGGCGGCACTTTGGATGATGTTGTGAAGTTAAGCGTTTTTTTAACCGATTTGGCTGATTTTCAATTGGTGAATCAACACATTGAAGAGCTTTTTCAAGCGCCTTATCCGGCGCGTTCCGTGGTTGAAGTGAAAGCGTTGCCGCGCGGCGCCAGCGTTGAAATTGAAGCCATTTTGGATTTGTCTAAAAATCCACGGTAAACCCATTATTTTTTTGAAAATTTTGGGGCGTTGACCGTGGAAAAAAAGCGTATTTCTGTTTGGCAAAAATTGGGCATTGATAGCGATTTGGGAAAATTATTGCATTTTCCTTTTCGCTATGAAGATGAAACCCGAATTTTTACGCTTGATCAAGCCGCTTGTCAAAATGCGCCTGTGAGCGTGGATTTGCAAGTTTTGGGCACGCAAATGCGTTATGGTCATCGCCCGCAATTATTGGTTTCGGCGCAGGATTCTTTGGCGCAAAAGGTGCAAATACGTTTTTTTAATTTGTATCCTTCGCAAATTGCCGCTTTCAAAAAGAATGCACCATTTCGCGTGTTTGGAGAAGTGCGTCAAGGTTTGTTTGGTTTTGAGATGATGCATCCGCGTTTTTCAATGGGCAAAAATGCCCAGCAACCCAAAAGCACGCTGACGCCTATTTATCCAACAACCGCAGGTTTGGCGCAAACCACACTTCAAAACAGCATTGCCTTAACTTTGAAAAACAGCTTTGATTTGCCTATTTTGGAAGAAGTTTTGCCCGTTTCTTTTTTGAATCAACACCATTTGCCTTGTTTTAAAGATGCGGTTTGTTTTTTGCATGCGCCGCCTTCTGGCCAGCATTTGCCAACTTTGGAAAACAAAACGCATCCGGCTTGGCAACGCATTAAATTGGATGAATTGTTGGCGCAGCAAATCTCCTTGCAACGCGCAATGAATGAACGCAAAAAAGAACCTTCTTGTGTTTTTCAAAAAAAGAGTGCCACCAAGGAAAAACTCTTAAACAATTTGCCTTTTGAATTAACGCGCGCGCAAAAAAAAGTCGTTGTTGAAATTGAAAACGATTTAACCCAAACTTTTCCAATGCACCGTTTGTTGCAAGGCGATGTGGGTTCTGGCAAAACCATTGTTGCCGCTTGTGCGGTTTGTCAATGTGTGGATTCTGGTTATTCTGCGGCATTGATGGCTCCTACCGAAATTTTGGCAGAACAACATGCTCAAAAATTCAAAGAATGGTTGGAACCTTTGGGCGTTTGTATTGTTTTTTTAACGGGCGCACAAAATGCCAAAACGCGCAAAGAGCAATACGCCAAATTGGATAATGAAAAAGTTTTAATCATCGGCACGCATGCCTTAATTCAACATTCTGTTTTGATTCAACGTTTGGGTTTGGTGATTGTGGATGAACAACATCGTTTTGGTGTGGGACAACGCTTGGCTTTGCGCGAAAAAGGCCGTTTTGCGCACCAGTTGATGATGTCTGCTACGCCCATTCCGCGCACCTTGGCAATGAGTTATTACGCGGATTTGGATGTCAGCACCATTGACGAATTGCCCCAAGGCAGAACGCCCATTCAAACGCGTTTAATCAAAATGGCAAGGCGCGATGCCGTGATTGATTTTGTTCAAAAACAAGCCGAAGAAGGCAGGCAAATTTATTGGGTTTGTCCTTTGGTTGAAGAGTCTGAAAAACTAGAATTGCAAGCAGCCATTGCAACCGAAGAAGAACTCAAAAACAAATTGCCGCATTTGAACATTGCCTTGTTGCATGGCCGATTAAAATCAAGTGAAAAAGAAGAGGTGATGAAAGCATTTTCGGATAATCGCGTGCAAATTTTGGTGGCAACCACGGTGATTGAAGTGGGCGTGGATGTGCCCAATGCCAGCATTATGGTGATTGACCATGCCGAACGTTTTGGCTTAACACAATTGCACCAGTTGCGCGGCAGAGTTGGGCGTGGTGCCATTCAAAGCCAATGCGTGTTGCTTTATTCCGAACCTTTGAGCGATTTGGCAAAAGCACGTTTGAAAGTTATTTTTGAAAATACCGATGGCTTTGCCATTGCCAATGAAGATTTGAAAATTCGCGGACCAGGAGAATTGGTTGGGCAAAAACAAAGTGGAATGGTGATTTTTCGCTATGCCAATTTGAATGAAGATTTGTCCATTTTGGAATGGGCAAAAACATTAACACCGGATTTGTTGAATCATCCTCAACAAGCCGAATTGATTTTATCGCGCTGGCATGCCGATAAAGAAGCATTTTTAAAAGCATAATTTTTTTTATTTAAATTATTAAAAAAAATAAACGTTGACCGTGGATTTTTTTAAAAAATCCACGGTCAACCTCAAAAAAATTCAAAAAATTTTTAAATAAAATTAAATAAAATTAAATAAAATAAAATTAAATAAAATAAAATTAAATAAAATTTAAAAAAAACAACTTAAAAATTATTCTGGTGAAACAATGGGTTCGCCTAATTTAATGGCGTAAAAATCGCCTAAATTTTCAACAAATCCTTTTTGTGGAAAAGTTTTCATTTTGGGGGAATGTTTCCAAGCGATTTCTTTTTGTTGGTGATTGCCATCCACAATTGGAAAACCCATTGATTGCATAAAATCGTGCATTCTGCCAAATTGCGAGATGGGCAAACCCACATAATGCCCGATGGCGCTTACAGAATTCAAGCGCGGCGCAACGGAACCCACAAACACAACCGGTTTGGAAGGCTCCCAATTGTTTTGCGCCAATTCCATTTCAATGCGCATGGCCAATAAAATATCGTTTTGAAAACGCAAATTTTCCGCATATTGCAAACGAAAAACGCTGTGCATTTGTTGCAAAAAAATCGCCACAACGGCAAGAATAGCCAGCATTTTGGCAAGAGATTTTTGGGGCAAATAATAAAGCGCCAAACCACAATTGGCGGCAATCACAAAAGGCAAGGTTAATTGCGAGCGCAAGGCTTGATCTACTTCGCCCGAATAAAAAGTAAGAATAAAAGGCGCCATTTCCAACAAAAACAACACACACAAAATGGGCAATTTGTGAAAAGACGCATATTTAAAAAAGGCAATCAATAACAAACAAAAACCAACAAAATAACCCAAACCATAAACAATTAAATTGCTGAAAATAACATAATAAAAATGCATGAAAATGTTTTTGAAACAAAGTGCGTTTTGATTTTTATTCCAACATATTTGAACTTTAAAATAAGCTATTTCGCCGTTTAAATAAATGCGTGTGATGATTTCATTTAGAATATAACCGACCACAAAAACAAGTGCACAATAAAAAGCAAAATGCCATGCATTTTGAGAATTGTGAGAATAATACAAAATAAAATAAAATAAACTTAATGCAAAATATAAAATAATTAAACTTTGATAAGTGGCATTGATGTAAATAAAAACACAAATAAAAAAGCCTATATAGTAAAATTTACGGGGGGGGGGGCAAATAGAGTAATGATAAAGAGAAAACAACAAAATAAAAATTAAAAACAAAGCAAAACAAACTTCCAGCATTTGATGATTAAAATAAAATTGTTCCACCCAAATAGGATGGGTTAAAAATAAAACAAATAAAGAAGTTGAAAAAAATGGTTTTAAATTTCCAATTTGAAAACAAGAATAAGAAAATAAAATTAAAGAAAATAAAATAAAAACAAATGCCAAAAATGTGGAATAATAAGGATTAAAATCGTTTAATTCAAATAATAATCTGGTAAAATAGTCGGCATAGCGTCCGGTATAAAATTGAACAGGAATGTCTGGATTGTTGTTAATATGTGTTTGAACATCCAACCTTGCGTTTAAAACATAAATTTGATTACCATAAAGCCAGCACAATAAAGAAAAGGCTATCAAAAACAACCAACGATTTTGAATAATAAAATTATTTAAATAATTTAAAT
>JBNMHE010000137.1:0-4367 GCA_050872585.1 Rhodocyclales bacterium | reverse complement strand
TCTTTTCTTTAATCCCATCTCCAAATAAATGAAAAATAATTTTGTCTTCTTTTTCTTCTTCTTTTAAATTCTTAAAATCTTTTTTTGGAAAATTTTTTAATAATTCTAATTCTAATTTTAATAATTGTTTTGATTGAAAAATTAAATTTTCAAAAGAAATTTCTTTTTTGATATTTAAAATAATGCTGGTCATTAAAACAGCGGCATAAGGAATATAATTTTCATCGGCTGAAAAACAAATATGCATCGCCATTTTGATTCAAACCTTTTTTAAAAAATTTTACGTTGACCGTGGATTTTTTAAAAATTAACGCAAACGTTGAATTTGCGCACCCAAATTTTGCAATTTTTTTTCCATTTGTTCGTAGCCGCGGTCAAGGTGATAAATGCGCTCAATGGTGCTTTCCCCTTGTGCTGCCAAAGCCGCCAAAACAAGCGAAGCGGAAGCGCGCAAATCCGTTGCCATCACAGTTGCGCCCGTTAAAGTCGGCACGCCGCGCACAATGGCGTTTGCCCCATCAATGCGAATGTCTGCGCCCATGCGCATCAATTCCACTGCGTGCATAAAACGATTTTCAAAAATGGTCTCGCGAATGGTTGCAACGCCCGAAGCAATCGCGTTTAAAGCCATAAATTGCGCCTGCATATCCGTGGGAAAAGCAGGATACGGCGCGGTGCGCAAATTCACCGCTTGCAGTTTTTTGGGCGCTTTTAAGCGGATGCCGCCCGAATCAAAAATAATCTCGCAACCCGTATCCAACAATTTGTCCAACACAATATCAAGCGTTGCGGGCAGCGCTCCGCGCAAAAAAACCTCTCCGCCAGTCAATGCCGCAGCGCACAAATACGTGCCCGTTTCAATGCGGTCGGGCATCACGCAATGTTGTGCGCCGTTTAAAGATTCCACGCCAACAATGCGGATAACATCCGTGCCTGCGCCGTTAATTTTGGCGCCCATTTTGTTCAAAAGTTGTGCCAAATCCACAATTTCCGGCTCGCGCGCGGCATTTTCAATCACCGTCTCGCCTTGTGCCAAGGTGGCTGCCATCATCAAATTTTCGGTGCCGGTGACGGTGACCATATCGGTGAAAACCCGCGCACCTTTGAGCCGCGCCGCCTGCGCCACAATGTAGCCTTCTTCCAAGGTGATTTTGGCGCCCATTGCTTCCAAACCTTTGATGTGTTGGTCGACCGGCCGCGCGCCAATGGCGCAACCGCCCGGCATGGATACTTTGGCTTGCCCGCAACGCGCCAAAAGCGGCCCCAAGGTTAAAATGGAAGCGCGCATGGTTTTAACCAAATGGTAAGCCGCATAAGGATGATTCAATCCTTGTGCATTGATTTGCACGTTTTGCCCTTGGCGATGGCACAACACGCCCATGTGTTCCAAAACGTGCAACATCGTTTCCACATCCTGCAAATGCGGCACGTTGTCTAATTCCAAAGGTTCGGCGGTTAATAAACCTGCGCACAAAATCGGCAAAGCGGCGTTTTTGGCGCCAGAGATTTTCACTTCGCCTTTTAAAGGAATGCCGCCGATGATTTTTAATTTGTCCATTTTTTAAAATTTTTCAAAAAAATGAGGCGTTGACCGTGGATTTTTTTTAAAATGATTTATTCTTCATTTTAAATTCATCCTTTTATTTATTTTATTTTCATCCCTTTTTTTGTATTTTGTTCGGCTTGAATTAAAAACAAATTGTCTTCATCGGATGCCGCCAAAATCATCCCTTCCGATAAACCAAATTTCATTTTGCGCGGTTTTAAATTGGCAATCACCACCACTTTTTTGCCGATTAAATCTTGTGGAGAATAATATTTTTTAATGCCTGAAAAAACTTGATGCGTTTTTCCATCGCCCCAATCCACAATCAAACGCAATAATTTATCCGCATTGTCAACATTTTCAGCTTGAATAATTTCTGCCACGCGCAAATCTACTTTTTCAAAATCCGCCATTGTGCATTCGTTTTGATTTTCTTCTTGTTTTTTTTCTTGTGCTTTTGCTGGTTTTGTTTCTTCTATTTTATTGGCGGCAATTAAATTTTCCAATTGATTTAATTCCATTCTTGCCATCAAATGTTGGAATTTTTTAATCGTGTGATTTTCTTTTAAATGATTGTCAACATCATTCCATTTTAAAGGATTGATATTCAAAAAAGTTTCCACATTTTGGCTTAATTTTGGCAAAACAGGTTTTAAATAAATCATTAAAATGCGGAATAATTCCAAAGCATTGCTAACACATTGATGCAAAATTAAATCATTTTGATTATTTTTTGCCAATTCCCAAGGTTTTAATTGGTCAATATATTGATTCACTTTTTCTGCCAAAAACATAATTTCACGCATGGCTTTGGAATATTCGCGTTCAAAATACAATTTTTCAATTTTATTTTGCGCATTTTTTAATTCATTTAAAACGGGCAAATGGTTTTCAATTTTTAAAACTTTGCCTTCAAATTTTTTGAAAATAAAACCAGAACAACGGCTGGCGATATTCACCAATTTTCCGATTAAATCAGCATTCACGCGCAAAACAAAATCTTTTAAATTTAAATCAATATCTTCAAAAGAAGAATTTAATTTTGCGGCGTAATAATAACGCAACCATTCGGGATTTAAACCGCAATCAATATAACTTTCAGCCGTAATAAACGTGCCGCGGGATTTGGACATTTTCTCGCCATTGACCGTTAAAAAACCATGCGCAAAAATACCATTGGGCGTTCTAAAACCCGCATATTTTAATTCTGCTGGCCAAAACAATGCGTGAAAATACAAAATATCTTTGCCAATAAAATGATAAAGTTGGGTGGTTGAATCTGGATTAAACCATTCCTCAAAATTTAAACCTTTTTTATTGCAAAGATTTTTAAATGCGCCCATATAACCAACGGGCGCATCCATCCAAACATAAAAATATTTGTTTTCTGTGCCCGGAATTTTAAAACCAAAATATGGGGCATCGCGCGAAATATCCCAATCGTGTAATTTATTTTCCCCTTTTTCGCCTAACCATTCGCGCATTTTGTTGGCGGCTTCGGTTTGTAATATTTTATTTTCAGCACGCGTATATTCCCTTAAAAATGCTTCACAACGCGGGTCGGATAATTTAAAAAAATAATGTTCCGAATTTTTTAATTCTGGTTTGGCGCCCGTAATTGCCGAATAAGGATTTTTTAAATCAGTTGGCGAATATGCCGCGCCGCATTTTTCGCAATTATCACCATATTGGTCAAGCGCGCCACATTTTGGACATTCGCCTTTAATATAACGGTCGGGCAAAAACATTTGCGCTTGATTGTCATAATATTGCGCAACATTTTTTATTTCAATTAAATCTTCTTTTTTTAAACGATTGTAAATTAAACAAGATAATTCTTCGGTTTCTTGGCTGTGCGTGGAATAATAATGGTCAAAACCAATTAAAAAAGAATTAAAATCGCGCGTATGTTCTTTTTGCACGCGGGCAATTAAATCTTCTGGCGTCCTATTTTCTTTTTGGGCGCGCAACATCACCGGCGTGCCGTGCGTATCATCGGCGCAAACATACCAACATTCTGTGTTTTCTTGCATTTTTTGAAAACGCACCCAAATATCGGCATAAACATATTCCACCAAATGCCCCAAATGGATAGAACCATTGGCATAAGGCAGGGCGGATGTAATTAAAATTTTGCGCATTTTGTGATAATCCTTTTATTTAAAACTTAATTTTAAAATAATAATAATTTTATAATTTAATAATTAAATAAATAACTTAAAAAAAATAATAAGTTGACCGTGGAAAATTAAAATCAATTTAAAAAATCCACGGTCAACTTTAATTTTTTTTGAAAAATTAGTTTTTGCTTTGGTCGACCAATTTGTTTTTCATAATCCACGGCATCATCGCGCGCAGTTGTGCGCCGATTTTTTCAACCGGATGCTCCGCAGTCAAGCGGCGGCGCGCCGTCAAAGTTGGGTAATTCATATGCCCTTCCAAAACAAAATCTTTGGCGTATTCGCCATTTTGAATGCGTTTTAAAGCGGCACGCATAGCGGCGCGGCTTTCATCATTGACCACTTTGGGACCAGTTACGTATTCGCCAAATTCCGCATTGTTGGAAATGGAATAATTCATATTGGCAATGCCGCCTTCATAAATCAAATCCACAATGAGTTTGGTTTCATGCAAACATTCAAAATAAGCCATTTCAGGCGCGTAACCCGCTTCCACCAAGGTTTCAAAGCCATTTTTGATGAGTTCCACAATGCCGCCGCAAAGCACCGCTTGTTCGCCAAACAAATCGGTTTCGGTTTCTTCGCGGAATGTGGTTTCAATCACGCCGCCTTTGGTGCCGCCGTTGGCTGCGGCATAAGAC
>JBNMHE010000136.1:0-4444 GCA_050872585.1 Rhodocyclales bacterium | reverse complement strand
CCGTGGAATTTTAAATTTTTAAATTTTTAAATTTTTAAATTTTTAAATTTTTAAATTTTTAAATTTTTAAATTTTTAAATTTTTAAATTTTTAAATTTTTTTATTGAAATTGATTTGTTTTAATGTGCATTTGCCCAATTTTGTGAGGCGAGAATAGAAACTTCCAAAGGAACATTTAATTTTGCCGCAGAACACATATTTAAACGAATCAAGTTTTTTGTTTCTTCCAAAACATCAACAGGCACTTCCAAAATCAATTCATCATGCACTTGCAAAATTAAAAGCGAAGGATTGTTGGTTTCTTTTAAATCTTGCGCAATTTTAATCATCGCTCTTTTAATTAAATCTGCCGCAGAACCTTGCAAAGGTGCGTTAATAGCGGCGCGCTCTGCCGCTTTTTTCTTGTGCATATTTTCTGAATACAAATCGGGTAAATAAAGTCGCCTGCCGAATATGGTTTCAACATAGCCATTTTTTATGGCGCATTCGCGCGTTTTTTCCATATATTCTAAAATTTGCGGGTATTGATTAAAATAGCGCCCCATATAATTTTCCGCTTCCATCACGGTAATATTGAGTTGTTTGGATAATCCAAAAGAACTCATGCCATAAATTAAGCCAAAATTGATGCTTTTGGCAATGCGGCGCTGATTTTCATCAACACTTGCCAAAGGAATTTTAAATATTTGTGCGGCACTAATTTTGTGAATATCCGCTTTATTTTGAAAAGCGCGAATTAAATTTAAATCGCCCGACAAATGCGCCATTATTCTTAATTCAATTTGTGAATAATCCGCAGATAAAATTTGTTTGCCCATCGGTGCAATAAACGCTTGTCTTATTTTTTTCCCTTCCAAAGTTCTAATGGGAATATTTTGTAAATTGGGTTCCGCCGAAGATAATCTGCCGGTTACCGCTCCTGTTTGTTTAAAATGCGTGTGAATGCGAAAATTAAAATCCACCATTTGCGGTAATTTGTCGGTATAAGTATTTTTTAATTTTGCAAGCGTTCTATATTTTAAAATCAAGTCTGGCAAGGGATGCCACGATAAATCGCTCAACACTTCTTCATTGGTAGAATAAATGCCGGATTTTGTTTTTTTGCCGTGCGGTAAATTTAATTTTACAAACAAAATATCGCTTAATTGTTGCGGCGAATTGATATTAAATGATTGTTCGGCAATTTTAAAAATTTCATTTTCAAAAATTTTTAATTGTTCTGCCATTTCTTCACTTTGTTTTTTTAATAATTCTGTATTTAAAAGAACGCCATTTTCTTGCATTTCAAACAAAACAAAGGACAATGGCATTTCCAAATTTTCAAACAATTCTTTTTGTTTTGTATTTTGTTTAAAGTCGTTTTCAAAACGATAAAATAATTGTAAAATAAAATCGGCTTTTTCAGAAGACAAAAAAGAATCCGATTCTACAAAATAACGTTGAATTAAAGCATTTAAATGATGCGCGTTGTATTTTCCAGCATTTAAAATAAAAGACATAATTTCAACATCTTTTATTTTTTGATTAAAATTTAAATTGTATTTTTTAAAAAATTTTAACGTTTCATAAACATCTGAAACAATTAAATTCCCTTTAAAATTTTGAAAAAACTTTTGAAAATGTTCGTCTATTAAATCAAATAAAAAATCCACGGTCAACGCATTATTTTTTTCAAAACAAAATGCCATTTGTAAAGGATTTTCATTAAAATAAAAAGACAAATTTTCAGCTTGATTTAATTTTTCCAAAAATTGTGGAAATTTTTCAGCTGGAATATTCAAATAATTTTTGGGTGTTTTATTTTCATTGGAATTGTTTTTTAAAAAACTGAATAATTCAAAATTTTGGCAAAAAGTTTGAAAAGAATCCAAATCAATGTTTTGGCGTTTTAAATGTTCAATTGGCGGCAAATGGGGCACATCTTTTTTCAGTTGCACCAATTTTAAAGCGGTTGGAAAAAAATCAAGGTGTTGGCGCAAATTTTCGCCCACCACGCCTTTGATTTTGTGGGCATTTTCAATAATTCCCGCTAAATTGCCGTATTCATTCAACCATTTTGCCGCGGTTTTGGGACCGCACTTGGCAACGCCGGGAATGTTATCGGAAGAATCGCCCACCAAAACCAAATAATCCACCATTTTTTCTGGCGAAACGCCGAATTTTTGCAACACCGCATCGGCATTCAACAATTGATTTTTGGCCGAATCAAAAACGCGAATTTGAGGCGAAACCAACTGCATTAAATCTTTATCGGATGAAGCAATCACCACATCGTAATGTTGGTTAGCAGCATGGCTGGCAAAAGTTGCCAAAACATCATCGGCTTCTACATTTTCTTGTAAAAAAGTGGGAAAACCCAAATAAGACAAAGCCTGCACAATGGCTTGTTTTTGAAAAATCAAATCATCGGGCATTTTGGCGCGGTTGGCTTTGTAATTTTCAAAAAGCGCATGGCGAAAATTTTTGCCTTTGGCATCCAAAACCACGGCAATAAAATCATGCGCGATGTCCTTTTCCAATTTTTCCAACATAGACAAAAAGCCATAAATGGCGCCGGTTGGCTTGCCATTTGAAGAATGCAAATCATTCATGGCATAAAAAGCGCGATACAAAAAAGACGATCCATCCACAAGCAACAAAACCGGCATTGTTTTCTCCTGTAAAAAAGTTATTGTAAATTTTTCCACGGTCACCCCAAATTTTTTTTCAAAAAGCTACAATGATTTCTTTTTGAAAGCAGGAAAAAAATGAACAATTCCAGCACGGTGGATGCTTTTGCAGATGCCTTTAAAGAAGCATTAAATGCAGTTGATGGCCACATCCAAACCCCAAAAAAAACACCAGGCGTGGGCATTATTATGGGTTCCGATTCCGATTGGCCTATTATGCAAGATGCGGCACTCATTTTAAAGGAATTCAACGTGCCTTTTGAAGCGCGCGTGATTTCTGCCCATCGCACTCCAGATTTGGCAATGGAATACGCCAAAACCGCATCCAGCCGCGGCGTGGCCGCCATTATTGCAGGAGCCGGCGGTGCGGCGCATTTGGCGGGCGTTTTGGCCGCACATACCACTTTGCCTATTTTGGGCGTGCCCATTCCCACCAAAGATTTGCACGGCTTGGATTCTCTTTATTCCACCGTTCAAATGCCCAAAGGCATTCCCGTTGCCACTTTTTCCATTGGTGGTGCGGCCAATGCGGCGCTTTTTGCCATTTCATTGTTGGCATTAAACAACGAACGTTTGGCAAAAGCTTTAATTGATTTTCGCCAAATGCAAACACAAAAAGTGCTTGCCAAAAAATTGCCTTCTGTGTGAAAAACGCCCTTTCTGCTTTGTTAAAAGGCGAAGTCATTGCTTTGCCAACCGAAACCGTTTATGCCTTGGCGGCAGACAGCGAAAATTTATCCGCCATTGCGCGCATTTATGCTTTAAAAAAACGCCCCAAAAACAAAGCGTTAAGCTTACTCATTGCGGATTTGAAAGCCGTTAAAACTTTTGCGCACCACATTCCCCAAGAAGCATTTTCTTTAATGCATGCATTTTGGCCAGGCCCCTTAACTTTAATTTTGCCCAGCTTCAACCAACAAAGCATTGCTTTAAGAATGCCTTCCAATGCGTTTGTGCTTTCTTTGATTCAACAACTCAGCCAACAAAAAGGCAAAATCGCCGCACTTTGCGCACCTTCTGCCAATTTATCCGGCACATTCAGCCCCACTTTGTCTGAACATGTGCTAGCCGATTTTGGCCCTTCTTTTTTGATTGTCGGCGGCACGTGCGCTTTGGGAATTGAATCAACCATTGTGGATTGCACATGCGAACCTTTTCAAATCATTCGCTCAGGCGCGATTTTATTGAAAGATTTACAAAAAATTATTCCCAATATTCAAATAAAAAAAAATCAAAATAATGAAAATAATAATAAAACAAAAAGCAATCAAAATTATTATTTGTTTTCTTTCAATCAAATTGAAAATTTTTTAAACAAACATTCAAACAAAAAAAATATCGTTTTGGGATTTCAACAACCACAAAACACGCATTGCAATTGGATTCAAACCCAAAAAAATCCCAAATTGTATGCCCAAGAATTGTATATTCATTTGCGCAAAATAGAACATTTGCAATGCGATTTTGTTTTATTGGAATCGCCACCCCAAAATGAACATTGGCAAGCCGTATGGAACATTTTCCACGGTCAACTAAAAAAAATTTTTAATTTTTAATTAAATTTAAATTTAATTTTTAATTCAATTTAATTCAAAAAAATTTACAAAAAATATTGCGTTAACCGTGGATTTTTTTAACAATCGCTTTTCTTTTAGACAAAAATCTTTACAATGCTCTGCCTTTTGTGAAAAGGAGCAAAAAATGTTCGGCTGGATTATCTTGGCAGCGCTGTTTGTTTGCTTGATGAGCGTTTTAATCGGCGCTTTGGTTGGACT
>JBNMHE010000135.1:0-4522 GCA_050872585.1 Rhodocyclales bacterium | reverse complement strand
TTTTTTGTTTTTAAACCATCAAAAATGTAACTTTTTTAAACGCTGTGGAGCGCTTGGGTTAAATCAGCGATTAAATCATCAATGTGCTCAATGCCAATGGAGAGCCGAATCATATCTTTGGAAACGCCGGCTGCTTGCAAGGCTTTTTCGTTTAATTGCCGATGCGTGGTGGATGCCGGATGGCACGCCAAAGATTTGGCATCACCAATATTGACCAAGCGCGTAAAGAGTTTTAAAGAATCTTGAAAACGCGCGCCCGCTTGCATAGGATCATCCGCTTTGATTCCAAAAGTTAAAATGCCGCTGGCATGCTTGGGCGAATATTTTTGCAACACGGCATAATCGGGGTGATTGGGCAATGCCGCGTAATTCACCCACGCCACTTTGGGATGGTTTTCCAAAAATTGCGCAATTTCCAACGTGTTTGCGCCAATGCGCTCCATTCTTAATGCGCAAGTTTCAATGCCTTGCAAAATCAAAAATGCATTAAACGGTGAGAGGGCTGCGCCAGTATCGCGCAAAATGGCCACGCGGCACCGTGTGATAAACGCCACATTGGCGCAATCTTGGGCATAAATTATGCCGTGGTAAGAAGAATCCGGTTCGTTTAAAAGCGGAAAACGTTCGGGATATTTTGCCCAATCAAATTTGCCAGAATCCACAATGATTCCGCCCAAACTGGTGCCGTGCCCGCCCAAGTATTTGGTTAAAGAATGAATCACAATGTCGGCGCCAAAATCAATAGGGCGGCACAAAAAAGGCGTCATCACCGTGTGGTCAACAATTAAAGGTAAACCGTGGTTGTGCGCAATGTGGGCAAGTTTTTCAAAATCGGTGATGTTGCCAAGCGGATTGCCAATGGATTCGCAATAAATGGCGCGGGTTTTGTCATCAATGAATGATAGAAATGATTCTGGATTTTTGGAATCGGCAAAGCGCACTTGAATGCCCATCGCAGGCAAAGTGTGCGCAAACAAATTGTAAGTGCCGCCATAAAGTGTGGATGCGCTGACAATGTTATCGCCACTTTGGGCAATGGTTTGGATGGCCGCGGTAATGGCCGCCGCACCGGATGCAAACGCCAAGGCTGCTGCGCCATTTTCCAAGGCGCTCATGCGTTTTTCCAAAACATCGCTGGTGGGATTCATCAAACGGGTATAAATATTGCCGGGCACTTTTAAATCAAACAAATCCGCACCATGTTGCGTGTTCAAAAACGCATAAGAAGAAGTTTGGTAAATGGGAACGGCAACCGAATGCGTTGCGGGATCAAAATCAAAGCCGGCGTGCAAAGCAAGAGTTTCTGGTTTCATAGTTGGGGTTTAAAAAAAGACAAAAAAAATGGCGCGCCCGAAGGGACTCGAACCCCTGACCTATTGCTTAGAAGGCAATTGCTCTATCCAGTTGAGCTACGGGCGCGTCTTGTGAAAAGGCAAAATACTAGCAGATTTTTTGAAGCCGTGCGTTTTTTGTTTTGTTTTTCCACGGTCAACCCAAAATTTTTTTTGAAATTTTTTTTCCGTTGACCGTGGATTTTTATTTTAAAATCGATTTTTATTTTTTTTGTAAAAGTTGAAATAAAGGATTTTAAATGTTGCCTGATACAGAATATGAAATTGTTTCTGTTTTTACACATATTTTGGGTTTGCCGAATAAAACAGACGGCACTTTGCATATTTACCAAAATCAAAAAGGCATTTCCACCAAACCGGATGGTTATTATTATTTTGAAGGCATTACTTTTATTTTGGATGCCAAAGCAAAAGGGAAAAAGTTTACAGGGCAACTTGAAGATTATATGAAATTAGAAAGTAATGAAAATTTTATTGGATTTAAATACAACGGTGAAATTTTTGAATGTTATGTAAAAGGAGTTTTAAAAAAAGAAGAAACACAATTACAAAATAAAGATTATTATCGTTTAAAGTATTTTCCACAAAAAATAAACAATGAAAACATTGTTGAAAAAAGCGCCAAAAAATTAGCCAATTTTTTTAGAAATTCTAAAATAGACAAACAAATGAATGTGCCTTTTATTGGCGCAGTCATGCTTTGTATTAAATTTGGTTTTGAAATTGATTTAACTTCAACAAAAACAATTTTAAATTCTTTATCACGTGGAATTGAAAATATCATTCAAGATAATCCATTAACAAGAAGGCAAAAAAAAGAATTTATTAAAATCGCTTTGCAAGATTCTACTTTACAAAAAGCAAAAACAGAAAATTTGTTTTTGATTATTCAAGAAATTGCCAATATTTATAATTTTATTAATATCTCATGTGAAGATTATCGCGGGCACGATATTATGAATAGTTTTTTGCGTATTTTTAGAAAATGGAATTCCGCCAATGCCAATGAAAAAGGCGAAGTTTTTACACCCGACCACATTGCACAATTGATGTATAAAATTGCAAAATGTTCAAAAAACAATACTATTTTGGATCCCACTTGCGGCAGCGGCACTTTTTTAACGCATGCCATGGCCAATATGTTTTTGGAAGCGCCCGAAGAAAGTAAAGATATACAAGAAAATCATTTAATTGGAATTGAAAGCAATGATTTTAATGCCACTTTGGCAGGAATGAATATGATGTTGCATGGCGATGGCGCCTCAAATATTTGGAATGATGATTGTTTTATTAAAGTGCCCCAAATAAAAAATTGTTATGACCGTGTTTTGATGAATCCGCCATTTTCTGTTGCGGATAATGAATTAAAATTTGTTGAAGTGGCGCTCAATAATATGAAAGAAAAAGGTATTTTGGCTTGTATTTTGCCTAAATCTTGCGTCAAAGGAACATTGGAAAAAAATTTAAAACATTTGCATGCAATTTTTCAAATCGCGCAATTAAAAATGGTTGTTTCTTTACCCAGCGATTTGTTTTATCCCAATGCAGCACCTGCAACGTGTATTATTGTTTTGGAAAAGAATCAACAAGGCCATCAAAAAGAAACATTATTACTAGATTGTTCGGATGATGGTTTTGTTTCTGCCAATGATACCAGAATAGATTCCAATGAAAAATGGAATAAAATAGAAAAAGAAATAATCAAAGCCATTGATGAAAATATTTTTACAGAATTTAGAGCTATTGTAAAAAGATTAAATTACAACGATGAACTTTTATTTGAAGCATACAGTTCAAAAAGAGCGTTTGATTTAAACCAAAATATTTTTGAAAAATACCTAAGAGAAAAAATAGCCAGCAAAATTCTTTGTGGAAAAGAGATTCAAATTAAAAAAATAAAAGAAAATCAAAAAAATCAAAAAAACAATTTAAAAAAAACAAATCATTTGAATAAAGAAATAAGTTATGCACGTTTTAAAATAACCGATTTGTTAATTAAAGTTGAAAAAGGCAAAACAAAATCTCCAAATAAAAAACAAGAAAACAAATATTTGGGTAAATATCCCATTGTGGTTGCCAAAAAAGACAACAACGGCATTGGCGGAATGTTGGACAATCCTGCCAAAATTTACAAAAATCAATTTTGCATTGTGGCAGGCGGCGATGGTGGCGGTGGCAAAACCTATTATTGTGATTTTGAATTTGGCGCAAGCAGTTTTGTGATGATTTGCGATTTAAAAGAACCGCATGCCCATCTTGCCGATTCTTATGCGCGATTTTATTTGGCTGTGACCATCAGCGAAAGGTTATACCAAACCATTCAACATGGCAGAACCATCAGTGATATTCCCAATCACATAGAAATCAAATTGCCTGTTGAACACAATGGCAACATTGATTGGGATTACATGTCTTCATTTATTCAAAATTTGCAATACGCCGATATGCTCTAAAATATGCGCCAATACTTTGCTTTATTTTAAAGCGTGCCAAATGCGTTGCGCCGCGGCAAAATCGTTTTGTTGAATCAAATGAAAATGGCGCACAATATGTGCAATGGCATGTTGGATTTTTAAAAAATCATCTTGTGCGGCACGGCTTAAAACAAAATCCGCAACATTTTGGTTTAAATTTGAACTTCTTGGATGCCCAATTCCCACGCGTATGCGCCAAAAATTTTTGTTGCCCAAACTGGCTTCAATGCTTTTTAAACCATTGTGTCCGCCGTTGCCTCCGCCTTGTTTTAAGCGAATTTGCCCGGGCATCAAATCCAAATCATCATGAATAATGACAATATCTTCGGCATTGATTTTATAAAAATGCGCCAAAGCACCCACGGCTTTGCCCGAGTGATTCATATACGTTTGCGGTTTTAAAAAATAACAATTTTCCTGCTTGGCCAATAAAGAAAAAAACTTAGCAGATTCGGAAAAAGAAACATTCAAATGTTGGGCAAGAGAATCCAAGCAATCAAAACCCACATTGTGGCGCGTGTGTTCGTATTCGCTTGTTGGATTTCCCAATCCAGCCAAAATTTTCGGCATGCTTGTCAATGAAAATAATCAAAAAAAATTAAACAAAATTAAAAAATAAAAAAATGAAACGTTGACCGTGGATTTTTTTAAACTTTTAAAAAGGCGCAAAATGGTTTTGTCGCCAAACTTCATAAG
>JBNMHE010000134.1:0-4525 GCA_050872585.1 Rhodocyclales bacterium | reverse complement strand
TCATCCCAAATGATAGATTTCATTTTGATTAAATCCACCACGCCTTGAAACGATTCTTCCGCACCGATAGGAATCACAATCGGCACGGGATTGGCTTTCAAGCGTTGGCGCATTTGGTCGACCACGCGGTAAAAATTTGCACCCGAGCGGTCCATTTTGTTAACAAAAGCCAAACGTGGCACTTTGTATTTCACTGCTTGACGCCAGACGGTTTCCGACTGCGGTTGCACACCACCCACCGCACAATAAACCATGCAAGCGCCATCCAACACGCGCATAGAGCGTTCTACTTCAACGGTAAAATCCACGTGTCCCGGGGTGTCAATGATATTAAAACGGTGTTCCGGAAAGCTGTGGTCCATCCCTTTCCAAAAACATGTGGTTGCCGCAGAAGTAATGGTAATGCCGCGTTCTTGTTCTTGCGCCATCCAGTCCATTGTGGCAGCACCGTCATGCACTTCGCCCAACTTGTGATTCACGCCCGTATAAAACAAAATACGCTCAGTGGTGGTGGTTTTGCCCGCGTCAATGTGGGCGGAAATGCCAATATTGCGGTAGCGTTCAATTGGAGTTTTTCTAGCCATTTTTTACACTCCTTAAAAACGAAAATGCGAAAAGGCTTTGTTGGCTTCTGCCATACGATGCACTTCATCGCGTTTTTTCACCGCACCGCCGCGATTTTCCGCAGCCTCCAACATTTCAGCTGCCAAACGTTGCCCCATGGACTTTTCTGAACGTTTTCTGGCAAATTCTCTTAACCAACGCATGGCCAATGCCGTGCGGCGGCTTGGACGCACTTCCACCGGCACTTGATAGTTGGCACCGCCCACGCGGCGGGATTTCACTTCCACCACGGGTTTAACATTGTTCATTGCGGCGGCAAAAACTTCCAATGGATCTTTGCCTGTTTTTTCTTTAATTTGGTCAAATGCGCCATAAACAATGCGTTCGGCAACCGATTTTTTGCCATCTTGCATAATGGCGTTTACAAATTTTGAAACCTCAACGCTGCCGAATTTTGGGTCCGGCAAAATATCGCGTTTGGGCACTTCGCGACGACGCGGCATTTTTATATCCTTTCAATCACACTTCAGTTGAAAATAAACATTCTCTTGGCAATTTCAAAAAATCACCACTTACTCAAACCGCTTTGTTTAAGCGGCCTTTGGACGTTTGGCACCGTATTTGGAACGTGCCTGTTTGCGGTCTTTCACACCTTGCGTATCCAATGAGCCACGCACCGTGTGATAACGCACACCGGGCAAATCTTTCACACGACCACCGCGCAAAAGCACCACCGAGTGTTCTTGCAAATTGTGCCCTTCCCCACCGATATACGAAATCACCTCAAAACCATTGGTTAAACGCACTTTGCACACTTTGCGCAAAGCGGAGTTTGGTTTTTTGGGCGTTGTCGTATAAACACGCGTGCAAACGCCGCGTTTTTGCGGACATTTTTCAAGTGCGGGCACTTTATTTTTGACCTTTTCTGCCACGCGAGATTTGCGCACCAGTTGGTTGATGGTTGGCATAAACTTTCCTTTAAACTTTTCTAATTTCAAGTAATCGACTCTGATTAGCCGACACCGTTCAAAAAAATGCGGATTTTATAAAAAAAACAAAATCCTTGTCAATTTAAAAAACATTTTCCACGGTCAACATTTATTTTTTCTTGAAAAATTAAAAAAATAAAACGTTGACCGTGGATTTTTTGTTTTTTTAATTGTTTCCTACCTCGCTTTCCACTTCCGATTCAGAAAATTCTTCCTCTTCTTGATGGTGGCGATTTTGATGGTAAATCAAACCGGTTCCCGCGGGAATCAAGCGGCCGACAATCACGTTTTCTTTTAAACCGCGCAATTCATCGCGTTTGCCCATAATCGCGGCTTCGGTTAAAACCCGCGTGGTTTCTTGGAAGGACGCAGCGGAAATAAACGAATCTGTTGAAAGCGATGCTTTGGTAATGCCCAACAACAAGTTTTCAAACTCAGCTGGATGTTTGCCGGCTTGGATGGCTTTTTCGTTTTCAAGCAACATTTCCGCGCGTTCCACTTGTTCTGATTGAATAAAACGCGTATCACCAGGATTGGTAATCATTACGCGGCGCAACATTTGGCGCACAATCACTTCAATGTGCTTGTCGTTAATCTTCACACCTTGTAAGCGGTAAACACTTTGCACTTCATCGGTGATATGACGCGCCAAAGCCTCCACACCTTGTAAGCGCAAAATGTCGTGTGGATCAGGACCATCACCTTCTACAATTTTTTCACCTTTGCTCACCACTTGGCCATCATGCACCAACAACACACGGTCTTTTGTTACAGCTTTTTCCCATGTATAACCTTGCGCATCGGTGATTTGCAATTTTTGTTTACCTTTTGTTTCTTTGCCAAAAGTAAAGGTTCCGGCAATTTCTGCCAAAACGCTTGGTTCTTTGGGCGGACGCGCTTCAAAAAGTTCTGCTACGCGCGGTAGACCACCCGTGATATCGCGTGTTTTGGCTGCTTCTTGTGGCATGCGCGCCAAATCATCTGTTGCTTTAACTTGAATGCCATCTCCTACTGAAATAACAACATTACCTTCTGGCGTTTTTTCTTGCGCCGTTACAGCAATAATGGCGCCTTCTCGCAATGCCGTTGAAAAAAGTTCTTCTCCGCTTTCTTCATTCACCACATAAACTCGAGGAACAAGCAATGATGGAGCGGCTGGCGGGGTTCTAATTTTCCGAACATTCACTTCTATGATCTCACCCGTTTCTTTGTCTTTTTCCAAAACTTTGGCATAAGAAAAGGTCACATCTTTCACCATTCCTTCAAAGCGGACGATTCCGGATTTTTCTGCAATTTCTTTTTCTCCACCTTTTTGGAACAAGACTTCGCCCTTTTCAACTCTTCCGCCTTTTGTATAAATAACCGTATTGACAGACAAAGATTTTTTAATCTCTTTTCCGCCTTTTTCATCTTGGAAAACAAAAACAGGTTTGGGAGATTTAGGAGGAGTATATTTAACGATTTTCAAAGTCTCACTTCCCGTTGTTTCATCCCGTTCTTTTTTTAAGGTCTTGTCTTCCACCACATCTTTAAAACGCACTGTTCCAGCATATCCTGCCATAATTGGACGCACATTGGGGTCCCACTGTGCCAATGGAACTTGGCTTGCAAGAGAATCTACTTGTTTGTCTTTTTCTACAAAAACGGTTTCGCCATCTTCGACAAAACGCCATTCAATTTTTTTGTCTTTTTCATTGTCACCGCAAAGCACAGGAACTTTATTCAACTTTGCTCCGTAAGGCAATTCACGGGTTTCAGAGCGACCATCTTTGTATTTAAGAGTAAGCTCGCACTCAACGCCTGTTCTTCTTTCTTTAATTTCTTTGGTGGTTTGGTCGATATCATCAACAAAACAATCTTTTGTCAAAAAATGAACAGTGCATGATTCCTTAATTACCACACGGTCTACAACCTCACGACTTGCCGCGCCACCTACGTGGAAGGTGCGCATCGTTAATTGTGTGCCAGGCTCACCAATAGATTGCGCAGCAATGACACCAACCGATTCGCCAACATTTACCTTGTGTCCACGTCCCAAATCGCGCCCATAACATTCGGCACACAAACCATAACGTGTCTCACATGTTAAAGGTGTGCGAACTTTGATTTCACCCACACCAAGCTTGTCAATCAATTCGGCTTTGTCTTCATCCAACAATTCGCCAGCAAAAATCACGGTTTCGTGCGTTTCAGGGTCAATCACGTCTTCGGCGGTCACGCGTCCCAAAACAAGGTCACACAATTTTTCAATAACCTCACCCCCTTCAACAATTGCTTTAAACACAAGACCATTTTTGGTTCCACAATCATTTTCGGTAATCACCAAATCTTGGGTCACATCCACCAAACGGCGTGTTAAATAACCAGAGTTCGCTGTTTTCAACGCCGTATCCGACAAACCTTTGCGCGCGCCATGTGTAGCGATAAAGTATTCCAAAACGTTTAAACCTTCACGAAAATTGGCTTTAATTGGGGTTTCAATAATGGAACCATCGGGTTTGGCCATCAAACCACGCATCCCCGCCAACTGCCGAATTTGCGCAGCCGAACCGCGCGCGCCCGAGTCCGCCATCATATAAATGGAGTTGAACGATTCTTGGTCAACCATTTTGCCTAAGCGATCTTTGACCTTTTCCTTGCTCAATTCCTCCATCATCACCTTGCCGATGTCATCCCCCGCTTTGCCCCAAATATCAACCACTTTGTTGTAGCGTTCGCCATCAGTGACCAAGCCATCAAAATATTGGCGTTGAATACCAGAAATCTCTTTTTCAGCTTTTGCAATAATTTCGGTTTTTTGTTTGGGAACCAAAATATCGTCCGAACAAAAAGAAATTGCGCCTTTGGTTGCCAAGGCGTAGCCGTTTTGCATGAGTTTGTCCGCAAAAATCACGGTTTCTTTTAAACCGCAACGGCGGAAGGCTTCATCAATGAGTTTGGAGATTTCCTTTTTCTTTAAAGCTTTATCAATC
>JBNMHE010000133.1:0-4529 GCA_050872585.1 Rhodocyclales bacterium | reverse complement strand
TTTCCGCATCCATCAAAAACGATGAAGAACCCAAACATTCCACACCCAGCTGATGAAATTGCCGATAACGCCCTTTTTGCGGACGCTCGTGGCGAAACATCGGTCCCAAATAATACAATTTTTGAACATTGTTTTGCGCGCCAAGTTGATGTTGAATAAAAGCGCGCACGCAACCCGCCGTGCCTTCCGGGCGCAAGGTTAGTTTTTCATCGTTTAAGGCATCAACAAAGGAATACATTTCCTTTTCAACAATGTCGGTTACTTCGCCAATGGCGCGAGAAAATAACGGCGTGGCTTCCACAATTGGCAAACGAATGGGAGAAAAATCATAAAGCGCCAACACGTCTTTCAAACGGCGCTCAATTTTTTCCCATAAAAAAGAATCGGGCGGCAAAATATCATTCATGCCGCGCACCGATTGCAAAGTGATTGGTTTTTTCATTGTTCTATTTGTTGATTTTTAAAAATTTTTTGGCGTTGACCGTGGAATTTTAACGTAATGCGTTTGAACATATTCTTCTATGCGTTTAAAAAAATCATTTTTCAACGTATGACCTTTTAAAGTTGCAACTTTCACGCCATCTTCAAAAACCGGAGAGGTGGGATTTTCACCATTACCCGGCAAAGAAATGCCAATGTTGGCATGTTTGGATTCACCTGGACCATTGACAATGCAACCCATAACCGCAATTTTTAAACTTTCAACGCCCAAACATTCATTTTTCCAGCGCGGCATATTGTCCGCTACAAATTGCGTGGTTTCTTTTGCCAATTGTTGAAAATAATCACTGCTGGTGCGCCCGCAACCCGGGCAGGCAATCACCGATGGGCGAAAATTGCGCAACCCCAAACTTTGCAAAATCTCTTGCGCCACCAAAACTTCATCGGTTCTGGGCGCGCCCGGCGCAGGTGTTAAAGAAACCCGAATGGTATCGCCTATTCCTTCGTTTAACAAAATGGCCAAAGCCGCAGCCGAAGAAACCGCACCTTTAATGCCCATTCCCGCTTCGGTTAAGCCCAAATGCAAAGCATAATCCGAACGGCGATAAAGTTCTTTGTAAATGGCAATTAAATCAGTTGCATCGGAAACTTTGCAAGACAAAACAATGTTGTTGGATGCCAAACCCAAACTTTGTGCTTTTTGCGCAGAATCAAGGGCGGATGCAATCAAGGCTTCATGCATGATTTGTTTGGGCGTAAGCGGATTGTTGCAAAGTGCATTTTCATCCATCATTTTTTGCAAAATGCTCTGGTCTAAACTTCCCCAATTCACACCAATGCGCACCGGTTTTTCATAGCGACACGCCCATTCAATCATTTGGGCAAATTGCGATTCTTTTTTTTCGCCAAACCCAACATTGCCGGGATTGATGCGGTATTTGTCTAATGCCTTGGCGCATTCGGGTTCGTTTTTCAAAAGCGCATGCCCGTTGTAATGGAAATCACCAATTAACGGCACATCACAATTTTTTTTAAGCAAAGCTTCTTTAATTTTAGGAATGGCAAAAGCACTTTTTTCATTATTCACCGTTAAACGAATTAACTCAGAACCTGCTTGAAACAAAGCCAAGCACTGTGCAACAGTTTTGGAAACATCCGATGTATCGGTGTTGGTCATGGATTGCACCACAACGGGTGCACCGCCGCCCAATGCCACATTGCCAATTTTTAAAGCTTGTTGTTTCTTTTTCATTTTGCGTGATTGTGCGTTTGTTTCAAAGGTGCTTTTTTGTCTGATTTTTGATCGGTTTTGGATTCCATTTTTTCCATATTTTTTGTTTTTTCTAATTCTTTGTTTTCTTTGTTTTCAGAAGAAGGCAAGGCGGCATTTTCTATATTGGGCAAAGCCATCGGCAATTTTTCAGGCAATGATTCGGACAAAGGCGAAGGCAATGGCGAATCAAGCGGCAACACCGTTGGATTTTCCACGGTCGACTCCCAATTTTTTTCAAAATCAACTTTTTGATTCCATGATTTTGTTTGCGACAACCAGTTTTCAAACGATTGCAACAATTCGGCAGGCAAAAAGAAATAACCCAAAACCGCAACAAGCAACACCACCAGGGCAAAAACAATGGCTTTTTTGTCGGTGGTTGTCGCAGAAACAATGACATCGCCTTGTTTCATCTCCAAATTTTGTTGATTTTCAAAAATTTCTTTGGGCAAACGCTCGTTTAAATTTTTTAAATCCAAATCCAAAAAACGCGCGTAATTGCGCACAAAACCGATAATAAAAACGCGCCCGGGCAAAGCTTGCCAATTTTCTTTTTCAATGGCTTGTATTTGATTAACACCCAATTTCAAATGTTGCGCAACATTATTTAAACTTAAATTTTTGGCTTCCCGCGCCAAGCGCAATTCTTCACCAATGCCAAACTTGGTTTGAGGTTCTTCAACCAAAACAGCGTTTTCTTCAATTTCGCTCATTCAAATTCACCTTTTAAGTATTTTTTGTATTGCGCCGAAGAAGGATAATTTTTGCGTAAGCGCGTAACATAAGAATTTTCAGCATTTTTTTGCCCTTCTTTGTGTTCCAAACGAATACCCAACCACAAAGCATCCGCCGTTGGCGGCTCCATTTGGCGCATTGCTTCTTCCAAATAAACGCGTGATTCACTTAAATTGTTTTGTTCAAAAAGCAATTCCGCCATTTTCACATTGGCCAATTCTATAAATGGCGATGATGTATTGATGGCTTTTAAATAATAATCCATGGCTTCATCAATATTGCCTGCTTTAAAAGAACAACTGCCGGCATTCAAATTAACACTACCGGGAGAAGCATAAAGAGGGTCATCCAAAGCAATTTTAAAATGTTTAAATGCTTCTTGAATTTTACCGTTGTTGCACAAAAAATTACCGTATTGGTCGTTAATTTCAGGATTTTGCGGCGCCAACTCAATGGCGCGTTTGAAATCCGCGCGGGCTTTTTCGGTTTGTCCTAATGTGGAATAAATCACCGCACGCACAGCATAAGCGTATGCGTAATTTTTATCAAAAGCCAATGCCACCATTAATTCTTCCATAGCCACTTGATTAACGCCCAACTGAAAATACATAAACGCCAACTGCGTATGTGTTTTGGCACTTTCGGTTGCTCGTTCTGGAGAAAATCCACTTGTATCCGAATTGAATGTTGAAGAAGGTTTTGCGCGCCGCGCCGCATTGGATTTTCCTTGTCCCATATCGGGCACAAAATTTTGAATTTGCGCTACAGCCGGCATAGCAATCAAAGCAAACAAACAAACAAATTTTTGTAATCGGGTCATTGTCATTTTTCCTTTAAAAATAAATTAAGCCGCTTTTTTGCGATTGATAACCTTACCAGCCAACTGACCGCACGCAGCGGCAATATCATCTCCGCGCGTTTTGCGAAATGTCACCACGCGACCAGCATTTTTCAACACATCAGCAAAAGCGGCAAGGCGCCGCGCAGAAGGTGCAATAAAATTTGACGCTTCAAAAGGATTAAAAGCAATTAAATTAAATTTACACGGAATGTTGCGCGTTAATTTTAATAAATCTTGCGCATCTTTGGTGGAATCATTGATGCTGTGGATAAGGGTATATTCAAAAGTAATAAAATCGCGCGGTGCAAAAGCCAAATAACGTTTGCAAGCCAAAAGCAATTCTTTTAAAGGGTATTTTTTATTCAACGGCACCAACAAATCCCGCAAATCATCCCGCGCGGCGTGCAAAGAAACCGCCAAGGCAACGGGCGCGCGCTGGGCAAGTTTGTCCATCATCGGCACAATGCCCGCGGTAGAAACTGTGACCCTTCGGCGCGATAAACCATAAGCAAAATCGTCCAAAAAAACATCAATGGCCTTGGCTGTGTTTTCAAAATTTGCCAAAGGTTCGCCCATTCCCATTAAAACCACATTGGAAATGCGGCGGTTTTGAAAATCGTTTAAAAAGGTTTTCACGCCCCACAACTGCCCCACAATTTCAGCCGTTGTTAAATTGCGCGAAAAACCTTGTTTGCCCGTGCAACAAAAAGCGCATTCCAAAGCACAACCAATTTGCGTGGAAATGCACAAAGTGGCGCGATTTTCTTCTGGAATAAAAACGCTTTCAATGGCTTGCCCGGCAATATCCCACAAAAATTTAATTGTGCCATCGCCCGATTCTTCAATGTTCAACAAAGGCAACGAGGTGGCGCGCGCATTTTCCTTTAAAAAAACACGCAAGGATTTTGCCAAATTCGTCATTTGCTCAAAATCGCACACGCCTTTTTGGTGCAACCACGCCATCACTTGCTGCGCGCGAAATGCCTTTTCACCAGAATTTTTAAAAAATTCCGCCATTTCGCGCGTGTTGAAGTTGAATAAATCGGGTTTTTCCAGCATTTATCGCCCGCTGTAAATATTTTGCTCGGGGAAGAAAAACGCAATTTCAACCGCCGCCGTTTCCATTGCATCAGAACCATGCACGGCGTTGGCATCGATTGATTCTGCAAAATCTGCACGAATGGTGCCTTTTTCGGCTTTTTTGGGGTCGGTGGCGCCCATCAATTCTCTGTTTTTCAA
>JBNMHE010000132.1:0-4558 GCA_050872585.1 Rhodocyclales bacterium | reverse complement strand
TTTGCACAAATACAAAATATAACAAAAAACGCCTATTAAAACACATAAGCCTGTGCATGATTGATTTTCTTTTTCTATTAGAAGAATAAAAAAATAAATTGCCCATAGCGAAAAAGGATAATACACATTTTCACTCATGAAGGTTAAAGAAAAGCAAGCATCAGACATGAAAAGAGAAAGAAAAGAAACAAATAAAATGTATTTTTGATTTTGAAGAATTCTTTTTGCGATTAAATAAGTTGGAAAAACAACAGAAGCAACCAATAAACTTTGAATAAGTGTTATTATTTTTTGTTGTGTAAAAATAGAATCAAACAAGAAAGCGGGAATTAAAAATAAAGGATAAAGAACTTTTGAAAATTCTGTGGGCAAGTTGTAAATTAAAAAACCATTGCCTTTGGCAAAATTTTGTGCCAAATGAATATAACGCAATTCATCGGGATAAATAAAAATTGTTTTGTTAAAATCATTTAAAATAAAACGAAAAACAAAACCCAATAAAAAAAAGAAAATTACAAAACAAAAAGGATTTTGAATAAAATTAAAAAAATAATTTTTGGGAAAATTTAATTTTGATTTTGAATTTAAATTTAAATTTTCCACGGTCAACTCCCATTTTTTTTTAAAATTAAGTTTTCTAAATTTTATTTAAAAGAATTTCCAAAACAAAACGGCTGCCGATATACGCCAAAAATAAAAATACAAAGCCGGATAAAGTCCATTTTAAAGCGCGTCTGCCGCGCCAACCCCAACGCATTCTGCCAAAAATCAAAGTGGCAAAAGTCAGCCAAGAAATGAGTGCAAAAATGGTTTTGTGGTCAAGGCGAAGGGGTTGTCCAAAAACTTCTTCGGCAAAGAAAACGCCCGTCAAAAGTGCCACGCACAAAAACGCAAAGCCGGCATAAATGATGTGAAAAAGCGTTTTTTCCATTGCCAAAAGCGGCGGCAAATAAGACAAATGGCGCACAAAAACGCGGCGGTGCAAGGCTTGTTCGGCCACACCCATAAAAATGGCGTGAATGCTTGCCAACGTCAAAAGGCTGTAAGCCACAATGGAAACCAAAAAATGCAAATAAAACAAAGGCAAATGTGCATAAGCCACAATGTAGCGCGCGGGCATCAAAATTGGTGCAAGCGCACAAGCGGCAGCCAAGAGCAAAATGATGGGCTGCAAACCTTCCATGCGGGCGGAAAAACTTTCCAGCCAATAAATCAAAACGGCAAGCCACATAATAATGGCAAGCGCAATGCCAACGGAAAAATGCATGATTTTGCCATCGGGGAAAATAGCCATTGCCAAGGCAATGGCTTGCAAAAGCAATGGCAAAGCAATAAAAATGCGCTCTTGCGTTTGAAAAGCGGCATTGGGTGCTTTTGCATAACGTGAATAAGCAAAATAAATGCCCAGCACCAAAAACAAAAGCGCCGAAAAAATGTGTAAGCAATCGTTTAAAATAAGCATTTTTTTATTTTACCTGATTCATTCTTATGCTTGAAAATCTTACGCAACGTTTGGCTCGTGTTGTTAAAACAATCAAAGGACAAGCCCGTTTAACCGAAGAAAATATCGGCGAGGCTTTGCGTGAAGTGCGCATGGCTTTGCTGGAAGCCGATGTGGCATTGCCGGTGGTTAAAGATTTTGTTAAAAATGTCAAAGAAAAAGCCTTGGGCGAAGAAGTGATTGGTTCTTTGTCGCCCGCGCAAGCCTTTATTGGCGTGGTGCAAAAAGAATTAACCGATTTAATGGGCGGGGATTGCGTTGGGCTGAATTTAAACACGCAACCGCCTGCCGTCATTTTAATGGCAGGTTTACAAGGCGCGGGCAAAACCACAACGGTGGGCAAACTTGCCAAATGGTTAAAAGAAAACGAAAAGAAAAAAGTTTTGGTGGCATCAACCGATATTTATCGCCATGCCGCCATTGAACAACTCAAAACGGTGGCAACACAAGCGGGCGTTGAATTTTTCCCATCCACCACCGATGAACAACCCAACGAAATTGCACACAAAGCCATTGATTTTGCTAAAAAACATCTTTTTGATGTTTTGTTCATTGATACCGCGGGACGTTTGGCCATTGATGAAGCAATGATGACCGAAATCAAAATGCTGCATCAAGCAACCCAACCGATTGAAACGCTCTTTGTGGTGGATGCCATGTTGGGGCAAGATGCCGTCAATACCGCCCGCGCTTTTAACGAAGCCTTGCCTTTAACGGGCGTTGTTTTAACGAAATTGGACGGTGATTCCCGCGGCGGTGCGGCCTTATCGGTTAAATACATTACCGGCAAACCCATTAAATTCACAGGCATTGCCGAAAAACTCTCCGGTTTGGAACCTTTTTACCCCGACCGTATGGCGCAACGCATTTTGGGTATGGGCGATGTGCTTTCTTTAATTGAAGAAGCCAAACGCACCCTTGACGAAGAAAAAGCCATTGCTTTGGCAAAAAAAATCAAATCTGGCAAAGATTTTGATTTGGAAGACTTCAAAGCGCAAATTGCCCAAATGCGCAAAATGGGCGGAATGAGTGGTTTTATGGACAAATTGCCGCATCAATTTGCGCAACTTGCCAGCCAAATGCCCGCCAATTTTGAAGAAAAAATGGTCGCCAGAATTGAAGGCATCATCAATTCAATGACGCTTGAAGAACGCCGCAAACCCGATATCATCAAAGCCAGCCGCAAACGCCGCATTGCCAAAGGTGCGGGCGTCTCAGTGCAGGAAGTTAATCGCTTATTAAAACAATTTGAACAAACCCGCTTTTTGATGAAACGCTTTGGCAAAGGAATGCTCGGCAAAATGATGCGCGGGATGAAAGGCTTGATGCCCAAATTTTAAACAATCAAAAAAATCCACGGTCAACGCTTTGTTTTTTTGAAAAAAATAATTGGTTGACCGTGGAAAATTGTTTTTTTCTTTATAAAAAACCAACCCAAAAAACAATGTTTAAACGCTTAAAAGAAGACCTGCGCTCCGTTTTTGCACGCGACCCTGCGGCGCGTTCCAAATGGGAAATTATTTTTTGTTATCCCGGCGTGCATGCCATTTTTTTTCACCGCATCAATCATTGGCTCTGGCAAAAACATTGTTTTTGGTTGGCAAGAACTTTGGCGCATTTGGCACGGTGGGCAACCGGCATTGAAATTCATCCGGGCGCCAAAATTGGGCGGCGTTTTTTTATAGACCACGGCATGGGCGTGGTGATTGGCGAGACCGCAGAAATCCACGATGACGTTACCCTTTACCACGGCGTTACATTAGGCGGCACCACGTGGAATGCGGGCAAACGCCACCCAACATTAGAAAACGGCGTGGTGGTTGGCGCAGGTGCCAAGGTTTTGGGACCCATTACCATCGGCGCGGGCGCGCGCATCGGCTCCAACGCTGTGGTGGTCAAACCTGTGCCGCCGGGTGCTACCGCCGTTGGCAACCCCGCGCGCATTATTGATTCAACGCTCAAAGAACGCGAAGAACAAGCCCAAAAACTCGGTTTTTCTGCTTATGCGTTAAGCGGCAATCAAGATGACCCGTTGGTCAAAGCCATTCATGCGCTTTTGAATCACGCGGCAGAAACCGACCGCCGCATTGAAAAATTAGTTGCCCATTTAGAAACCACGCACGGTTTAGATTTAAAAGAAGCTATTTTGGTTGCCGATGCTTTTGACCCCACTTATTTAAACAAAATGTTGGAAGGCGAAGAATCAAAAAATACCAATTCGCCTGATTTGCCGTCCGACAATATGCAAAAGAAAGAGTCGCCATAATGTCTGTTTATTTGGATCACAACGCCACAACACCTTTGCGCCCCGAAGTGTTTGATGCCATGCGCCCTTTTTTAATGGAAAACTTTGGCAATGCCAGCAGTTTGCATTCTTTTGGAAGAAGTGCGCGCCAAGCCATTGAAGCCGCACGCACGCAAATTGCTTACGCCGTGGATGCCGCACCCGATGAAATTATTTTTACCAGCGGGGCAACCGAGGCCAACAATTTTGTTTTAAAAAGTTTTGCCCAGCATTCTTTTTTAATTAGCGAAATTGAACATCCTTCTTTAATTCAACCTGCTTGGCAAATGGCGCAAAATGGCGCGGAATTGTCTTTTTTAACGCCCAACAACCAAGGCGAAATTACAACGCAAGCTTTGCAAATTGCGCTTTCTCAAAAAAAAGCCGATTTTTGCACGGTGATGGCAGCCAACAATGAAACCGGCGTTATCAATGATATTGTGGCTTTGGCAGAAATTTTCCACAACGTGAATCCAAAGGGCGTTTTTCATGCCGATTGCGTGCAGGCGTTGGGCAAAATAGAACTTTCTTTTCATACTTTTAAACAAGCCGGTGGCGCCAGTATGGCTTTGTCGGCGCACAAAATTGGTGGTCCGCAAGGTATTGGTGCTTTGGTTTATCGGCGCGATGTGGATTTGAATCCCTTGATTGCTGGCGGCGGACAAGAACAAGGTTTGCGCAGTGGCACCGAAAATGTCGCCGCCATTGTGGGTTTTGGGATGGCGGCGGCCATTGCCGCTGCCAAACAAAAAGAATACCACGCACACACGCTT
>JBNMHE010000131.1:0-4581 GCA_050872585.1 Rhodocyclales bacterium | reverse complement strand
TCTTCTGGGTGTTTCAAAGGCGATGGCACGCCTTGAAAATAACGCACTGGCCGCACGCATTGGTATAAATCCAAAGATTGGCGCAACACCACATTGAGCGAGCGAATGCCGCCGCCCACCGGCGTGGTCATTGGTCCTTTGATAGAAACGCGGTATTCTTTTAAATAATTCAAAGTTTCTTCTGGGAACCATTCGCCGTAAAGTTTTTGGGCTTTTTCGCCGGCAAAAACTTCCATCCAAGCGATTTTGCGGGAATCGCCATAAGCTTGATGAACGGCGGCATCAAGGACTTGTTGCATAACAGGCGTGATATCAACACCAATGCCATCGCCTTGAATAAAAGGAATAATCGGAAAATTGGGTATTTGGTTTGAGGTGATTTTTTCGCCAAAATCGGGCACTTGAACAAAAGAAGACATGGTTTTTTCCACAAAATAAAAAAAGCATTATGGCAAAAATTAAAACGCATAGCGCAATTTTGTGGCAAAATCTTGTGCGCGTTTTTTGATTAACCTAGCCTGTTGTTGAAAAAACAATTGAGCTTCCTTCAAAGGAGAACACAATGAGTTTGACTATCGCGGTCGCCAAAGAGCGCATCAGTGGCGAGCGTCGCGTTGCTCTGGTGCCCGAGACGGCAAAAAAATTTGTGGCTTTGGGCGCTGCCATTCAACTGGAAAAAAATGCCGGCGTAGAAAGCCATTTTGTGGATACGGATTACGCTTCTATTCAAGTAACCGATGATTTATCCAAAACATACGAACAAGCCAATTTGATTTTGCGTGTAACGCCGCCTTCTATTGACGAAATTAACGCCATGCCTTCGGGTGCAATTGTGGCTGGAATGCTGCGTCCTTATGAAGACAAAAAACGCTTAGAAGCTTTTAATGCAAAAAAAATTACCGCCTTTGCATTGGAATTGTTGCCGCGCATTTCGCGTGCGCAAAGTATGGATGCTTTGTCGTCACAAGGGGCATGTTCGGGTTACCAATGTGCTTTGATTGCCGCTGGTTTTGCGCCAAAATTTTTCCCTATGTTAACCACAGCGGCGGGCACCATGCGCCCTGCGCGCACATTGGTGATTGGTGCAGGTGTTGCGGGCTTACAAGCCATTGCAACGTGTAAACGTTTGGGTGCGATGGTAGAAGGTTACGATGTGCGCTCGGCAGCCAAAGAACAAGTGGAATCCTTGGGTGCCAAATTTGTAGATACCGGCGTTTCTGCCGATGGTGCAGGCGGTTATGCACGGGAATTAACCGAAGAAGAAAAAGCCCAACAAACAGAAAAATTAGCCAAAGCCATCGCCAATGCGGATGTGGTGATTACCACCGCGGCTATTCCGGGTAAAAAAGCGCCGATTATTGTAACGGCGGATATGGTTCGCCGTATGAAACACGGCGCGGTAATTGTGGATATGGCAGCTGAAACGGGCGGCAACTGCGCTTTAACCAAAGCTGGAGAAAGCGTTTTTGAAAACAATGTGCACATTTACGGTCCGGTGAATTTGCCCAGCCGTATGCCCACGCACGCATCGGAGTTGTTTGCCAAAAACTTGTATAACTTTTTGTCTCCCTTTATCAAAGAAGGTGTTTTGAATATCAACTGGGAAGACGAAGTCATTGCCGGTTCGCTTTTGTGCAAAGATGGCGAAGTAAAACACGCTATGGTTAAAACTGTTTTGGGAGTGTAAATAATGGACTTTATGCCTTCTGTGGTTGGAATTAGTGGTTTGGCGGCGTTGTATATTTTTATGCTGGCAGCCTTTACCGGTTATGAAATTATCGCCAAAGTGCCGGTGATTTTGCACACGCCGTTGATGTCTGGCTCTAACTTTATTCACGGCGTGGTGGTGGTTGGCGCAATGATTATGTTAGGCGAAGCCGAAACTTTTACGCAAACCTTCATTGGTTTTTTGGCGGTGGCTTTGGGAGCAGCCAATGCCGCTGGTGGTTACGTGGTAACGGAAAGAATGCTTGCCATGTTTAAGAAAAAGGATTCCTAAAATGTATGCCCAAAATGTAACACTTCTTTATGTGCATGCCGCTTGGTTTGTGGCAGCGCTTTTATTTATTTTTGGTTTAAAAGGAATGGGCTCTCCGGTTACTGCGCGCCGCGGCATTGTTTGGGCGGGTTATGGAATGCTCTTGGCGGTGTTTGCCACGCTTTTTTATCCCAATTTGCACAATCTGTTTTGGATTATTCTGGCACTGATTATTGGCGGCACCATTGCGTGGGTTTCTGGTAAAAAAGTCGCGATGACCGATATGCCGCAAATGGTTGCCATTTACAACGGCATGGGCGGTGGCGCGGCAGCGGCCATTGCGGCCATTGAATTTGCCAAAGGTTACAATCCTTCTGCCTCCGTGATGATTTTGGCAGTGCTGGGCGCATTCATTGGTTCTGTTTCTTTTACTGGCTCTTGTGTGGCATGGGCAAAATTGCAAGGTGTGATGAAAAAAGCGCCGCATTTGCCTTACCAAAACGCCATGAATATCACCTTGTTGATTTTATCCATTGTGTTTGGCGTGTTGATGATTACGCAAGAATCGCCTTATGCTTTTGTGATTTTAATGTTCTTTGCCGTGGCATTGGGTTTGGGCTTTGTGGCAACGGTGCCCATTGGCGGCGCGGATATGCCGGTGGTGATTTCGCTTTTTAACGCCTTTACCGGTTTGGCTGTGGGTTTTGAAGGTTATGTGTTGAGCAACCCCGCTTTGATTATCGCTGGTATCGTGGTGGGTGCGGCAGGTTCGCTTTTAACCTTATTGATGGCAAAAGCGATGAATCGCTCCATTGCCAACATTTTGTTTGTGCCAATGGGGCAAACTGCTGGCGCGCAAGAGCAAAAAATTGAAGGCACAATGAAAGAAGCCGGCGCTATGGATGCCGCCGCTTTGATGCGTTACGCCAGCAAAGTGATTATTGTTCCCGGCTATGGCATGGCGGTTGCCAAAGCCCAACACAAAATTTGGGAGATGACCGAATTGTTGGAAAATGCCGGCGTAGAAGTAAAATTTGCCATTCATCCGGTGGCTGGCCGTATGCCCGGGCATATGAATGTGTTGTTGGCGGAAGCCGGCGTGCCGTATGACAAAATCTTTGATTTGGACGAAATCAATGAAGAATTTGCCCAAACCGATGTGGCTTTGGTGATTGGTGCCAATGATGTGGTGAATCCCGCAGCCAAGGAAGACCAATCTTCGCCCATTTACGGTATGCCCATTTTGGATGCCGAATCGGCTCAAAATGTGTTGGTCATTAAACGCGGCAAAGGCACGGGTTATTCTGGCATTGAAAATGCGCTGTTTTACAAAGAAAACTGTCGCATGGTTTATGGCGATGCCCAACCTGTTGTTGCGGAAATTATTGCCAATTTGAAAGCATTGGGGTAATTCAAAAAAATCACAAATTTTAAAATATCACAAAAAGCCTTTGGTTTTGCCAAAGGCTTTTTTATTTCAAAAATCATTTAAAAAAATCCACGGTCAACTCAAAATTTTTTTTAAATTTTAATTTAAATTTTTAATTTAAAATTTTAAAAAAAAATCAAGGTTGACCGTGGATTTTTTATTTGTTTTCTAATTCTTGGCACATTTTTTCAAAATTTAAATAATATTTCCAAGATTGAACAATATCCGGGTGATTGTTTTTTAAATAATCCATTCTTTCATGAATATGTTGTTGCAAAAAAATTCTGCTTTTGGGGGAATATTTTAAAAAAATTAAAATATCTTTTTCTGTGTAATTGTATTGTTTAAAAAGTTCGTTTTCTTGTTTTAAAGATTGCAATAAGTTTTCAATATAGTTTTTAATTTTTTGAATTAAAACAAAATCTTGTTGAATGTATGAAAGAAATTGTTTTTCCAAATAAATACACAATCCATTGACGGTGTTTTGTTGAATGTTAAAAATAGAAGTAATATTTTCAAAGTTTTTTTGATTGTTTTGTTGGTATTCATAATTCCAATGAATATCATAAGAAACAAAAATATCAAAATAATCTAAATTATTATTGTAATTATTTTTATTTAAATTTAAATCACTTGAAAAAATTCTTAAAACAATTGGAAAACACACCGCAAGCATACCTTGAATCAGATTATTTTCAAACATATTTTTGTTTTTTTCTTGTGGCGGATTAAATTTAAAAATGTGTGCCAATTTTTGAAAAGTTTGAAAAGCATTTTGGGGAATGATATCTTCGGTTTGAATGATGGTGGGTTTTCCTTGAATCAATTGAAAAGTAAAGGGCTCGTTAAAGGGTTCCAAAACGTGGGAAGTCCATTGCATGATTTTTTCATCGTTTAAAGGATAATGATATTGTTTTAAAAATTGAATATTTGTTTCTTGCAAGGTTAAAAATGCTTTTCTTTTAATGTTGAGCATTGCATTAGAAAAATTTAAAACAGATTTTAAATTGGAAATGGGGTCGCGGATTAAAATTAAAAAAGGGCGTGGTTTTAACAAATGAATAAATTTTTGATGATCCGCGCGCAATTCTGAAAAGGTAACAATATTGTAATGATTTTTATTTTCACGCAAAAATTGATAATAAGCTTGATAACGTTCTTTATTGCCTAAAAT
>JBNMHE010000130.1:0-4730 GCA_050872585.1 Rhodocyclales bacterium | reverse complement strand
ATAAAGCGTGTTGATTTTTTCAGCCGTTTGGTCGTAAAGCGGATTGATTTCAGACAACAACAAGCGGTTTGCCGCGCTGTAATCGCCATTGGCAATAAAATCAAGCGCTTTTAAAAAACCATTTTGATTGAGTTGGTTTTGCAAATCCCGCGCTTCTTTGGCAAGCGCAGAATTGTTTTCTTTGGCAAATTCTTCCCAAAAGCTATTGTTTTGCTTGATATTGCGAAAAATGGCATCCGTATGGCTTTTTAAAGAATGCGTGTGCATATTGGCAAATTCGCTATTTGGATTATGTTGCAAAGAAAGCATAATCTGCGCGCGGTTTTCCAAATTCACGCGGTCAATTTTGCCAAGCGTGCGCATATTATTCACGTGGAAGTTGTAGACATAATCCAAGGATTGATTAAGCGAACCCATTCCCCAAACGCCCAAACCCGCAACCAAAACGCCCAACAAAATCAAAATAGAAAAACCGATAATCAATTTTTGGCGAATAGAAAATTGATGTGGTTTGTGTTTAAAAAAAGTGCCGTGATGAAAATAAATTTTTTTTTCGTTTAACAACTGAAAATTTTCTTCAAATTCTTTGATTTTTTCACGTGGAGCAAATCGGCGCACCGATAAAAATCCAGCGATTTTGCCGTATTCAAAAAAAGGCGCAATGGTGGTGGATGCCCAAAAAAAATTGCCATTTTTGGTTTTGTTTTTGATTAAACTTGTCCAAGGTCTGCCGGATTTTAAATCGCGCCACATATCATCAAAAACTTCATCAGGCATATCCGGATGGCGCAACAAATTGTGCGCTTGACCAATCATTTCGTTTTCAGAAAAACCGCTGATATCTATTAAATCTTGATTTACTTCTTTAATTATGCCGTTTTGGTCTGTGGCAGAAACCAACAACGTTTCTTCATTCAAAACAATTTCTTGGTGCGTTGTGTTCATTTTTTTTCCTTTTTTAAAAAAATTTTTAAAAAATTTAAAAATTTTTTAAGGTTGACCGTGGATTTTTTCAATTTTCCACGGTCAACGTTTAATTTTTTTCAAATTTTGCTTCATCAAACAATGCCATTTCAGAACTTGCCATCAAGGCTTCAATGTCGGTAACAATCAACATTTTGTCCCCAACATTTGCCAAACCTTGAATGTAGCGGGAATGAAAAATGCCAGAAAAATCCGGTGCTGGGCGAATATCTTGCGCACCCAAACGAAAAACATCGGATACATTATCCACAACAATGCCCAGCGTGCGCGCCATAACGTTTAAAACAATCACCACGGTAAAAGGCGTGTAAGTGATATTTTCCAACCCAAAACGCATGCGCAAATCCACAATCGGCACAATGTTGCCGCGCAAGTTAATCACGCCTTTCACAAAGGGCGGTGCATCAGCAATGGTTGTTGGCTCGGTGTAACCGCGGATTTCTTTAACGCGCAAAATATCAATGGCGTATTCTTCATTGCCCAACAAAAAACCCAAATATTCGTGCGTTTCAACTTCGTTTTTGTTCATTTTCAATGCCATCCACCAAAGCGTGCGGGTCAAAAATCAGCGCCACTTGACCGTTGCCCAAAATTGTGGCGCCTGAAAACCCTTTGATTGCGTGGTAATTGGTTTCAATGCTTTTAATCACAACTTGATGTTGCCCTAAGAGTGCATCCACAAAAAATGCCGCACGGCGATGCCCAGAAATCAAAACCACCACAATGCCCGAACACAAAACCTCTTGCCAAGATTTTTCTTTTGCCACATCGGGCGCCATTTGAAACAAAATGTGCGGAATGATAATTGGCAAATAATCGCCACGCACTTTGACCAACCATTGATGAGACATCGTTTTTAAATCTTTTGGATGAATTTGAAAAGATTCTTCCACGCAAGACAAGGGCAAAATGTAAGTTTGTTTGCCGATTTTAACCGACATACCATCCAAAATTGCCAGTGTTAAAGGCAGAAAAATGCTCATCTTTGTGCCGATGCCTTCTATAGAATCAATTTCCAAACGCCCGCCCAAAATTTGCAGATTTTTTTTCACCACATCCATTCCCACGCCGCGCCCAGAAACGTCCGTTACCTTTTGCGCGGTGGAAAATCCAGCCTCGCAAATTAAGGCAAAAATATCGTGGTCGGTCATATTTTCTTTTAAAGGCATTTTACGCTCGCGCGCTTTTGCCAAAATTTTGGCTTTGTTTAACCCTGCGCCATCGTCTCCAATTTCAATGACCACATTGCCGCCTTGATGCCGCGCAGAAAGGCGAATCACGCCTTCTTCATTTTTTTCTGCTTGAATGCGCTCATTGGGCATTTCAATGCCGTGGTCCAAAGCATTGCGAATCAAATGCGTTAAAGGATCAGATATTTTTTCAATCATTCCTTTGTCAATTTCTGTGGATTCGCCTTGAATTTCCAAACGTGCTTTTTTGCCCAATTGCGCGGACAAATCATGCACCAACCGCGGAAAACGCGAAAAAACAAAAGACAACGGCAACATGCGAATACCCATCACCGCTTCTTGCAAATCGCGGCTGTTGCGCTCCAAATTGTTCAAAGCGGTAAAAAGCAATTCGTTTTCTTGCGATTCTTCGCCCAAAACATCCAACAACATGGATTTTGCCATCACCAATTCGCCTACCAAATTGATCAATTGGTCAACCTTGGCAGTTGGCACGCGAATGGATAAATCAGTAGATTTTTTGTCAATAGCCGGTTTGGATGGTTTTGGCGCTTTTTTAATTTCAGCAGGTTTTGCTTGTTCTTCAATCGGTTCAAAAAAACCATAAGCGCCATTTTCATCATCAATGGGTTTGGATGATTTTTCCGTGTCCGATTCCAATTCACCAAAAAAACCATAAGCGCCGTTGGCATCGTCCGTAAGATTTTCAGGCGTAATTTTTAAAGAATGATTTTCACAAACAAAATCCAACCACTCGGCAATTTCGTTTTGTTCGGCGTTGGTTTTGATTTTAAAAGTTTGGGTTTTGGAATCAAATGGCGCTTGGTTTTCAATTTCGCCAAGTTTGGATAATTCCTCAAAAAGATTGTTTAAACCTTTTTTTGCCGAATCTAAAACTTTAAATTCCACCAAAAAAACATTTTTCCACGGTAAACCCGAATTTTTTTTCAAAATTTTTGACGGTTCACCGTGGATTTTTGCCGATTTTTCTGCTGATTCTCCACTTGCCGCTTTTTTTAAACGTTCGCAAATGTTTGCAATTTGCGCTTCATCTTTTTTGGCGCCATCGCGGTAAACCGCCAAAAAACCGCTCAACATATCGCGCGCTTGCAAGCACAAATCCAAAATCTCTGGCGTTAAAGTCAAATGGTGTTGGCGCAGTTGGTCAAGCAAATTTTCAAAAATGTGTGCTGATTCGGATAAATCCGCAAAACCAAAAGTGGCGCCACTGCCTTTGATGGAATGCACAGCACGAAAAATGGCGTTTAAATCTTCATCGTCTGGCGCGGCGGCATCCAAATTTAAAAGTAAATTTTCAAGATTGGCTAAATGTTCGCTCGCTTCTTCAAAAAAAGTTTGGTGGAATTGCGATAAGTCAATTTCCATCGCCTGCTCGCTCGCTTGATTAACCTATTCACCCAGAACTTTTTTCACCACTTCAATCAATTTTTTGGGGTCAAAAGGTTTAACCAACCAACCCGTTGCCTTTGCTTGTCTGCCTTGTTCTTTCATTTCAGGAGAAGATTCGGTGGTTAACATTAAAATTGGCGTTTTTGCATATTGCGGCATCGCGCGCAATTCTTTAATCAACGTTATTCCGTCCATTTTGGGCATATTTTGGTCGGTAATCACCAAGTCAATGGTGTTGTGTTTGGCTTTTTCTAAACCTTCCGCGCCGTCAGCGGCATCCAACACTTCGTAACCCGCGGTTTTTAAGGTAAAAGAAAGCATTTGGCGAATGGAAGCGGAATCATCAATGCAAAGAATAGTTTTACTCATCAAAACACCTCAAAAAATGTTGGATTCAATAGTTGCAGTGGTATTTTCAAGAATAGGAAGTGCCGTGTTGGCTTCATCCAAAACAGCCGATTCTGGTCCCAATTCTTGCAAAATGGCTTCCTCCGTGTGTTTGTTTAACACCACAATACTGATGCGGCGATTGGCAGGATTAAGCGGGTCGTTTTTGTCATACAAAATGGTGGATGCCGAACCCACAACCCGCAAAATTTTGTTTTCATTCATACCGCCCAAAATCAATTCGCGCCGAGATGCATTAGCACGATTGGCAGACAATTCCCAATTTCCAAAACCTGTGCCATCGCCTGCATAACGAGATGCATCGGTGTGGCCAGATAAGCTAATGCTGTTATCCACCGCATTTAAAACACCGCCAATGCGCTGCAAAATTTCACGGGCATAAGGTTTTAATTCCGAGCTGGATAAATCAAACATCGGACGATTTTGTTCATCAATAATTTGTATGCGCAAACCTTCTGCCGTGAAGTCCAACAACAATTGATTGCGAAACTCTTTTAATTCCGGCAACTTTTCAATCATCCCTTCAATTTCTAATTTTAAAGATTCTAAACGCCTGCCTTCTTCTTCTCTATTTTTCAAAGAAATTTGGTCGCGCCCGCGTTGTTTTTTAATATCACCATCTTTAACTTGCCCGGCTTTGCGCGTTAAATCTTTGCCGCCGCCTTTTAAAATACTGTTGGCATCGCCTGCTCCAGAACCACCGCCCACACTCACGCGCAATGGATTTTGAAAAAACTT
>JBNMHE010000129.1:0-4947 GCA_050872585.1 Rhodocyclales bacterium | reverse complement strand
GCTTTGGACAAGCAATTGTAAATGGATGCGCCAATGCTATAAATATCGCTCCATGTGCCTAATTGCGAGCGGTCGCCATAATGTTCGGGGGAGGCAAATCCCGGCGTATACATTGGTTTCAAAACCAAGGGCGATTTTTCCAACATTTGGCGCGCCGCCCCAAAGTCTAACAAAACGGGCGATTGGTCTTCACGCAAATAAACATTGGCGGGTTTGATATCCAAATGAAGCAGATGATTGACATGCACTTCATACAAACCATCCAACAAATTGATGAAAACATCGCGCAAAAATTGTTCATCTACGGTGTTTTTCTTAATGTAATAATGCAAAGAAAAACCTTTTTCATACGCCATAACAATGTAAACTGTGCCGTTGGCGCGAAAAAAATTCAAAACGCGTATCACATTGGGATGATTCATTTTGGCAAGTGCTTTGCCTTCTTCAAAAAAACATTTTACGCCATAGCGAAAAAGTGTTTTGTGTTCTTCATCCACTTGTGGCCGCACTTCTCCTGCCATTCTCAAAGCCAAATGGTTGGGTAAAAATTCTTTAATGGCAACGGTTTCTTTGGTTTTCACATCGCGTGCCAAATAAACAATGGAAAAACCACCCAAAGAAAGTTGTTTTTCAATAATATAATTTTCCAAGCGAAAACCTGCCGGTAATGCGCTATTGACTTGTGCCACCATAATAATGTTGTTGTTTTTTTACATTCAAAAGTGAAGAAAATGAAAAGTATGACCGCTTATGCCCAAGGTAAAAAAGTTTTGCCCAAAGGCATTTTGGAAGTAAACATTAAAAGTTTAAACCATCGCGCCATGGAATTGGAATTTTTAGGTGATGGTTTGGATGTTTTGCAAGAAGATGGGTTGCGTCAATTTTGTAAAAAAAATGTTCACCGTGGAAAAATTCGCATCACCATTCATTTTGGTTGCGCCATGGTTTTGGAAAAACCGCAATTTAATCACACATTGTTGCAACATTTTTTGTCCATTGAACAAGAATTTTTGGCGATGAATTCCAATCGCAAGCCATTTTCTCTTGGAGAATTATTGGCTTTGCCCGGCGTTTTGGAAAGAGCACGTGACGATGAAGCGCCAACAGAAGAATTGGAAAAATTGTTCCAAGAAGTGTTTGCCGTTTTTTTAAATCATCGCCAACAAGAAGGGCAAATGATTAAAACTTTTTTAAAAGAAAAAGCCGATTTGATTCAACAAGAATTAAACCAACTCAATCAAAAATTGCCTGAAATCAATGCGCTCTACCGTGAAAAAACGCGCCAAAAATTACAAGAATGGCAAAACAATTATCCGCCTGAACGCTTTTTACAAGAATGGGCAAACCATTTGCTTAAAACCGATATTGCCGAAGAATTAAGCCGGTTGCATGCGCATCTTCAAAGTTTTTTTGAAATTGTAGAAAGTGCTGCGCCGCACGGCAAACGTTTGGATTTTTTGATGCAAGAACTCATGCGCGAAGCCAATACGTTGGCAAGCAAAGCGATCAGTTATGAAATCACGCAATCGGCATTGTCTATGAAAGTTTTGATTGAACAAATGCGCGAACAAATTCAAAATGTGGAATAACTTCAACAATCCACGGTCAACCCAAAATTTTTTTTAAATTTTAAAATTTTTCAAAAAAAATTGACGTTGACCGTGGATTTTTTTATTTTTTTAAACAAAAAACCTGCTTTTAAAAAAGCAGGTTTTGTTTTTGAATTTAAAAAATCAATTAACCGCGCGAACCCAAACGCAAGCCGCCATGCACAAAGAGCACTTCGCCCGCGATGGCTTCGTTGCGGTAAAGTTCCAACATGGCAGAGACAATTTCTTCGGCTTGGTTCATACGGCCGATTGGAATATCCGCTTCAATGGCAGCCAAGGCTTCTTGGTTCATCCCAGCCGTCATTGCGGTGGCGGTGTAACCCGGAGCCACGGCGTTGATGCGAATTTGTGCGCCCAATTTGCGGCGCATCATTTCAGCGGTTAACACTTTGGGGAAAACGCTCATCGCCGCTTTGGTGGAAGAATAATTGATTTGACCAGCTGTTCCCAAAGAACCCGTGGAAGAAATGGTAATTACCGCACCTTTGGAGTTGGTTAAAATCATTTGTTCCATGCAATCGCGCACGGTTAAAAACACGCCGGTTAAGTTAATGCCGATGACTTTGTTCCATTTGTCCAAAGACATTTTTTTCACGGTGCCCGGATTTTTTTTGTCGGGAGAGACGCACATGCCATCGGCAATCACGCCGGCACAAGGTGCAACCAAATTGATTTTGCCGAATTTTTCAACGGCTTTTTTGGCTAAATTTTCGGTATCTTCTTCGCTGGTGACGTTTGTTTTGACGCAAAGGCAGTTGTCAGCACCCAATTCAGCAGTAATTTCAGGGAAAACGGCATCGTTAAAGTCGCCAATCACAACTTTACCGCCTTCTTTGACCCAACGGGTTGCCAAAGCGCGACCAATACCACTGGAACCGCCGGTGATAACTGCAACATTGCCTTGAATTTCCAACATTTTTAAGACTCCTTTTGGTTTAAAAAAAATCAGCATTGTAGCACTTTGCAGAATGAAAAAATTTTTCATTTATAATGCAGTGCAAAATTTTTGAACAAAAGGATCAACAAGGTGCGTTTAATTAAAAAATATTCCAATCGCCGTTTGTATGATACGGAAAACAGCGCGTATATTACTTTGGGCGGCATTAAAGAATTGGTGGTTCAAGGCGTGCCTTTGGAAGTGCGTGATGCCAAAACCGATGAAGATTTAACGCGCAGCATTATGTTGCAGGTTATTTTGGAAGAAGAATCAATGGGTTCGCCTTTGTTTTCTTTGGAATTGTTAAAAAGTTTGATTCGTTTTCACGGCAGCGCTTTGCAGGAAATGCTCTCCATTTATTTGGAAAACAATATGAAAGCCTTTGTGGATTTTCAGCAAAATATGCAAGAACAATCACGCAAAATGGGCGATGCGGATTTTTGGGCAAAATCTTTGCCGTTTCATCAGCCCGCCTTGCAATCTATGATGAATGCTTATGCAGAACAATCGCACAAAATGCTCAATCAAATGCAACCACTTTTTACAATGTTTGAAGCCAAAAAATAATGCCAAACCATGTTTTTCAACCCAAATTAACGGGTTTTCCGGAAAATGTGCCCACTTTTGAAAATTTTATTGATGGAGAAAATGCGCTTTTAATTGCATTGTTGCGGCAATGGTTACAAAGTCCGTCTTCTTGGGTGTTTTTTTTGTATGGAGAATCCGGTTCTGGCACATCGCACTTATTAAAAGCTTGTGCCTTGCCTTATGTGGATGTTGTGGAAAATCCTTCTTTAAACCATTTGCCCACAGATGAAATGTTGGCATTAGACCATTTTCAATTTTTAAATGAAGAAGGCCAGCAGGTTTTTTTTGACGCATTTAATCAAAAAGAACAATTTTTTTTGGTGGCAGGCAATCAACCGCCTATTTATTTAAACTTGCGCGATGATGTGAAAAATCGCTTGGGAACCGGTTTGATTTACCGTTTAAAATCATTGGCAGAAGCGCAAAAAAAACAGGCATTGTTGGCTTGGGCAAAACAAGAAGGCGTGCATTTGCCGGATTCTGCTTTGCACTACCTTTTAACGCACGCGCCGCGCGATATGAAAAGTTTGCAAAATTTGCTTAAACAATCCGATGATTATTGTTTGATGCACAAACGCGCTTTGACGGTTCCAGTCATCAAATACATTTTGGAAAACTGCAATGAATTTGGCACTTTTTGATTTGGATAATACCTTGCTTGACACCGATTCGGACTACGAATGGGGCGTTTTTTTGTGCGAAATTGGCGCGGTGGATTCAGCCGAATTTCGCCGCGATAACGACAAATTTATGGCGGATTACAACCGCGGGCAATTAAACGTGCATGAATTTTTAGCCTTTCAATTTGCCCCTTTGAAAAAATACCCGCGCGCCATTTTGGAAAAATGGCATGCGGATTTTATGCAAAAAAAAATCATTCCCCGCGTGTTAAAAAAAGGGCAAATAAAAATTGCCGAACATCAAAATAATGGCGATGTTTTGTTGTTGGTTTCAGCCACCAACACCTTTGTTGTTGCGCCTATTGCGCGGTATTTGGGCATTGTCAATGTGGCATCAACCATTGCCGCGCAAAATGAAAAGGGTGATTTTACTGGCGAAGTTCGCGGCGCGCCGTCTTTTCAAGCGGGCAAAATTGAAGCGGTGGAACGTTGGCTAGAATCGCAGGGCTACTTTTGGGATTATTTTGAAAAAACGTTTTTTTATAGCGATTCATTTAACGATTTGCCGTTGTTGCGTAAAGTGAGCCATCCTTGCGCGGTGAATCCCGATGCCAAACTATTCAAACACGCGCAGAATAACGGCTGGCAAATTTTGGATTTTCGCGGATAATTTTGATTTTCCACGGTCAACCGCTTATTTTTTTGAAAAAAATAAACGGTTGACCGTGGATTTTTGGAGCAGACGATGAATCTTGAAAAAGTTATTTTCAGTTTTTTTATTTTGCTGGCGGCAACGCTGAATTTTGGTTTTTTTTCAGGCGATATGTCCAACCCCGAACTGCACAATGTTTATGAATTGGGCGCGGCTTTGGTGGTTAGTCTTATTGCCACCGCTTTGAAATTTGGCGATAGAACACAAATTGGCGCCATTCATTTGGCGGCAAGTTTGGTTGCCGACTTGCTTTTGATTGCCGCGGCAATGACTTGGGCGGCGGCTTCACACATGAGCGATTTTGGTATGACGGCTTATAGTATGGCAAGCATTGTTTCGCTCACCGGCGGGGCGCTTCTTGCCAACATTGTGTCGGTGATTATTTTGATTATTGAAACGGTGATGTTGCGCCGTTAAGTTTAAAGTTCGCCAAAATGTTGTGGGACAACGCTTTTTTTCTCATTATGCGGCGCATGCGTG
>JBNMHE010000128.1:0-4958 GCA_050872585.1 Rhodocyclales bacterium | reverse complement strand
TTTTGCTTTTGCAAAATTTGTCATCCGATAAACAACACGCCTTGTGGCTTAATTTTTTAAGCGCCAGTGCTACCGTGTTGGGCGCTTTGCCGCTTTTGTTTTTCAAAGAAATTCCCCAAAAGTTTTTTCATTCTTTTTTGGGTTTTTCCGCTGGAATGATGCTTTCTGCAAGCCTTTTTTCGCTTTTGATTCCCGCTTTGGAGCAAAGTTTACATTCGCCTATTTTGCTTGGTTTTTTGGTTTTCTCTTTTTATTTGGGCGTGAAAATCATGCAAAAAATAGATTTGTTTTTGCCGCATGCGCATGTTGAAAATCTGCCACACCATGCCAATTTGTTTTTGGTGGTTTGGGCTATTTTTATTCACAATTTGCCCGAAGGTTTTGCCGTTGCCAGTGCGCAAAATCAAAGCATTACGTGGGGCATTGCCTTGCAAAATATTCCAGAAGGCGCCATTGTGGCAAGCGCTTTGCTGAGTTTGGGAAAATCCAAAACCAAAGCTGTTTTTTGGGCGTTGATCAGCGGTTTGGCAGAGTGCGTGGGCGGCGTTTTGGGCATTGTTTTATTGGGTTGGCACCAAACATTGTTGCCCTTTTCTTTGTCTGCGGCAGCAGGCGCTATGCTTTGGGTTGTTTTCCATGAAATGCTGCCCGTTTGTTATGCCAATCACAAATTGGGTTTGGTCTTTGGCATTTTTTTAATGGCGATTTTAAGTTTGTTTTTGTAAAAAAATTCAAGTTGACCGTGGATTTTTTAAAAAATCCACGGTCAACCTTGATTTTTTTTAATTTTTTTCAATTTTTTCAAAAAACAAAAATTTTTAAGGCAAAATAAGTTTTTTTGAAGGCTTTTTAAAAAGGAAAAAAACCATGCAAATCAACGCTCCCGCCTATGTGCGCCACGAAAAATTAAAACAATGGGTTGCCCAAATTGCCGCTTTAACCGAACCGGAAAAAATTGTTTGGGCAGATGGCTCGGATGAAGAATACGCACAATTGTGCGAAGAAATGGTCAAAGCCGGCACGTTGATTCCTTTAAACCCAACGTTGCGCCCCAATTCCTTTTTGGCGCGCTCCGATGTTTCCGATGTGGCGCGCGTAGAAGACCGCACCTTTATTTGCTCGGATTCGCAAGACGATGCCGGCCCCACCAACCATTGGGAAGAACCGCAAAAAATGCGCCAAACGTTAAATGGTTTATTCCAAGGTGCAATGCGCGGCAGAACGCTTTATGTGGTGCCGTTTTCAATGGGACCTTTGGGTTCGCCCATTGCGCATATTGGCGTGGAATTAACCGATTCGCCTTATGTGGTGGTCAGTATGAAAATTATGACGCGCATGGGTCGCGCGGTTTATGACATTTTGGGCGAAGATGGCCATTTTGTGCCGTGCGTGCATTCGGTGGGCGCACCTTTAAAAGCAGGTGAAAAAAGCGCCGCATGGCCGTGCAATCCAACCAAATACATTGTGCATTTTCCCAAAACGCGTGAAATTTGGTCGTATGGTTCCGGTTACGGCGGCAATGCTTTGCTGGGCAAAAAATGCTTTGCTTTGCGCATTGCTTCCAATATGGCAAAGGATGAAGGCTGGCTTGCCGAACACATGTTGATTTTGGGTGTAAAAAATCCGCAAGGCGTTAAAAAACATATTGCGGCGGCTTTTCCTTCGGCTTGCGGCAAAACCAATTTTGCTATGCTTATTCCACCCGATTCTTTTAAAGGTTGGAAAATCACCACCATTGGTGACGATATTGCGTGGATTAAACCCAAAAAAGATGAAAACGGCAAAACACGATTTTTTGCCATTAACCCCGAGGCAGGATTTTTTGGTGTGGCGCCGGGCACGTCTTTAAAAACCAATCCCAACGCCATTGAAACTTTGCGCGCCAATGTAATTTTTACCAATGTTGCCTTAACCGATGAAGGCGATGTTTGGTGGGAAGGTTTAACCGAGAAAGCGCCCGAACATTTAATTGATTGGCAAGGTCAAGATTGGTCGCCCAATTGTGGCAGAGCCGCCGCGCACCCCAATGCGCGCTTTACCGCGCCGGCTGCGCAATGCCCGTGCATTGATGAAGATTGGCAAAACCCGCAAGGCGTTGAAATTGACGCATTTGTTTTTGGCGGGCGGCGCGCCAGCACCATTCCTTTGGTTTATCAAGCAGCCGATTGGGATTCGGGGGTTTATTTGGCGGCAATGTTGGGTTCAGAAACCACCGCTGCCGCGCAAGGTGCGCAAGGCGTTATTCGGCGCGACCCTTTTGCAATGTTGCCTTTTTGCGGTTACCACATGGGCGACTATTTTGCGCATTGGCTCAATATGGGCAAAAAAGTGGATGCGGTGCCACCCATTTTTTGCGTCAATTGGTTTCGCACCAATCCAAATGGCAAATTTTTGTGGCCGGGTTTTGGGGAGAATATGCGCGTGTTGGAATGGATTTTAAAACGCATTGACGGCACAACTTCGCCCGATCAAACAACTTTTTTGGGCATTTTGCCGACTTTTGATTCTTTAAATTGGCAAGGTTTGGATTTTTCCCAATCCACTTTTGAAGAATTAACGCACATTCATGCCAAAGATTGGCAAGAAGAATTAAAAGCGCGCCACATTTGGTTGGAAAAATTAGGCCACAAAGTGCCGCCAATCTTTTTTGATATTCAACAAAAATTGGAAGAAAATTTAAAAAATCTTTGATTTTTTTAAATTTTTAATTTTTCAAATTTTTTTAAGTTGACCGTGGATTTTTTTAAAAAACAAAAAAAATCCACGGTCAACATTTATTTTTTTTGAAATTTTTTCTGATTTTGCAATGTGTGGTTTAAATTTTCTAACAAACTTTCCCAACGCGTGAAATAATCATCGGGCGAATTAAATTGTCCGGCGCCATTTTGCAAATGGTGAAACAAGGTTTGAAAATGCGCTTCAAACGGCGTATTTTGAACAAAGTTAATCCACCCTTGCGGTTCTTTAATGGTTTGTGTAATTTTAATTTTGTTGTTTAAAATCAAGCGCAAAAAAGAATAATCCAAACTATTTTCTAATTTATTTTCATCCATCCATTTGGCCAAAAGTTGCGTGTTGTCGTTTTCAATTAAAACAGGTTGCGCAATCAAACATTCCAAAAAGGCGCGCCAAAACGCATTTAAATTTTTGGGCGTTTTGCGCGGCGCTTTTAAAGTTTGCGCGTGGTTGGATGAAGACAAATTGGCGTCAAAATAAGTGTTGTAAAGGTATTCGGCTTCATAAACATTTTCAGAATAAGCGCGATGATGGGGCACATTATGCGCCTTGCTGGGAGAGTTATGGTGCGCATATTTTTTTGAATAAGTTTGTGAAGTTTTATTTGTAACGTTTTGATTTTCATAAGTTTTTATTTTTTTCCAAACTTCTTCTTCTTTAAAATAAGTTTTGTTGGCTATTTCTTTAACCAGTTGAGATTGCAACAAAGGCGCGCCCAATAAAGCAAGCGGTTTTGCCGCATTTTCCAAAAATTGCGCCCGCGTTTCTGGTGTTTTTAAATCATAAAGATTTTCAAAATGTTGGAAAAAAAAGGCGGAAAATGGCACGGCGTTTTGGCACAATTCTTCAAATGCTTCTTTGCCAAAATGGCGCACAAAGCTATCCGGGTCTTCGTTTTCAGGCAAAAAAACAAAAAACAAGCGTTTGGAATCGGATAAAGCAGGCAAAGCATTTTCAAGCGCGCGCCAAGCGGCTTTTTGCCCAGCCAAATCACCATCAAAGGCAAAAATAATTTTTTGAACATAGCGCAACAATTTGCGAATGTGTTCTTCGGTTGTGGCGGTTCCCAAAGAAGCCAAAACATTGTGAATGCCGTATTGATTCAACATCATCACATCCAAATAACCTTCACACAAAATGGCGCAATTTTTTTCATGCATACTTTTTTGGGCGCTGTGCCAGCCAAACAATTCTTTGCCTTTTGTAAAAACCAAAGTTTCGGGGGAATTAAGATATTTGGGTTCGCCTTCTTCCAAAATGCGCGCACCAAAGGCCACCACCTCTTCTTGTTGATTCAAAATGGGAATCATCAAACGATGGCGAAAACGGTCATAACGTTTACCGTTTTCTTTTTCAATCACCAAACCGGCTTTGATTAAATAAGGATTATTTGCATAATCTTCAAAAACAAGCGACAAAGCATTCCAAGAATTTGGCGCATAACCAATTTGAAATTTTTTGGCGGTTAAACCCACCATTTGGCGCGATTTGCAATAATCAATGGCAATGGGCGAGGTTTTTAATTGTTGGTAATAAAAGCAAGAAGCGCGCTTTAAACATTCCAAAATGGCTTTTTTTTCTTGTATAAAATGTTGTTGCTGTTGGTATTCTTCTTTTTGCCAATGTTGCGTTTGCGGCACTTCCAAGCCCAAACGCTCAGCAAGTTTGTGAATACTTTCAACAAAATTCAAACCTTCTTTCTCGCGCAAAAAAGAAACGGCATTGCCTTTGGCGCCGCAACCAAAACAATAATAAACATTTTTAGAAGGACTAATACTCAAAGAAGGCGTTTTTTCATTGTGAAAAGGACAGCGCGCCATAAAATTGCTGCCCGTTTTTTTCACTTCCACGCCATAGGTGCGGAATAAATCTAATAAATCGGTGTTTTCAATCACGCGGTCAATAAACTCTTTGGGAATCATCTTTAAAAAAAATCCACGGTCAACGTTCAAAAATTTTTAAAATTTTATAAAAATTTTAAAAAAATTTTCTTTTCAGTTGACCGTGGAAAAATTCAATTGATTTTAATGTGTTTTTTTAAATTGTTTTTTAATACAATTTGGGTGGCAAAACCATACTGCGCAAACGTTTGTGGTGGCGTTTGATGGCAGCAGCCAATTTTCTTTTGCGCTCGGCGGTGGGTTTTTCATAAAACTCACGCGCGCGCAATTCAGTTAACAAACCGGTTTTTTCAACCGAACGTTTGAAGCGCCGCATGGCCA
>JBNMHE010000127.1:0-4960 GCA_050872585.1 Rhodocyclales bacterium | reverse complement strand
GTTGATGGCATTTTGTTCTTCCACAATCGGTTGCATAATTTTATAAATGATTTTTTGTGCGATTTTTAAAATCAATCCTTTCAAACCTTTTGTTTTAATAACATAATTTAAATCAATTTGAAAATTTTTATTTTCAAAATGTTCTATTACAAAATGATTAAACTCCGGTAAATCATCTTTTAAGTTTTTGATTTCATCTTCTGCTTTTTGAATGGTGGCATTCATTTTTAAATCCTTTCAAAATTTTTTAATTGTTTTAAAAAAACATTTTCAAATAAATTTAAATTAAAATGTTTTAAACGTTCATTTTGTTTTTGAATAATATTTTCTTTTAAATTTTGATTATTTAAAATTTGGTGCATGATATTGGCAATGAACAATGGATTTTTATGATTTAATAAAAATCCAGAATCATTTAAAGTTTCAGCCACGGCGGGAATGTTAAAAGCCAAAATTGGTTTTTGAAAAGCCATTGATTCTAATAAAGGAACGCAAAATCCTTCATGTTCGCTTAAACACAAAAATAAATCGCAAGTTTGATAAGCCTGCAATAATTCTTTTTGTGTTGATTTTTCGCCTGTAAAATTTAAATTTTTTATTTTTAAATGTTTTGCATATTCTTTTAACATTTTGGTATAAAAAGGGCAAGGCGAACCACCAATTAAATTTAATTGACTGTTGGGATGATAAATTTTTTGGTAATAAGCAAAACTTTTTAAAATATCTTCAATTTTTTTATTGGGCGCAATTCTGCCAATAAATAAAATGTTAATTAAATTATTAGTATTATTATTATTTGTTTGATTGGGTAATTCCATTAAAAAAGGCAACACTTCACTTGGAATGGTAAAACCCAATTCTTTTAAATGGTTTTGATTAAATTGACTCACTGGTAATGTAAAATCAAAATAATTTTTGTATTCTTTTAAAAGATTTAATTCCTTTTGGCATTCTTTAAATAAATGATGATTCCAAAATTGAAAATAATGTGGAGGAGTAATATTATGATAACGTAAAATTTTTTTAGCTTTTGTTTTTAAAATAAATTGAATTATTTTTTCATTATTAAAAGAATGTAAAATAATGATATCTTCTTGATTTAAATTTAATTTTTCAAAAGGAACAAAATCTTTTAATTTAATATTTTTATTAAAAGAAGAAAGAATGGCATTTTTTCCATTTTTTTTTAAAATTTTTTGCATTTGAATGCAATCATTGCTGGCGGCATCGCCCCAAGCCAAAATATCTTTAAATAAAATATAATTCATTGTGATCCTTTTATTCTTTTTTTTAAGAATGTTCTGCTTGATTGTGCGGCAAAACATTTAAAATTTGTGCTATTTCAATGGCACAATCTTGCCAAGTGTAAATTTGAAGTGAAGGCGATTGAATTTTTCCTTGTTCATAAAGAGAGAGCCATTTTTCTAAATCGCTTGCAAAATCGGCATAAGAAGTGCCTTGAAAGAAAAAGGCTTGTTCTTGACTGACTTCATGAAAAACGGGAATATCTCGCAAAATCAATGGTTTATGGTAAAAAGCCGCTTCCACAATGGCCAAACCAAATCCTTCGGTATCGGAGGCAAAAATGGCGGCATCGCATTCCAAATAACGTTGTTGCAAAGCCGCATCGCTGATGTGCGTTTTGTGCCAAAAAAGTTTTTGGTTTAACAAAGGATGCGTTTCTATTTGATGAATGATTTCTTTATTTTTCCAACCGGGTTTGCCCACAATATGCAAATGGATATTTAAATTTTTTTTCCATAATAAATTAAATGCATTTAAAATTAAATCATAACGTTTTCTGGGTTCCACTGTGGAAACTGCCAAAAATTGTGGAATAAAATTAGGCTGGTTTTTGAATGAATTGTTTAAATTATTATTTTTTTTATTTTTTTGAAAATCTGCCCCCAAATGAATAAAATTAAATTGTGTATTGGGATTATATTGACTGGGATTTAAATTTTTCAAATAATTTTTTATTTCATTTTCGGTGGTTTGGGATATGGAAATAATGCCATCTATAATGGGCAAAGTTTTAAAAAACCATTTTTGAAAAGAATCCACAATGCCATTATCCACATAATGCGCATGCGTTAATGGAAAAATATCATAAAAAACAAAATACAAAGGCACATTCATTTGGCGAATTTTTTTTAACCACAAATGGTTGCGATAAACCTGCATGGTGGAAAGGTCTAATCCCAAGAAAATATCGCCTTGTTGAATATGAATGGCTTGATGAGTTTGGCAATCATACAAACCATTGCTCCATAACCATTTAAAATAACAAGGGCGCACTTGATGGGTTAAATTCAATATTTTTAAATTTTCCAAAACTTGTTGCACAACACGTTGAATGCCGGTTCCGGAATTCACTTTGTGTAAAATGGAAATATCAACCAACAAAAAAGGTTTTCTTTTTCGCTTTTCTTTGATATTGAAAATGTGCCAACTTTCCAATGGTTTGACAATGCCCCATTTAAATAAAGGCAAAACTATTTTTTTTACCCATTTTTTTAAATAAGGCGGAAGATTTTCATAAAGTTGTGTGAGAGCCATTTTTTAATTTAAATTCAAACAAAAATAAATCAAATGCACAATCCAACAAAAAGAGGCATTGCAAATGCTGAAAAAAACGGCAGCAGATGCGCAATCTTTGGCTTTTTTTGCCAAAATATGAAATTCTGTTGTGTTTAAATCAACGGTGTATTCAATGGCGGAATTGATGGCTTCGGTTAATAAAACCAAAAACAAAACAAAACACAAAAAAATTTGATTTAAAAAAGGGAATGGAAGAATAAAACTTAAAATAAAAAAAGGAAAAACAATTAAAATTTCCAAACGGAAAGATTTTTCATTTTGCCATAAAGTTTTAATGCCGTTTAAAGCATAAAAAGTATTGTTAAAAAAATGATAATCCGGTTTCATTGAAAAAAATCCACGATCAACATTCAAAAAATTTTAAAACAATTCAATTTCTCCGCTTAAAACTTCTTTGGGAGACAATTCATTGTTTTCAATTAAAGTTTCATACGATGCCGCTTGGTTTCTGCCGTGTTGTTTGGCGTAATAAACCGCTTCATCGGCGCGTTCAATGGCGGCATCAGGCGTATCGGATGCGCCAATTTTGGTAAAACCAATGCTTACCGTGATTTTACCAATGCGGCTAAATGTTTGCGCTTCAATGTGTTGGCACAGATTATCAAATAAGTTTTGCGCGTGCGACAAATCGCTTGGCTGAATCAAAATCACAAATTCTTCGCCGCCGTAGCGAAACACTTGGTCGGTAAAAGGCAAAAACTGCCGAATGGCGCGCGCGAGCATCAGCAGCAATTCATCACCAATCATATGCCCGAAGGCGTTGTTGACATTTTTAAAATCGTCAATGTCGCAAATAGCCAAAAAGTGTGATGAGTCTTCGTTTTGGGCTTTTTGCGCGTCTGCTTCCAACCATTCAAACATATGTTGTTCAAAGGTTTTGCGGCTGGGCAAGGTCGTTAGCGCGTCTGTTTCGCCGTAATCCAAGAGAGCTGTGAAGTTGGAGAAAAATTGAATGATGCTTTTGTAGAGTTCTAATGAATCAGCGCCGGTGGTTGGGCGAATGTCCATTAAATAATAGACTTCGCGGTTTTGGATAACCGGCACAATTAAGCGTTCAATGTGGGCTGCGCCGCCCACAATTTTCACTTTTTGGGATGCCCAACATTCATCAATTAAGGCATCATCTGCGGCGGGTTTGCAGTAACGCAATTTGGGCACATAAGCGTTGTGGGAGAAAATTTCGTTATTTTCAATGCCGGCGCAAGCAAAAATCATTTTTTCCTTGGCAGGATAGGCGCGGTAAATGGTTACCGAATTGGGTTTCAACAATGCTTTGAGCGCTTTGATGAGCGCCGCGTTGATTTTTGTGCGGTCGCGGTATGATGAAATATCCACAATGTAGCGCATCAATTCGAGCATAACTTTACCTTTTAAAATTTTTTTTGCGCATTATAAAACTTTCAACAAAATTTTTAACACGTATGCATTTTTCCACGGTCAACGCAAAAAAATTTTAAAAATTAAAAAAAATTTTTGGGTTGACCGTGGATTTTTTAAAGTGTTCTTTAATGTTAAAATTTTTGATTTTGTTGAAAAGGATTAAAAAATGGCGATTGAACGCACCTTGTCCATTGTGAAACCGGACGCTGTTAAAAAAAATGTGATTGGCGAAATTTACGCGCGCTTTGAAAAAGCGGGTTTAAAAATCATCGCTGCCAAAATGGTTTGGTTGTCTGAGAATGAAGCCGCACGTTTTTATGCCGTGCATAAAGAGCGCCCATTCTTTAAAGATTTGGTGGAATTTATGATTTCTGGCCCCGTGATGGTGCAGGTTTTGGAAGGCGAGAATGCCATTTTGAAAAACAGAGAATTGATGGGCGCCACCGACCCCAAAAAAGCCGAAAAAGGCACCATTCGTGCAGATTTTGCAGAATCAATTGATGCCAACGCCGTGCATGGTTCTGATGCAATGGAAACGGCGGCAGTTGAAATTGCGTTTTTCTTCCCCGAGCAAAATATTTACCGCGGGCGATAAATTAAATGCTGGAAAAACCCGATTTGTTCAACTTCAACACGCGCGAAATGGCGGAATTTTCTAAAAATTCTGGTGAAAAGGCATTTCGCGCGCAGCAAGTGATGGCGTGGTTGCACCAAAAAGGCGTGTGCGATTTTGAGCAAATGACGAATTTGGCAAAATCCTTGCGTGTTTTTTTAAAGGAAAATGCGCGCGCCACACCGTTGCCTTTGTTGAATATTGAAGAATCGGGCGATGGCACAATTAAATTTTTGTGGGATATTGCCGGGCAAGCCATTGAAAGCGTCTTTATTCCAGAAGAAAATCGCGCCACTTTGTGCATTTCCACGCAAATTGGTTGTGCTTTGGAATGCGCTTTTTGTTGCACGGGCAAACAAGGTTTTT
>JBNMHE010000126.1:0-5112 GCA_050872585.1 Rhodocyclales bacterium | reverse complement strand
AGGCGAACCCGAATGGCTCACCGATGGTCAATTGACAGAAGAAGAATTGCAAACGCCGCAAGGTATTTCGCCCTTAGAACCCATTGCAAGCGATCCCAATTTGGGTTTGCCGCCTTTGCAACCTAAATCGCCCAAAGCCCTCCAAAAAACGCCCAAGCCAAAAGAATCCCAAAAAGAACAAAAATCGCTTTGGTTGGGCTTTCCACAATAATTTAAAAATTTTTAAAGGTTGACCGTGGATTTTTCTACATTTAAAAAAATCCACGGTCAACAAATTATTTTTTTAATTTTTTTAATTTTTCTATCTGTTTTTTTCTCATTTCTTATTTTTTTATTTTTTTTACTTTTTTTAATTCAATATTTAAAAAACCAAATGTTGCACCTTGTGCCCTTGAAAACCAAAACGGTTTAATAATTTTTGCATTTTCAACACATTACCCGTTGTGGCAAATTGCAAGGTGTTGTTTTTTGTTTTTAAAGCAGGCGAAATGGTGCGCAACACTTGACGCGATACAGCATCAGAAGTATCCAAAAGCAAAACATTGGGCGGAAAATACGCGGCAATTTCGTGTTTAATCCACGGATAATGCGTGCAACCCAACACAATCACATCGGGATGGTGTTTTGGCAAGGGCAACAAAAAAAAATCCAATTTTTCTTTTAAAAACAACGGATTATCGGATTCAATGGCTTCAACCAAACCCGGACATTCTTGAAAAATCAAATTTTTATTTTGGCCAAAACGCGCACACAAATTTAAAAATCGCGCACTTTTTAAAGTGGCGGAAGTTGCCAAAACCACAATATTGCCATTTTGGCTTTTCAAACAAGCCGGCTTAATGGCTGGTTCCATGGCAATAATGGGTAAAGTAAAATGGGCGCGCAGCAAATCAGCGGCGGCGGCTGTTGCCGTGTTGCAGGCAATCAACAGTGCTTTGGCTTTTTTTTCTTGTAAAAGAGTGGCAAAAGAAAACAAACGCTGTTGGATGCAATCAGCGGTTTTGTTGCCATAAGGAAAAAAAGCATGGTCGGCGCAATAGAAAAATTTTTCATCGGGCAAATCGCGCAAAAGCGTTTTTAAAACGCTCAAACCGCCTACACCAGAATCAAAAACCACAACGGCGTTTTGCATTTTAAAGAAAGAATTTTAAAATTGGCATTTTAATCAAAAAAACAAAATGAAAGTTTTCAAACATATTGTTTTGGCCATATCGGGCGCATCGGGCATTGTTTACGGTTGGCGCTTGCTGGATTATTTGCTGCACACGCCCAACATTCAAACCTCATTGCTTTTAAGTGAAAATGCCCGCCTCATTTTAAACGAGGAATGCCGCATTCTTTTGCCGGAAAATCCAAGCCAAGCGCGCGAGCTTATTCTTCAAAAAATGGCTTTGCCGCCCAAGCATGCTTTTCAAATTTATGCACCAAACAATTGGAATGCGCCTATTGCTTCTGGATCAGGCGCGCCCGATGCCATGGTCATTTGTCCTGCTTCTATGAATCTCATTGCGCATGTGGCTTGTGGTTTATCGGATAATTTAATGCAGCGCGCAGCCGATGTGGTGCTTAAAATGCGCCGACCTTTCATTGTGGTGCCGCGCGAGTCGCCCTTTTCCACCTTGCATTTGGAAAATTTACTCAAACTTTCCCAAAATGGCGCGATGATTTTTCCAGCCGCGCCCGCGTTTTACCACCATCCGCAAAATTTGGAGCATTTAATTGATTTTTTTATTCATCGCATTTTGGATGTTTTAAATTGCGCCCCAGAAAACACACAACGTTGGGGAAAAGATTTGATTTGTCACAATGTTGTTTTTTGATTTTTTTAATTTTGTTTTTTTAATTTTTTTAAATTTTATTTTAAATTTAAAAAAAAATTAAAAGTTGACCGTGGATTTTTTTAATTTTGATTCAAAATTAAAAAATCCACGGTCAACTTAAAAAAAATTTAGAAAAATTTTAAAATAAAACCATTCATCCAAAATAAAACAAGGAGTTGAAAATGAAAGCAGTTATTTTGGCAGGCGGTTTGGGCACACGCTTGGCAGAAGAAACGGATATTAAACCTAAACCAATGGTGGAAATTGGCGGGCATCCTATTTTGTGGCACATTTTAAAAATTTATGCCGCACACGGCATCAATGATTTTATTATTTGTTGCGGTTACAAAGGCTATGTGATTAAAGAATATTTTGCCAATTATTTTTTGCATATGTCGGATGTGACTTTTGATATGCAAAAAAATGAAATGCAAGTGCACAAGCACCACGCTGAACCGTGGCGCGTAACTTTGGTTGATACAGGCGAAAACAGCAAAACAGGCGGGCGTTTGAAACGCATTGCCGCTTATTTGCAAAACGAAGAATGTTTTTGTTTAACTTATGGCGATGGTTTGTCCGATGTCAATATCACCGAAAAAATTGCGTTTCACAAACAACATGGCAAATTGGCAACCATTACCGCGGTTTTGCCGCCCGGACGTTTTGGCTCTTTAAATTGCCACAACGAACAAGTGCAAGGGTTTACCGAAAAACCCAAAGGCGATGGCGGTTTGATTAACGGCGGATTTTTTGTTTTGTCGCCCAAAGTGTTGGATTTCATCCCTCATGACCAAACCGTTTGGGAAAATGAACCCTTGGAAACGCTTGCCAAAAATAAAGAACTCATGGCGTGGAAACATTACGGTTTTTGGCAACCGATGGATACATTACGTGAAAAAATTCAACTGGAAGAATTATGGCAAAGCGGCAAAGCCCCGTGGAAAATTTGGTAGAATACGCGCATTTTTGAAAAAAATTTTGAGTTGACCGTGGAAAATCCTAGTTTATCGTTTTGGGAAAACAAACGCGTGTTGGTAACCGGCCATTCCGGTTTTAAAGGCGCTTGGCTTGCAATGTGGCTTAAAGTTTTGGGCGCAGAAGTGGTTGGCATTTCCTTAAAACCCGAAACCGAACCCAATTTGTTTACGCTGGCCAATGTAGACCATGTTTGTTACAAATCTTATTTTGCGGATATTCGCCATTTAGATGAAATTCAAAAAATCATTGATGATACCCAACCGGAAGTGGCATTCCATTTGGCAGCTCAAGCCTTGGTGCGTGAAGGTTATCGCCATCCACATTTGACTTTTTCCAGCAACATTATGGGAACAGTCAATGTGCTGGAAGCCTTGCGTGAATGCCCTACAGTGCAAAGCATTGTGGCCATTACCACCGATAAAGTTTATGAAAACAAAGAATGGCCTTGGCCTTACCGTGAAAACGATGTTTTGGGCGGCAAAGATCCTTACAGCGCTTCCAAATCCGCTTGCGAAATGGTCATCAAAAGCTATCGCGATTCTTTTTTTAATGAAGCCAGCATTGGCTTGGCTTCGGCAAGAGCGGGCAATGTCATTGGCGGTGGTGATTGGGCGCATGAGCGCTTATTGCCCGATGCCATTCGTGCTTGGCTCAACAATGAAACGCTTTTTATTCGCAATCCGCAAGCGGTGCGCCCGTGGCAACACGTTTTGGAGCCGTTGTGCGGTTATTTGATTTTGGCAGAACGCCTTTATGAAAATGCAGATTTGGCAGGCGCTTACAATTTTGGCCCTTCGGCGCAAAATAATGCTTGTGTTTTGGATGTGTTGGATATTGCTCAAAAATTCTTTCCGGATGCGCTATTTGCAATTGATAATCCTGACCCCAATATGCCAGAGGCCAAACTTTTGGCGCTGGATACTTATCGTGCAAGCGCGGCTTTAAATGTTTATTCGCGTTGGAACTTAGAAGAATCCTTGCGTTATACATGTCAATGGTATCAAAAAGCGCACCAAAACCCCAAAGAAGCTTTAAAACTTTGTTTGAATGATATTGCAACATTCACCATGAAGGAGTAATGATGATCACCAAACACTTGCGCAGCATCTCTACTGCTATTCCCGGCGTTACGCAAATCAAACGTTTTTTATTCACCGATACGCGCGGCTCTTTCACGCGTTTGTCTGATTTGGAAAATTTAAGACGCTTAGGCTGGCAAGGCGAAGTGATGCAAATTAACCATTCGGTTACCAAAAAAGCCGGCACTGTGCGCGGTATGCACTACCAAAACCCGCCTTATACCGAATACAAATTGGTCAACTGCATCAAAGGCTCGGTTTATGACGTGGTGGTGGATTTGCGCGAAGGTTCCAGCACCTTTTTGCGCTCGGTGGCTGTGAAACTCTCCGCCGACAATTGCACCGCCCTTTTGATTCCGCCCGGTTGCGCGCATGGTTTTCAAAGTTTGGAAGATGATTGCGAATTGCTTTATGCGCATTCCATGCCTTTTATTGCTTCTTCTGATGCGGGAATGAATCCTTTGGATCCGGCATTTCATATCCAATGGCCGCTTGAAATTGTGAATATGTCTGAAAAAGACAAAAACCGCCCGATGATTACCGATAAATTTACCGGCATTCCAGTGAAATAATTTATGAAAACCGCACGTTGTCGCCATTGTCAAACCGCTTTAAAACCCACATTGGATTTGGGTTTTGCGCCGCCTTCCAATAGTTATTTGCAAGCAGAATCTTTAAACCAAAGCGAAACATGGTTGCCTTTAAAACTTGCTTTTTGCCCACATTGTTTTTTGGTGCAAATTGAAGACTTCACCGTGCGAGAGACTTTTTTTAATGCCCAATACGCTTATTTTTCAAGCACTTCACAAAGTTGGTTGGCGCACGCTGCGAATTATTGCGAAAAAATCACCCAAAAATTGCATTTGAACAACCATTCCTTTGTGGTTGAAATCGCAAGTAATGATGGCTATTTGCTCAAAAACTTTGTTTCAAAAAACATTCCCTGCTTGGGCATTGAACCCACCCAAAGCACGGCAACGGCAGCACAGCAAATTGGCGTGCCTACAAATATTGCCTTTTTTGGCGCCGATTATGCCCAAACATTAAACAAGGCAGATTTAATCATCGGCAACAATGTTTTTGCGCATGTGCCTGATATTAACGATTTTGCAAAAGGTTTAAAATATCTTTTAAAACCCAATGGCACCATTACATTAGAATTCCCACATTTGCTGAATTTAATTCAACATTTGCAGTTTGATACCATTTACCACGAACATTATTCTTATTTAAGT
>JBNMHE010000125.1:0-5145 GCA_050872585.1 Rhodocyclales bacterium | reverse complement strand
GAAAAAATAAACAAAAAATAAGCAATGGGAAAAACCAATGTAATTTCTTTGCATAAATAAAGTAAATAGCAAAAAATTCCCAATAAAAAAGATAAAAAATAATGTTGAGGATAATCAAAAAGTTTTAAAAACAAATAAAAAACAAATAAAGCAAGGGGCAAAAACAAAGTTTCACTCATAAAGCCCAAACTAAATGTTAAATCAGGCAAGAAAAGTGAAAAAATGGTGATAAACCAAATATGATGCTTGTTTTGAAGCAATTTTTTTGCAATTAAAAAACATGGAAAAACACTTAAACACGCCCAAAATGCATTGAGCAAGGAGAGCGCATGCTGTTGCCATTCGCGCGATTCAAAGAAAAAAGCCGGCATTAACGCCCAAGAATAAAGAATTTTTTGGTAATCGGTTGCTTGGTTGTAAAGCAAAAAACCACGATGATTGGCAAAATTTTCGGCCAGTTGAACATAACGCAATTCATCGGGATAAAGAAAAATATGTTTTGTATAATCAGCAAGATAAAAGCGAAAGATAAAGCTAATTGTGAAAATAATAAAAAGAAAAAAGGCATTTTGAAATGCTTTTCTTTTAAAAAAAATTTCAAGTTGACCGTGGATTTTTTGCATTTCTTTGAAAAAATTAAAAAATTTAAAACAATTGAAATTATGCAAGATTATTTTCATGAATACAATCAAAAAACGCACCATAAATAAAATTTGCCCAATGTGGTATTTGGGAAAAATCAATTTTATTTGAATCTTGAAAAGCCAAAGATAAAACGCTATCTTTTTCAATGGTATCTTTAAATGTTTTTATTGTTTTATCCAAGTCTTTTTCTTTTAAATAAGAAAATGCAATCAAAGGAGAAATGGGCAAAGGGTAATTTTGTGCAATAGAAAAAGCTTCTACAATTTGATTAAAAGCAAGAACGGCTTTATTTGATAAAATGGGAGAAAATTCTTTTGAATAAACTTCATTTTTATTCTCTATTCCAATAATTTTTGTAGGCAAATTTAAATTTAATGCGGATGAAAAAATATGTAAAAGAAACATATTTAAAAATTTATCAAAATTAATTTTGTTTTTTTCTTTTAATTTACTTGCAGTTAAAATTAATTGCTTTTCAATAGAATCTTCAGAAAAAATCTCAATATCTCCAGTTGTATTTTTAAAAATGAAAGTTTCTCTTTTTATAAATTTTGTATGGTTTAGTTCTTTTTGAAAAGAGATTTGCAAATTGATTAAATCATTTTTTAATAATTCTCCAGTTGCGCCCCAAGGTAAAAAATCATTGTGATTTAATTCAATTTCAAATTGATTATTGTTATTTTCATTATTTTCATAAAGAGAGTTTTTTAAATAATGCAACATTTTATATTTGGCTTTGTATATTTCCAAATATTCATTTCCAAAATTTTCAGTTTCTTCAAAATAATCTGCTTGATTATTTTCAATTTTTGCATTCAATGTGTTGTGATAGAAAAACGAAACAGGTGATTTTAAAAATAAAAGAATATCTTTCAAAGTAATAATTTGATTTTCTTGATAATCACTTCCATCTTTATTTTTTTTGTTTTTAACAATACATTGTTTTGTGTGATGAATATTTTGCTTTTTCAAAAACCATTCTTTTGAATAAGTAAATAATTGATTATCCAATATATATTTTTCACTAAAAATATGCAAAGGATGCAAAGTTGTTAAATGTTCAATGGCTTCTTTTCCCCAATAATTTTGAATATAACTTTGTAATTGTCCTAACAAAATAGAAGGTTCTAAAATAGAATTATCACAAACATTGCGTGCAATATAACTAAAACTGATTTTATCTTGCGCCGCTAAAAGCGCTTCCAAAAACATATAACGGTCATCATCCACACGTGAACGATCACCTTTTCTTTTGTATTGATGAATTAAATCAAATTCTACAATAGAATGTTTTCTGGGATAATCATTTTCATTTAAACCCAAAATATAAATTTGACGATAAGGAATGGCTCGCATTGGCATAAAAGTTGCAAAAATTAAATTACCATTTAAAAAAGGTTGTTTTAAACCAGAATCTTCTAATAAATTAAGTAAATCTTCACGCAAAAAAGAAAGTGAAAATTTTTCTTCTTCATCTTTATAATTTAAAAGTTTTAAAGCAGATTTATTTTTGTGAATATATTTTTCCAATTGATTTAAAAATTGTTCAATTTCCAATTCTTCTAAATTAAAAAATGTTTCAATACATTTTTTTAAAGATTGTTTCCAATTTTCTAATGTTTTATTTTCTTTAAAATTTAAATGCCATTCATTTAAGTTTTGAATAAACTCAAAAAATCTTCCCAAAGGTTGTGCATTTAAACCTTCTGCCCAATTCAATGAGAGATAATTTTGCCACAAATAATTATTTCCCATCGCAAAACCCAACATTAAACGCACCAAACCTTTTTGCCAAGTATTTTCTTCTTGATTATTAAATTCCGAATCAAGTGATTTTCTATGTTCGGTTGAAAATCCCCAACGAATTTCCGCTTGTTTAATCCAGTTTTTTAAATTTTGAAGTTCGGAAAAACTAAATTTAAATTTTGAATTAAGTAAAGGAGATTCTAATATACCAAAAATTTGATTTGGATTGGCATTGATTTTGTCTAAATAAAGAATATCTTTAAAAGAACGTAAAAATAAACTTGTGTTTCTTTTTTTTCTATCTGAAAGAGAATAAGGAATAAAACGTGAATCAGTTTTGGCGTACGCGCCAAAAACAGAATCAATAAAAGGGCTGTATCTTTCAATATCCGGGATTAAAATTAAAATATCACGAGGTTTTAAAGTATTATCTGAATCTAATTCTTTTAAAATTAGATTATTTAAAACTTCTACTTCTCTTAATGGATTATAATTTTGGTGAAAAGAAATAGAAAAATCATTTTTATTTAAAATAGGATGGCGCGGTTTTTCTAAATTAAAAATAGTATTTTTAATTTGATTAAGAATAGTATTGTTTTCAGGTTCTTTAAAATTATCAATATATTGTTTGATTTTATTTTCTGTTAATTCATAAAATAAATTTAAAGCATCTTGCCCTTGCTTGCCTAATAATGCCAAAAGATTATCTTCTTTTGTAGAATAATCTTCTTTTATTTGTTGGTGATGCCAAAATTTAGATTTTGCTTCATCTTTAATATGAATTAAATCACCCCAATATAAATCCGTTGGATTATAAATAAAACAATGCACATCCGAAAAATAAGAATAATGAATTAAGAATTCCATATTTTGAGCGGATAATCCGGTTAATCCAAATAAAATAATGCGTTTTTTAAATTTTTCCACGGTCAACGCTGGATTTTTTTTAAAATTTTCTATTTTTTCAATATATTTTTTAAATAATGTGGCACGTGAAGGTTCGGTGTTTAAGAGTTGCCACAAACAAGCTTGCCATTCTTCATTTTCATTATTTAAAATACATTTTTCATTTTTCCAATTTTCCAACCAATCCGCACGATAAGTTTGATAAATGTCAAAAACTTGTGCCAATTTTTTGGAAAGCATTCTTTTTTTTAAATGATTGGAATCATTTTTTAAATAATTTTTTAAATTTTTAAAAATATCATTTTTTATATTTTTATCATTTAAAACATAATAAATTTGCCAAGCCAAAATATCTTTATCAAAACGCTCTTCAAAAGGATTTTCTATTTTATTTTGAAAATCTTCATTTAATAAAGAATGGTAAGTATCAAAAATAAATTTAGTAGGTAATTCAAATTGAATGTTGGCACATATTCCTGTTTTTTCTGCAATGCCAGTGGTTAACCATTGAGCCATTCCATTGCTGTGAATTAAAATAGTTTCTTTTTCAAAAGGCAAAAGAGGTTCTTTTTGTAAAACATCTTCAATTAAAAGTTGGCGCAAAGTTTCAAGTTGATTACTTTGATAAGAATATAATCCAGCCATTTTAAAACTCCAAATTTGCAATGATTAAATCCAACTGCCATTCTTTTTCTTTAAAAAACCGAATGCGTGAATAATGATGATTAGAATAACTAATTTGAATATTATTTTCTTCAAAAAAACTTATTTTTTCTTTTTCTCCTTTTAAAATTTTTTTGAAACTAGGTTCAAACAACAAAACAATAGGTTTTAAATGTTTTGGAATTGCTTCATCACACAAATTCTTTTTTCCTTGTTGCACACAAATATGTTGATTATTTTGGGTGATTTTTGCCAAAGGAAAGTTCAAAGGTCCTAAAATAAAAATTTGTTTTTGATTATTTTCTTCTTGCCAAAGTAATGTGCCGGTGTAGTTTGTTTTTTTTGTAAAATCAATAAAATGATAGGGTGCTTTTAAATAGAATTGATTGGCTTCTTTTTGTGGTGATAAAGAAGAACAAGCATTCAAAAAAATGCTGAAAATAAGAAACAAAAAAACAAAATGATATTTTTCCACGGTCAACCTTATTTTTTTTCAAAATTTTGAATAAGAGAAAGCGCATTGAATATACGCGGAAAGCCAATATGTGGTAACATAATAAATAAGGTGTCCATTAAATTTTGTTGGGTATTGCCTAAATTAAAATTACCTTGAATATGTTCTTGAATTTGATTTTGTGCATCACCTAATGCAACTAAAATAGCAAAGGTTAATAATTCTCTTGTTTTTAAATCTAAAACACCACGCGTATAAAAATCACCAAAACAATAAGAAGATAATAAATTTAGAATTGTGTTTTGTTCCATTGATTCTGTATTTTTTTTCCCAAAAATTTCTATTTGTTTTTCTTTTCCTTTTTCAAAACGTGTTTGGTCATTGGTTTTGGATTGCGGCAAAAGAGGCAAATGAATAATATAATTTTGAATAATAGGATTAATAATTAAAAGTGCCGATTCTGTTTTTTCAATACCAATATAAGGTGCGGTTTGATAAATAGCTTCTTTTATTTCATTAGCCAAAACACCTGAATTTAATGCCATTTTAATATAAGGCGGTAAATGATTTAAATTTTGAGTAACCGTTAAAGTTACAATTTGAATTAAAAAACGTGTTTTTTCATTTAAATGAATAATTTTAGGAATATCATTAAAAACAAAAGCATTTTTAATTTGCATGAATTCTGGATCGGTTTGCATGAGTGGATTTTTTTCATGAGGCAAAACTTT
>JBNMHE010000124.1:0-5259 GCA_050872585.1 Rhodocyclales bacterium | reverse complement strand
TACAAAGCATTTAACCAAGCGCGCGCTTTTGTTAAAAATGCGCCCAATGCGGCAGTGCCACTGCATTTGTGCAATGCGCCAACCAAAGGAATGGCAAAATTGGGTTATGGCAAAAATTACCGCTACGCGCACGATGAACCCAATGCTTATGCGGCTGGGGAAAATTATTTCCCTGAAAATATTGCACCGCAACATTTTTATGAGCCCGCTTTGCGCGGTTTGGAAATTAAAATCCGTGAAAAAATGGAATTTTTAAAAAGTTTGGATGCCGAATTTTTTGCCAAAAGGCATTAAAATTGCAAGTTTTGTCTCCGTAGTTCAATGGATAGAACGGGTTCCTCCTAAGAATCAAATCTGGGTTCGATTCCCGGCGGGGGCGTTTTTTGAAAATCAAAAAATAAAAAAAATTGAAGGTTGACCGTGGATTTTTTAAAAAATCCACGGTCAACGCAAAATTTTTTTCATTTAAAATGCCTTTTATGAAAACGACTTTTTTAGATTTTGAAGCGCCCATTGCCGCTTTGGAAGGCAAAATTGAAGAATTGCGCTTTATGCAAGGCGGCGATTCCGCTTTGGATATTTCCGAAGAAATTGCGCGGCTGGAAAAGAAAAGTGCGCAACTGACCGCGGATATTTATAAAAAACTCTCCGCTTGGCAAGTGGCGCAAGTGGCAAGGCATCCGCAGCGGCCTTACACTTTGGATTATGTGGCGCATATTTTTACCGATTTTGAAGAACTGCACGGTGATAGGCATTTTGCCGATGACAAAGCCATTGTTGGCGGTTTGGCGCGTTTGAATGGCCAAAGCGTGATGGTGATTGGGCATCAAAAAGGGCGCGATACCAAAGAGAAAATTTTTCGCAATTTTGGAATGCCGCGCCCAGAAGGTTATCGCAAAGCCTTGCGCTTGATGCAGTTGGCTGAAAAATTCCAAATTCCTATTTTTACGTTTATTGATACGCCGGGCGCTTATCCGGGCATTGATGCCGAAGAGCGCGGTCAGTCGGAAGCCATCGGGCATAATCTTTATAAAATGGCGGAAATTGGCGTGCCAATTGTGGCAACCGTGATTGGCGAAGGCGGCTCGGGCGGCGCTTTGGCAATTGCCGTGGGCGATGTGTTGCAAATGTTGCAATACGCCACTTATTCCGTGATTTCGCCAGAAGGTTGCGCCTCCATTTTGTGGAAAAGTGCGGCAAAAGCAGCGGATGCGGCAGAGATTATGGCAATTACTTCGGAGCGCTTAAAAAAATTCAATTTGATTGATTCAATCGTTTTGGAACCCAATGGCGGCGCGCATCGTGACCATCCAGCAATGGCCAAAAATTTAAAAAAATCTTTGGAAGATGCTTGGCGGCAGTTGTCTTCGTTGTCGTCTGCGGATTTGCTTGCCAAACGTTATGCGCGCTTGATGGCCTATGGCCAATTTAAAGAATCCTGATTTAATCGTTTTGTTGCAAAAAATTCTTGCGCAACATTCTTTGAACAAAATTGCCGTGGGTTTGTCGGGCGGAATGGATTCGGTGGCGCTCGCGCATGCGCTTTTTTTGTTAAAACCCTCGCAAGTTTTGGCGATTCACATTCACCACGGCATCTCACCCAATGCCAACAAGTGGCTTGAATTTTCCCAAAATTTTGCCAAAGCGCGCCATTTTGATTTTGCTTTTGAAAAGGTGCATTTGCCGAATTTTTCTGAAAATGCCGCGCGCGCGGCGCGTTTTGAAGTGTTTGAAAAAATCGCTGGGGACACGCCGCTTTTTTTGGCGCAACACGCCAATGACCAAATGGAAACCATCCTTTTTAAAATGGCGCGCGGCGGCGGCTTGGCGGCGTTTCGCGGAATTAAAAAAATCAAAAAAATCAACAATTTAACAATGATTCGCCCGTGGATTAGCGTGCCGCGAAGTGCGATTTTGGCATTTGCAAAAGCGCACAATTTGCAATGGGTGGAAGATGAAAGCAATGCCGACTGCCGTTATTCGCGCAATTTTTTGCGCCATCAAGTGATTGCGCCGTTTCAAAAGCGTTTTCCAGCGGTGGTTGCCCATTTTGCGCAAAGTTCTGAAATTGCAGATGAAGCCTTGGCACTTTTAAACGATTTGGCAAAAATGGATTTTGCCCGCGCTGCGTTGAGCCACAATGCTTTGAGTGTGGCGCAAATTCGCACTCTTTCTTTGTATCGTTTCAAAAATTTGTTGCGTTTTATTTTGGAAGAATCGGGCGTTGCAATGCCGCCTCAAACGCAATTTTTGGAATTTGTGCGGCAAATGATGGAATCGCAAAAATCCCCGCGTTTGGATTTGCCGAATTTTTCAATGTTCATCCAAAACGGGCAATTAAAATGGCAAAATTCCACGGTGAACGCCAAAAAATTTTGAAAAAAATCCACGGTTCACCGTGGAAAAACAAAAACACACAATATTGTTTTTTTGATTACAATTCGTGCTTGTTTTTTACAAACCGCAAAGATTTTCCCAAACCATGCACCCTTATTTTTTAACCTTCGTTTTTAAGCATTTTAAAAGCGCCCAAAAAGCTTTTAAAAGCCTTGTGGCGCAAGAATTAAGCATTCAGGGGGGTAAAACCCTTATTTTGCACGCTTTGTAGCGTTTTAAACGTCGTTTTCGTTTTTTTTGTTGTTGCCGCTTGGTTGCAAAACCAAGCGGTTTTTTTGTGCGCCCTTCTTTGCCGCAAGGGCGTTTTTTTTACTTTTAAGGAGAAACACTAATGGCAACATACACGCCGCACACCAAGGAAGAGTTGCAACAACTCATTGCAGATAACACTGTGCATTTGGGGGATATTGATACATCCAACATCCCAGATATGTCGGGGCTTTTTGGAAGCTTTGAAAATTCAAAAGGCGAGTGGGAAAACATACGCCGCACGGATTTTTCAGGCATTGAAAAATGGAACACTTCCCGAGTGAAAGATATGTGTGGCTTATTCAGCGGTTGCAAGCATTTCAACGAACCCATCGGTTGTTGGGATGTCTCCAATGTTAATGACATGAGCGGTATGTTTTCAGATTGCTACGCTTTTAACCAACCGCTTGAAAAATGGGATGTTTCGGCAGTTGAAACGATGAGTAACATGTTTAACGCGGCTGTACAATTCAATCAGCCTTTAAACAATTGGGACGTCTCAAACGTGTCGGATATGAGTTTAATGTTTTACAAAGCATATCAATTCAATCAGCCTTTAAACAATTGGGATGTCTCAAACGTGTCGGATATGAATGACATGTTTGCCTATGCGAATCAATTCAATCAACCTTTGAATAATTGGGATGTGTCAAAGGTAACGGATATGAGTTCCATGTTTAATAACGCTCGCCAATTCAATCAACCTTTAAACAATTGGAATGTAGAACATGTGCTAGAGATGGATTCTATGTTCAGCGACGCTGTTTCTTTTAATCAACCGCTTGACCAATGGAACACCAAAAGGCTACAAAATTGTGGCGAAATGTTCCAAAACGCGTGGCGTTTTAATCAGCCTTTGTCAATGTGGAATGTGTCAAAGGTGAAAGAGATGTATTGCATGTTTGAAAATGCTGTTGATTTTAAACAAAACTTGGATGCGTGGGATGTGAGCAGGGTCAAGGAGATGGATGACATGTTTGAAGGCTCAGGCATGGAATCCCAAAAACCGAAATGGTTTGGTGAAAACAAAGGCAGTATGGATGACGAAGACGAAGAGAATGATTGGGACGAAGACGATGACGAATAAATCGCCATTTTTCTTGTTTTAAAAAATTCCACGGTCAACGATAAAAAATTTTGAAAAAAATTTGGCGTTGACCGTGGAAAATCGCTTTTTTTCAATTTTCAATTTTTCTTTAAGGAGCAAAAAAATGAAGGCAGAAGCAAGGTTGATTGGCAATATTATGAGTGGAGAAGTTTCTTGCATAGAAGTGCCTTTTTTCCAACGTCCTTATGTTTGGGAAGAGGCGCAATGGAAGCGTTTGCTAACCGACTTAAAAGAAGCTTTTGACAACAAACACGAACATTTTTTGGGTTCTATTGTTTTAAAACAAGTTTTAACCAACACAGGTGAACCAAATCGCCGAATGTTGATTGACGGACAACAACGCTTAACGACTTTTTCAATTTTGGTTAAGGCTCTTTTGGATAAATTGGATAAAGATGAAGACGCCGATTTGTTTGATAGAACAAAAGGTATTTTGTATTCTGCTTACCAAAAGAAAACGCCAAGAATTAAACATTCTCTTTTGGATGAAAAAGATTATTGTTTGGTTTTTTCAAACGTGGATGCAAGCGAAATTAAAGTTCCAAAAGAAAAGGATAAAAATCGTATTTTGCATTGTTATAAAAAATACTCCGAATGGTTGAATAAAGAAAAATTGGAAAAAGAAGAATCAGAAAAAGAAGAATTGGAAAAAGAAGAACTTTTTGTTGAAGATTACAAAAAGTTTTTAGACTTCATTTTGAATTTGAAAATTTGGGTCGTCATTGATTTAGACCAACAAGAAAATGAACAAGTTATTTTTGATTCAATCAATTCTCTTGGCATGCAATTAACCTCAGCGGATATTATCAAAAATGCCTTGTTTTCAAAAGTAAAAGAATTAGACAAAGAACATTATTTGGAATTTTACAAAAAATATTGGCAAGACATTTTTGAAAGCAAAGCTGAGACAGCACATTTTTGGGGTAAAAAAAGACATGCCAATGACCGCAGTTTAATTGAGCGTTTTTTGCACAATTACGCCATTGTTAAAGGATTTTTTAATCCGAGTGATAAAAAACACACGCTCAATGTTTTGGCGGCTATTTACAAAGCAAAAATTGATTCTTGTGAAAATATTGCGCAATTAGAAGAATCATTATTAAAAGATTTGCCACGTTATGCGCAATTGTGGCGTGATTTTTACGGCAGAACGCCTGAAAGTTATTCTTTTGAAGATAGCGTTCAAGCCGTGGAAGACCGCTTGCATCACACCATGTCTTATTTTGGGATTGATTCGCCTGCGCCGTTGATTTTGCGCTTGAAGGATTTGTTAAAAGACAAACCCGAAGAATTGAAAAAATGTTTACATTTAATCACGGCAATTTTATTTAAAAACAAAGCCGATGATCGCAGAAATCCGGGCAAAGAGTATTATAAAAAATTTGCAGATTTTTCCAAGGAAATCTCCGCAGAAAATACTTTTGAAAATTTGAAAGAGTTAATTAAAAAACACGATGATAGTCGTGAATGGTCTTACAGATTTATGTTCCCATCCGATGAAAACT
>JBNMHE010000123.1:0-5423 GCA_050872585.1 Rhodocyclales bacterium | reverse complement strand
CGGAATATGCTTTGGAAAATCGCATTCATTTGGTGCACAGCAATGCTTTTGAAAAAATTAATCAAAAAAAATACGATGTGATTTTGTGCAATCCGCCTTATGTGAATGCGGATTCGATGTCGCACTTGCCGCTTGAATTTCAAGCCGAGCCTGTTTTGGCATTGTCTGGCGGCCAGGATGGTTTGGATTTTGTGCGCATTTTGATTCAACAAGCCAAAATACATTTAAAAGAAAACGGCATTTTAATTGTGGAAATTGGGCACAATCGCGCGGTGCTGGAAAAAACATTTCCAAGTTTGCCTTTTGTTTGGTTGGAAACATCTGCTGGTTGCGATTATGTTTTTTTATTAAATGCTTTTGATTTATAAAATCAAAAAAATCCACGGTCAACATTCAATTTTTTTTAAATTTAAAAAATTTAAAATTAAAAAAATAATAGGTTGACCGTGGATTTTTTAATGAATGATTTTTAATTAAATTATTTTAAATTGTTTTATTTTTAAACTAATCTTCACGTTTGAATTCTCCTTCAATAATGACAGAATTTTCGTTTTCATTTTCTTTAAAAACACTTTGTGTTTCAAAAAAAACATTTTGATTTTCTTGGATGGTTTTTTTTATTTTACGCAATTTAAATTGCCACCAAATACAAAATAATAAAAATAAAATAACAGCGACGCCCAAAATCATGAAAGAAAAAAACGCACCGATTAGCGTTGCGCCCACAGCAAAAATAAACCATAAAAATTTTTTCATTCCGCACTTTCAATCATACCGCCGCCCAAACAAACGCGGCTTTCATAAAGCACCAAGGATTGCCCGGGTGTTGCCGCCCATTGCGGTGTGGCAAAATCAATCATCGCCGATTTTTTGTTGATTTGGGCAATGGCGCAAGGTTGGTCTATCACGCGGTAACGCGGTTTTGCCGTATAAACCCACGCCGTTTTGGGCGCATCAGAAATCCATGAAAGGTTTGCAATTTTCACTTTTTTTTGCAACAGCGCGGGGTGTTCGTGCCCTTGCACCACATACAAAATGTTTTTGGCTTTGTCTTTTTTTGCCACAAACCACGGCGCGCCTTCGCCTTCCTTCACGCCGCCGATTTTTAAACCTTTGCGCTGGCCAAGTGTATAAAACGCAATGCCATCGTGCGTGCCCAAAATCGCATCGGTTTCCAATGCCCGAATTTCGCCCGGATTGGGTTGAACATAACGCTCTAAAAATTCTTTAAACGGTCGCTCGCCAATAAAACAAATGCCGGTGGAATCTTTTTTATTAAAAATAGGCAGTTTTAATTGGTGTGCCAATTTGCGCACATCGCGTTTGTAATAATTTTCCAAAGGAAATAATGCTTTGGATAATTGTTTTTGATTCAAACGATGCAAAAAATAACTTTGGTCTTTATTTGAATCTGCGGCTTTTAATAATTGGAATTGATTTTCAAAATTGCGCACGCCAGCATAATGCCCGGTGGCAATATATTCCGCTTTTAAATTATTTAAAGCATAATTTAAAAAAGCATTAAATTTAATTTCAGAATTGCATAAAATATCCGGGTTGGGCGTTCTGCCGTTTTCATATTCCTCTACAAAATATTGAAAAACTTTTTCTTTGTATTCTTTGGCAAAATTGACCACTTCTATATCAATATTCAAAATATCCGCCACACTCATTGCATCAATTAAATCGGTGCGGGATGAACAATATTCTGAATTGTCATCGTCTTCCCAATTTTTCATAAAAAGCGCTGTGACCGCATAACCTTGTTGTTTTAATAACCAAGCGGCAACGGCAGAATCAACGCCGCCAGACAAACCCACAACCACTTTTTTAGACATCGCGACCTTCTCCTTTTTTCCAACTTTCAAGCGGCAAAACCACGGCTGCTTCGCCTTGTTCCACAAACCAAGAATCAAACACAAATATTTGATTTTCCGTAATATTTTGCATAGCGGCAGAATAGTGGCTGGGGAAAATCAAAAAAAAGCGCCTTTGTATTTTTGCTATTTTATGCCATTTAAAAGCGCGATGACGCGCCAACATTTTTAAAAACCGATCGCTTGTTGTGGAATGGTCAATGCAATCCATTTTGCCAAAAGGCGGGTCGTTAAAATTGCCTGCTTTGTCTTGCCAAATGGGCGATTGCCGCCCTGCAATTTGATAAAGTTCACCCAAAACTTCGGCGGTTTTTTGGCGTTCTTCTTCTGCATTTTGGGCGTTTTGTATTCTTTGAATCAAAGGTTTTAATTCGCTTTTTAAAATAACAATTTCCGTTTGCACCAAACAACCATAACCATAACAAATATTGATTTTTTCATCGGCAAAAATTTTGGATGAAAAAAATAATAAAAACAACATTAAAAAAATGAGTTTATTTTTCATAAAATTTTAAAATGTTTAAATCAAAACGTTGACCGTTTAAATAATCTTCAATGCTTTTTAAAACAATAGGCGAGCGCAAGTTTAAATTTTTTAAGTTTTCGTAATGGATAAAATGCGTTTGAATAATTTCTTTATCCAATTTTAAATTGGAATTAAAATCACCCAAAATTCCACCAAAACAAAACCGCACATAAAAATTGCCGTTGTTTGGATTATAAAACTGGTAAATTGCCGTTAAAAATGTGGGCGTAAAATCAAAAGCGGTTTCTTCTAACACTTCACGTTTAATGGCATTAAAAAGCGATTCATTTTTTTCCACATGCCCGGCAGGTTGATTAAAAAATTGGCCGCCATCCACTTTTTCTTCCACCAACAAAAATTGGCTGTTTTGTTCAATGATGGCAGCCACCGTGACGTGCGGCAAAAAACGATTTTTTTCCACGGTCAACCTTGAAAAATTTTCAAAAAAATAAAGAGTTTACCGTGGAAAATCAAAAGCGTGCTTTAAAATAAGCACGCTTAATTCAAAAGGAATGTTTATGCCTAAAAAAATCACGCCGCAACAAGCGGGCGAAGTGCTTTTGCTCTCTGGCAACGAAGCCGTGGCGCGCGCCGTTTGGGAATCTTGTGTGAAGGTTGCCGCCGCTTATCCGGGCACGCCAGCCACCGAAATGTTGGAAGTGATTGCCACTTACCCAGATATTTACGCCGAATGGTCGGTGAATGAAAAAGTTTCATTGGAAGTTGCCATTGGCGCATCTTATGCGGGTTCGCGCGCATTTTGTTCTATGAAACACGTTGGGCTCAATGTGGCTTCCGATGCGCTGATGACTTTGACTTTAACCGGCACCATCGGCGGTTTGGTAATTGCGGTGGCGGACGATGTGGGTTTGTCTTCTTCACAAAATGAACAAGATTCGCGTTTTTGGGGGCGTTTTGCGCATTTGCCCATTTTGGAACCCGCAGATAGTCAAGAAGCTTACCAAATGACGCGTTACGCTTTTGAATTATCCGAAGAATTTGAAACGCCCGTGATTTTAAGAATGACAACAAGGGTTAATCACGTGAAATCGCGCGTTGTGGTGGGCGAGCGCCAAATGCACACCAGCGCCGGTTTTCAAAAAAATCCCAATCGTTTTGTGATGGCGCCCAATGCCGCTTCACAACGTTTGCCGTTGATGTTTGAGCGTGAAGAAAAATTGCGCCAAAAAGCGGAAAATTCGCCGCTTAATTTTGTGGAACAAGGCAGCGATTTGCGCGTTGGTTTTGTGTCTAGCGGCACCACTTATATGCATGTGAAAGAAAGTTTTCCCAATGCGCCGATTTTAAAATTGGGTTTTTCTTATCCCGTGCCTTTTGAAAAAATAAAAAAATTTGCCGCCACCGTGGAAAAAGTGGTGATTACCGAAGAAGTGGAGCCTTTGTTAGAAACGGAAATCAAAGCGCAAGGCATGGATGTGATAGGCAAAGCCATTTTGCCGCGCATTGGCGAACTCTCGCCCGATGTTTTAAAACCCAAAATTTTGGAGTTTTTGGGTGAAAAAATTCAAGAAGAACAAATTGTTAAACCATCCGAAGTTTTTCCGCGTCCGCCAACGATGTGCGTGGCTTGCCCGCATTTGGGCGTTTATTACACCTTGTCGCAAGTTAAAAATTTAAATATCGCAGGCGATATTGGTTGCTACACTCTGGGCGCTGGGCACCCTTGGAATGCGTTGGATACCACCATTTCCATGGGCGCTTCCATGGGTGTTGCACTTGGAATGGACAAAGGCAGGGGCGAATCGGATTCCAACAAAAGAATGGTTGCCGTGATTGGTGATTCCACTTTTATGCATATGGGCATGCCGGGTTTGTTGGATATGGTTTATAACCGCGGCAATGTGACCGTGTTGCTTTTGGATAATCGCGCAGTGGGAATGACGGGCGGGCAAGATAACCCGGGCAATGGGCGCGATATTTACGGAGACGATGCGCCGCGCATTGATTTTGCACAACTTGTTCAAGCGCTGGGCGTCAAACCCGAGCGCACGCACGTGGTGGATCCTTACCAATTGCCCATTTTGTTTAAAACCATCCGCGAAGAAGTGAAAGTTGAAGATGTTTCGGTGATTATCACCAACCAACCTTGCGTTTTGATTAAAGATTACCATCCTTTAAAACCCTTCCAAGTGGATGAACAAAAATGCACGGGATGTTCCAATTGTTTGGATGTGGGTTGTCCAGCCATTCATGTAACCAAACGCGACAAAGTGGTCAAACCTTCCGGGCGCGAAGTTGAGCGCGCTTTTGTGATGATTGAATCTTCGGTTTGCACCGGTTGCGGCTTGTGCTTGCAACCTTGCGCACCCAATGCCATTGTGCCGTGGGTTAAAGAATCAAACATTGCTTTTGTGGAGAAAAAACAATGAAAATAACCAACATTTTGGTGGTGGGCATTGGCGGGCAAGGCGTGATGACCGCCACGGAAATTTTGGCACAAAGCGCGATGCGTTTGGGTTTGGATGCCAAAAAAACGGAAGTCGCCGGAATGGCGCAACGAGGCGGCGTGGTTTCTTCGCATTTGCGTTTTGGAGAAAAGGTTTTGTCCCCGCAAATCACTCCGGGGCAAGCGGATATTTTGTTGGGTTTTGAAGCCGCCGAAGGTTTGCGCTGGCAACATATGCTCAAAAAAGACGGCATTGCGTTGATGAATACGGCAAAACTCTCGCCGCCAGTGGTGGAATTGGGTTTGTATGCTTATCCTTCTGATCCGATTGTTGAAATGCAAAAACTCGGCAATCAAGTTGTGGCATTTGATGCTTCATCCATTGCGCGCGAAATTGGCGATATTCGCTTGGGCAACACGGTGATGTTGGGCGCCATTGCCGATTATTTGCCTTTTTCGGCGGATGTGTTGCTGGAAAACATTTTGAAGCGTTTTGCCCAAAAAGGCGAAGTGGTTTTAAATCAAAATCGCCAAGCGTTTGAACAAGGCAGAAAAGCGGCACAACAAGAATAAAAAAAATCCACGGTCAACTTAAAAAAATTTTTAAAATTTT
>JBNMHE010000122.1:0-5467 GCA_050872585.1 Rhodocyclales bacterium | reverse complement strand
TTATTTTATTTTCAAAAAAATTTTAAGTCGACCGTGGAAAAACAAAAAACATTTCAAAAATCCACGGTCAACGCTTTATTTTTTTCAAAAATTACGAATCGGTTCTTAAAACCGCCAAAAATGCTTCTTGCGGAATTTCAATGGCGCCCACTTGTTTCATACGTTTTTTGCCTGCTTTTTGTTTTTCTAATAATTTTTTCTTGCGCGTAATATCGCCGCCATAACATTTTGCCAACACATCTTTGCGCAAGGCTTTGACATTTTCGCGCGCAATAATATGCGAACCAATTGCCGCTTGAATCGCCACTTCATACATTTGGCGCGGAATAAGCGAGCGCATTTTGGCAACCAATTCCCTGCCGCGGTATTGCGCATTGACGCGGTGAATAATCACCGACAACGCATCCACTTTCTCGCCGTTTATCAACACATCCAACTTCACCACATCCGCCGTTTGGTAACATTTGAATTCATAATCCAAGGAAGCATAACCGCGGGAGACGGATTTTAATTTATCAAAAAAATCCATCACCACTTCTGCCATCGGCATTTCATAAACCAATTTCACTTGCCTGCCGTGGTAATGCATATCCTTTTGCACGCCGCGTTTTTGGTTGCATAAGGTCATCATCGCGCCCAAATAATCTTGTGGCACAAAAATAGAAGTTTCAATAATGGGTTCGCGAATTTCGGCAATTTTTTGGATTTCAGGCAAATGCGCGGGGTTTTCCACAATTTTTAAAGTGCCATCGGTCAATAACACTTCGTAAATCACGGTGGGCGCGGTAGTAATTAAATTTTGGTCAAATTCGCGCTCCAAACGTTCTTGCACAATTTCCATGTGCAACAACCCCAAAAATCCACAACGAAAACCAAAACCCAAAGCTTGAGAGACTTCGGGTTCAAAATGCAAAGAGGCATCGTTTAATTGCAATTTTTCCAAAGATTCACGCAAGGAATCGTATTGATTGGCTTCAACGGGATAAAGCCCCGCAAAAACTTGTGGTTTGATTTCTTTAAAACCCGGCAAGGCTTGGTCGGCTTTTTTTTCGTTTAAAGTAATGGTGTCGCCCACTTTGGCGCTGGAAAGTTCTTTGATGCCGGCAATCACAAAGCCAACTTCTCCCGCCGATAAACAATCACGCACCACTGAGCGCGGTGAAAAAACGCCCACTTGTTCGCACAAATAAGTGGATTTTGTAGACATCAAATAAATTTTATCTTTGGGGCGCAACACGCCATCTACCACACGCACCAACATCACCACGCCTACGTAATTGTCAAACCAAGAATCAATAATCAAGGCTTTTAAAGGCGCATTTGCATCACCTTTTGGCGCAGGAACTTGGTTGACCACCAATTCCAAAATATCATCAATACCTTGCCCCGTTTTGGCAGAAGCCAAAATAGCGTTTTGGGCGTCAATGCCAATCACATCTTCAATTTCTGCCTTGGCAGAATCGGGGTCGGCGCTGGGCAAATCAATTTTGTTTAAAACGGGCAAAACTTCAACGTTTAAATCTATGGCGGTGTAACAGTTGGCAACCGTTTGCGCTTCCACACCTTGCGAAGCATCAACCACCAAAAGCGCGCCTTCACAAGCACAAAGTGAGCGTGAAACTTCATAAGAAAAATCCACATGCCCGGGCGTGTCAATTAAATTCAAATGGTAAGTGTTGCCGTCTTTTGCCACATAATTTAAAGAAGCCGTTTGCGCTTTAATGGTAATGCCGCGTTCTTTTTCAATTTCCATTGAATCCAACACTTGACTTTCCATTTCGCGCGAAGACAAACCACCACAGCGTTCAATCAAACGGTCGGCAAGCGTTGATTTTCCATGGTCAATGTGCGCGATAATTGAAAAATTGCGAATGTTGTTCATAAACATCAAAACAAAAAGGAAAGAATTTTAATCGTTTTTAAGCAAGGCAATTGTTTTTTCATCCAAATGATAATGGCAAACTTCTTTGCCATTCAAAAGCAAAACAGGAACCAACAAATTGTATTGTTCAAACCACAACTTATTTTCAGGCAAATCAATATCCAGCATTTGGCAGTTCAAATGAGAAAGTTTTTCTTTTAATGTTTTTTCCATTGCCCAACACAAATGGCAGTTTTGGCGCATCAAAAGAATCAAATGTTTTTTCATCGCTTAAACTTCTTAAAATGAATTAAAATGAAATTATCCCCAACTTTAAAGAGAGAAACAAAATGGCAAGAATTGAATGGACGGAAGATCTCAACACCGGCATTGATGAAATTGACCAACAACATCAACGCATTGTGGATTACATCAATGCCCTTGATGATGCGCGCAAAAAAGATGATATTAAAAAAATCGCGCAAGTTATTGATGACACCGTGGATTACACCATTTCACACTTTGGCTTTGAAGAAAGTATGTTGGAAGATGCCGGTTACAACTTGCTGCGCCCACACAAAAAAGTGCATGAGTTGTTCATCAAACGCATTTCCGACATGCAAAAACGTTTTAAAGCCGGTGAAGATGTTAGCCAAGAATTACACAATTTATTAGGACGTTGGCTAATCGGGCACATCAAACACGATGATTATGCTTACCTCGATTGCGTGAAAAAATATCTCAAAATTGATGACCGAACCAGCCAGAAAAAAACGTGGATGGAACGCTTTTTTGGTTTATAAGGAAAACGCACCATGGCAGATTATGTCATCGCTCCGAGCATTTTGTCGGCAGATTTTGCGCATTTGGGCGATGAAATTGAAAACGTGATTAAAAGCGGTGCGGATTGGATTCATTTTGATGTGATGGACAACCATTACGTGCCGAATTTAACCGTTGGTCCCATGGTTTTAAAAGCCATTCGGCCTTTGTGCCGCGTGCCTATTGACGTGCATATTATGGCCAAACCTGTTGATCGCTTAATTACCGATTTTTTAAAAGCGGGCGCGGATTTTATCTCTTTTCACCCTGAGGCAAGCGAACATATTCATCGCAGTTTGCGCCTCATCAAAGAAGGTCATGCCAAAGCAGGATTGGCGTTAAACCCGGCAACATCTTTGGATATTTTGGAATTTTTGCTTGACGACATTGATTTTGTGCTTTTAATGAGTGTTAATCCCGGCTTTGGCGGGCAAAGTTTTATTCCTTCCATTTGGCAAAAAGCGCAAAAAACACACGAAATTTTGCAATACTATTTTAATCAAACCAATCGTTATATTCGTTTGGAAATTGATGGCGGAATCAATGCCAATAACATTGCGGGTTTGGCGCGCTCGGGCGTGGATACTTTTGTGGCGGGTTCATCCATTTTTGGACAAAAAAACAAAAGCGACCCGCATTTTTACGATTCAGCCATTCGCGCTTTAAAAAAAGGTTTGCCGCGCCCTGTTGGCGCGCCGACACAATCGCCTTTTTCTAATTTTACGCAGCGCAACAATCTTTAATTTTTTTTGTTTTCAAAAAAAATTGTGCGTTGACCGTGGATTTTTTTCAATTCAAAAAAATTATTGATTCAACAACATTTTGCGCAGTTGCAAAGCGGTTTTTTCGCCGCCAGCGTAATTCAAATGGTCGCCGTTTAAATAATTTTTAATGCCGTTTTCATTTTCAAATTGGCATTTTCCGTTTTCATCGCACAAATCCAAAAAAGGATAAATAAATTCCACATAAGGCGGAAAACGTTTTTGCGCCATTAAATTTTGCGAAAACAAAATGTAATCTTTGTAAACCTTCGAACCCATTGGCGCACATTCTTTGCTGTGATGTTTGAAGCGCCGGCGATTGAAGGTTTCACATTGAAAATTCACCTCGCCGGGCGAGCCGATGAAAATCCAACGTTTGGGCGGATTTTCAAGCAAATTAAGTTTGTCCATCATCAACTTGTAAAAATCTTCTTCATTCCAAGGATAATTGTCGTAAATGTGCATCAAATTGCTGGACAAAACCACATCCACTTGCGGCAAATTGCGCATCTCTTGTTGCATTTTTTCGCACCACGGCAAATTTTGCGGGTCAATGTTTTTCAAAAAACTTTTACCCACGTGGCAGCCGCCCAAAGCAATGCTGTCAATGGCAAAATCATTGCCCAATTTTTCAACAATTTGCCCGCTTAAATGTTGCATGTGCGAATCACCAAACAACACAATTTTTTGTTTTGCCGAACGATTACCGTAATAAGACCATTCATCGCCCATTTTGCCTTTTTTGGTGATGTATTTTTCATCCACAACATAACCGCTTCGCTCATCTTTGGGGTCTTGCAGAAAAACAAACAAAGCCAAACTGGCCAAAATGGCCATTAAAAAAACCAAAACAACTACTTTCAAACGCCGATTTTTGCCAAAACGCAAAGGATTTTCAATCAAATGCGTGGTTAAAAAAGAAAGAACAATGGCAAACAAAATAAAAACAAGCAAAACCCAAGCGGGCGGCGTTTCACCCCAATAAATTTTAAGAAAAACCAAAATTGGCCAATGCCACAAATAAAGCGGATAAGAAATTTTGCCGATGAAAACCGCCAAACGATTTTTCAACAACAACACATTGATTTTCGCATTTTCACCAGAAGCAATTAAAAAAACAGAACCCAAAACCGGCAACAATGCAGCATCGCCCGGAAAAGCGGATTTTTCATTCAATAAAAAAAATCCCAAAATCAAAAACAAAAAGCCCAAACAGGAAAAACAATGATTCAAAAAATAAGGTTTTTGTTCTTCTAAAAATAAAAAATGAATCCCAGCATTCATTTTTAAAATTATTTTGTGCGACCAATGCGCATAATTGAGCGTGATATTGGCCAACATTGCACCAGCCAACAATTCCCAAATGCGTGTGAAAGGCGAATAAAACGTGCCGATGGGATTGCGCTCCACATTGTTGTGATTGGTGACAAAAGAAATCAAAAACAAAAATGCCATCAAAGTTAAAAGCCGCCAATGCTTTTTGTGCGCCCAAAATAAAACAAACGGAAAAACAATGTAAAACTGCTCTTCAATGCCCAAACTCCACAAATGTAACAACGGTTTTTGGGCAGAATCGGTATCAAAATAGCCCGATTCAGACAACAACACAAAATTGGCGGCAAAACCTGCTCCGCCCAAAATATGTTTGGATAAATGTTGAAATTCTTTTTCAAACAAAACCCCAGCGCCATACAAAAATGTGATGGACAACACCACAAATAAAGCGGGAAAAATTCGGCGGATGCGGCGGGCGTAAAAATCCACAAAAGAAAAACGATTTTCATTGAATTGCTGCAAAATAATGCGGGCAATTAAAAATCCGGAAATCACAAAAAAAACATCCACACCAATAAAACCGCCGGGCAAAATATGCGGAAAAAAATGGTAAATCACCACAGACAAAACTGCCCAAGCACGCAGTCCGTCAATGTCCAAACGATAATGTAAATTTTGATGTGTGCTCATTTTGCGTAATTAAAAATTTTTGGTTTATTTTAATTTATTTTAATTTAAACATTATTTT